>PATI01000025.1 GCA_002712335.1 Rhodospirillaceae bacterium | reverse complement strand
AACTGAACGTGCTAAATCTGGAATGATACGGATCCCACTTCGTGAAGGTCGTACGCTTCACCATGATGTTCGAGGCGATTTCGGTGCAGGCCATGTTGTTTGCAGGGCGGCGCCAGCCGGTACAGGTATAATAGCCGGAGGTCCGATGCGCGCAGTTTTTGAAACACTAGGTGTTCAAGATGTTGTTGCTAAGTCTACTGGCTCTCAAAACCCGTATAATATGGTAAAAGCGACATTTCAGGCTNTACTTAGACTGCAATCACCGCGCACGGTGGCAGCCCGAAGGGGCCGTAAGGTCTCTGATATTCTAGGTCCTCGTTCTGCGCCTGCAAAAATAAAATCAACTGCAGTTTCGGACAAATAGAATGGCAAAAGAAACATTAATAGTTACTCAAACAGGTAGTCCAATTGGCCGACCAGCCGATCAACGNCAAACCTTGGCGGGATTAGGCTTGAATAAAATCAATCGAACCAGAGAGCTTGAGGATACACCGGCCATTAGAGGTATGATAAAAAAAGTCAGTCATCTTGTACGGGTTGAAGAAAAATAAATAACTGACAAGTTCAACGAGGTAAGAAAATGCAATTAAACCAACTTTCCGATAATAGAGGTGCAAGAAAAGCCCGTAAACGCGCGGGTCGTGGCGCCTCTTCTGGCTTGGGAAAAACATCCGGCAAAGGACAAAAAGGTCAAAAATCACGTAGTGGTGTTGCATTAGCCGGGTTTGAGGGGGGGCAAATGCCGCTATTTCGACGTCTCCCTAAACGTGGGTTTAACAATATATTTAGGAAAAACTACCGTGAATTAAATTTGGGTAAACTCCAGGCCGCAATTGACCTTAATAAGTTGGATATTACGAAACTAATTACTGCTAACGTTTTAATTACTTCCGGGTTGATAAAGACAGCCCGGGATGGGGTCCGCCTCTTAGGTAAAGGCACCTTAAATTCTAAGATTGATATTGAAGTTGTTGGTGCTTCAAAAGCGGCGATCTCAGCCGTTGAGCTAGCAGGTGGATCCGTGAAGCTTCTCCAATTGGAAGGTTCGAGTAAAAAAATAGAAAATAAACACAAAGAAAAATCATCGGAACCAAAGAAAGCTTAGGATAACCAAAATAACATAAGTTGTTATTATTTTTCGGAGAGAGATATGGCGTCTGCCGCTGAACAATTAGCTGCTCATATCAATTTCGGTCAGCTATCAAAAGCTACGGAATTGAAAAAACGGCTGTGGTTTACGCTTGGTGCGTTGATAATTTATCGTCTCGGGACGTATATACCTTTGCCGGGTATTGATCCTACGATTTTAAAAGAAATATTCCAACAACAGGCTAGCGGCATATTAGGGATGTTTAATATGTTTGCAGGTGGAGCTTTTGGTCGTATGACGATCTTTGCTCTTGGAATCATGCCTTACATCTCGGCTGCGATTATTATGCAACTACTTACTGCTGTTTCCCCTTATTTTATAGCTTTGAAGAAAGAAGGAGAACCGGGACGAAAAAAAATTAATCAGTATACNCGATATGGAACAGTCTTCCTCGCTGCTCTTCAAGGTTATGGCATCGGNGTCGGTCTGGAAAGTATGACCGGNTCTCAAGGCTCTGCGGTAATTGACCCNGGTCTTTTCTTCAGAGCCACGACAGTTATCACATTAGTTGGTGGTACGATGTTCTTAATGTGGCTTGGAGAACAAATCACAGCTCGAGGCGTCGGGAACGGTATCTCTTTGATTATTTTTGCCGGTATTGTTGCCGAATTACCATCAGCGTTGGCAGGAACATTAGAGCTTGGGCGTACNGGAGCACTACCAGCTGGATTAATTGTCTTCTTTCTTCTGATGGCGTTGGTTGTAATTGCAGTAATTGTATATGTTGAGAGAGCACAGAGACGGGTTGTAGTGCAGTACCCTAAAAGACAGGTAGGTAATAAAATGTTTGGGGGCGATAGTTCGCATTTACCTCTGAAACTTAATACAGCTGGCGTTATTCCCCCAATTTTTGCAAGTTCATTATTATTGTTGCCTATTACGTTAGCTGGATTNACAGCGAATGCTGGACCTGATTGGCTTAATTCGATGGTAGCCTATCTAGGTCGCGGACAACTTGCCTACTTGTTAATATATGCTGCGCTTATCGGGTTTTTTGCTTTTTTCTATACTTCAGTCGTATTTAATCCATCTGAAACTGCTGATAACTTGAAAAATAATGGCGGGTTTTTGCCTGGTATACGCCCTGGGAAAAATACTGCGGAGTACCTTGACTTTATATTGACCCGTCTGACGGTTTTTGGCGCACTTTATTTAATTGCAATAAGTATTTTACCAGAAATTTTAATCTCTAAGTATTCAGTCCCGTTTTATTTTGGTGGCACGAGTTTGCTAATCGTAGTTACTGTTACGATGGATACAGTTGCCCAAGTTCAATCCCATTTACTAGCACATCAATATGAGGGGTTGATTAAAAAATCGCGGTTGAGAGGTCGACGGGGATGAATATTATTCTTCTCGGTCCCCCTGGTGCTGGAAAAGGTACTCAGGCCAAGGAGCTCGAAAAAAAACATGGCCTGCTGCAGCTCTCTACTGGGGACATGCTGCGTGAGGCAATAATATCGGGCAGTAAACTTGGAGAGGAAGTAAAATCAATTATGGAATCTGGTGCTTTGGTACCGGATGACATAATGATCAGAATGATCTCAAATCGTATAGAACAACCAGATAGTAAGAATGGGTTTATTCTTGATGGCTTTCCGCGCACTACCGCTCAGGCGCGGGAATTAGATGTTATGTTGGAACGAAAAGGTATGAAAATTGATTTTGTAATTGAATTGGCAGTTCAATACGATGTTCTTACTCAACGTATCTCTGGCCGCTATAATTGCACTAACTGCGGTGCCGGCTACCACGAAGAATTCCAAAAACCAATCAAGGAAGGGATCTGTGATCAATGCGGAGGTGATAAATTTTCGCGCCGTTCTGATGATAAACCAGAAACTGTTAAGGCACGGCTCTCTGCGTATGAGGCGCAAACAGCACCATTACTTCCTTATTACCGAAAAATNAATAGTTTAAGTAGTGTTAATGCTATGGCGGAGATTTCAGAGGTAACTTTAGAAATAGAGAGTGTAATTTGTGTGCCATGATTGTTGACTTGCAAATGAGAGTTCATATAATCCAGCACCTTCGCGCTTGGAAAATAGTTAGTGAATATCAAGGCGTTAATTACCAAAACAAGGAGACCACCAAATGGCGCGGATATCTGGCGTAAATCTTCCGAATAAACCAACGGGTATTGCTCTTACCTACATTCATGGTATCGGCAGAACTGCTGCTTCGGAAATTTGTACAGCCGTTGGCGTAGACGCTACGGTGCGTATGAATGAACTAAGCGACGATGAGGTAGGTCGGATTAGAGAGATTATCGATCGTGATCATCGGGTTGAGGGCGAGCTCAGACGTGATATTGCTATGAATATNAAACGTTTGATGGACTTAGGTTGTTATCGTGGATTGCGTCATCGTCGTGGAATGCCGTTGCGAGGGCAACGTACACATACAAATGCGCGAACTCGTAAGGGACGTGCCCGTCCGATCGCTGGTAAAAATTAAGGTACGATAGGAAAAGATATGGCCAAGGCTCCAACTTCCCGAGTTCGTAAACGCGAACGTAAGAATATCACATCGGGTACCGCCCATGTGAATGCAACGTTTAATAATACAATGATAACTATTGCAGATGCACAAGGTAATACTATTGCATGGTCCTCTGCCGGACAGTCTGGTTTTAAAGGGTCACGCAAATCTACACCCTACGCTGCTCAAATTGCGGCAGAGGATGCGGGTCGTAAAGCGATGGAGCATGGTATGAAAACCCTAGAGGTAGAGGTTAAGGGTCCGGGCTCTGGTCGAGAATCCGCACTTAGAGCCCTACAAACTGTAGGATTTTCAATTACTGCTATTAAAGATGTTACACCGATCCCACATAATGGTTGTCGGCCGAGGAAGCGTCGACGGGTTTAATTTTAATACATCAAGCTGATTGGCGGTGGATATCGCCAAGACGGATTTAAATTTTTAGGGGGCTTTAGCCCTCAAATGAGAATGAGGTTGCACTCGTGATTCAAAAAAATTGGCAAGAACTTATAAAACCTAATAAATTAGAAGTAACTCCGGGATTTGATGAATCTCGTATGGGAACAATTGTGGTCGAACCATTAGAACGTGGATTTGGCCTCACCTTGGGAAATGCGCTACGCAGGGTCCTGTTGTCATCGCTGCAGGGGGCAGCTGTTACCGCGGTACAAATTGACGGTGTTTTACATGAATTTTCCTCAATCCCTGGCGTTCGAGAAGATGTTACAGATATTGTTTTAAATCTAAAATCATTATCTTTGCGTTATCAGGGAGATGAGGCACGCCGCATATCTTTGACAGCTGAAGGTCCTGCAGAGGTAACAGCGGGAATGATAGAAGCATCCCATGATGTAGAGATAGTAAATCCAGATCTAGTCATTTGTACTTTAGACGATGGAGCTAAAGTAAATATGGAATTGACGGTCACGACCGGTATGGGTTATTTACCAGCCGTTCAAACTAGGACCGAAGATCAACCAATCGGTCTTGTGCCTATTGATGCTATTTATAGCCCNGTACGCAGGGTTTCTTTTCAAGTTGATAATACACGCGTTGGACAAGTTACCGATTATGATAAGCTTACGATTGACATTGAAACAGATGGTACTTTAGTTCCGGATGACGCAGTGGCATTAGCGGCCCGAATTTTGCAAGATCAGCTGCGTCCATTTGTTAATTTTGAGGAGCCGGAGCCTCCAGAAGACACTACCATACCTGAAGAGCCCAAATTTAATCGAAATCTTTTAAGGAAGGTTGATGAACTCGAATTATCTGTAAGGTCAGCAAACTGTTTAAAGAATGATAACATCATTTATATTGGNGATTTGGTTCAAAAATCTGAGCAGGAAATGCTGCGAACTCCAAATTTTGGACGAAAGTCNTTAAATGAGATTAAGGAGGTATTGTCTCAGATGGGACTCCACCTTGGAATGGAAATATTGGAATGGCCCCCTGAAAATATTGAAGAAATGGCCAAAAGACTAGAGGAACCGTATTGATTTCGGAGCGAAGAAAATGCGTCATAGAATGAGTGGACGAAAACTTAATCGGACAAGTTCACACCGAAAAGCTTTGTTTCGTAACATGTCAGTTGCGTTGCTGAAGCATGAGCAAATTAAAACAACTTTACCAAAGGCTAAAGAGCTGCGCGGGGTAGTTGATCGATTGATTACCCTTGGGAAAAGNGGNTCACTTCATGCCCGGCGCCAAGCGTTAAGTCGATTGAACCATGATAATGTTATAGTAGAAAAATTATTCACCGTGTTGTCTGAGAGATACGCGACAAGGGACGGCGGCTATACAAGGGTTCTGAAAGCAGGGTTTCGTTATGGGGACAATTCCCCGATGGCAATTATTGAACTAGTGGAGCGTGATGAAGATGCTAAGGGACAAGATTCCGGTCCACCACAAAATTTATCTGAGGAAGTGGAATCCGAGGCGGCNTAANAACGCTATAGCCTACTGCAAAACGGTTTTTCGGGGCAGCCTAAGGCTGCCCTTTTTTATTTGGTGAAGAATAGTGAAAATTTTCTATAACTATTTTAGATTTGAAAATGTTTATATCTTTTAAGAAATTTACACAAATAATATTATGTTTCTCTTTGTGTATTCTTTTAGCAACTAATTATTTATTATTATCCACTGCTAATTCTTCCCAAAAAATGGTTCCACTCTTAAAAACCGAATTAATTCCATCATATGCACCACTAGTCAAAAAAGCCTCACCTGCTGTAGTTAATATTTATACAAAAAGGGTAATTAGAAGTAATCGTTCTCCATTTTTTAACGATCCGTTTTTCAAACAATTTTTTGGTGATAATGTTTTTCAATTTGGAGTGCCCAGAAAGCGTGTCGAGAGATCCCTTGGCTCCGGTGTCATCGTGCGCTCCGAGGGGATTGTCGTCACTAATAGTCATGTAATTAAAAATGCGGATGAAATTACCGTTATTCTGTCTAACCGAAGTGAGTTAGCAGCTAAGGTAATACTCGCAGATGATAAAACGGATCTGGCAGTGTTAAAAATTCAAACGGGCGATAAAGGGCTGCCATTTTTAAAATTAAGAGACTCGGATGACCTTGAGGTCGGTGATATAGTCCTTGCTATTGGAAATCCATTTGGGGTTNGGCAAACAGTTACGAATGGTATTGTATCCGCTCTTGCACGCGCCCCTGTTGGTATATCAGATTTTAGTTTCTTTATTCAAACTGATGCCGCTATTAACCCGGGAAATTCAGGGGGGGCTCTGATAACCATGGATGGAAAGTTAGTGGGGGTAAATACGGCCATATATAGTCGTAGTGGTGGGTCACAAGGTATAGGGTTTGCGATTCCTTCGAATATGGTCGCCCGCATAATTGATAATGCGTTAAATGGGGCAAAAGTTGTCAGACCTTGGCTTGGGGCAACCGGACAAAATTTAACTCCCGATTTGATGCAATCTTTTAATTTAAAAAATCCTTGGGGTGTTTTGGTAAACAAAATTTATGATAATGGACCAGCAGCACGAGCAGGAATTAAACCGGGCGATATTATTATTGGTATAAATAAATTCGATATTGCAGATTTGAATGAGCTTAATTTTAGGATTGCTACTCTAAAAGTGGATAATAAAGCAATCATTCTCTTGTTTCGGAATGGAAAAAAAGAAAAAGTAATTTTTCCTCTGGAAGCGGCTCCTGAAAGACCACCTCGTGAAGTCACCAAGCTTATCGGTCGTCACCCTTTATCAGGCGCTATTGTGGCAAATATGTCACCAGCGTTAGCAGAGGAACTCTCTCTTGATCCAATGGAAAGCGGTGTATTCGTAATGAGTATAACCTCAAATAGTGCCGCTAAGCGTATCGGACTTCTTAAAGGGGATTGGATTTTAGGTATCAATGGAAAAAAAGTATTTACTGTCCGCAGTCTTATTTCATTTCTTAATAAAAACGCATCGAAATGGAGTCTGACCTTGAGACGGAACGGTAAGGTCTTTACAGCTGTCATTGGAGGATGAAATGACTTCTGAACAGAGTCTTTTCGACAATCAAAAAACTCGTCCTTTATCAGATAGAATCAGACCAAGTTCTTTAATAGAGGTAGTGGGACAAGATCATTTGCTTAAAGATAATGGCCAGATAGGACGGTTGTTGAAAGCCAAGAATTTAAACTCCATGATTTTATGGGGCCCACCGGGATCGGGAAAAACGACTATCGCACGATTATTAAAAAAAACAGCTGATCATACTTTTATAGAAATATCAGCAATTCTTTCGGGAGTAACTGAGCTAAGAAAGGTGTTTGAGACGGCTAGCTTAGATAGAGACGCGGGAATAAAAACAATCCTTTTTGTTGATGAAATTCATCGTTTCAACCGGGCTCAACAAGATAGTTTTCTGCCTTATATCGAGGATGGAACCATTATCCTAATCGGGGCAACTACTGAAAACCCATCGTTCGAATTAATANCGCCACTGCTTTCAAGGACCCAAGTGATTGTTTTACGTAGACTAAATCACGAAGCTTTAGAAAAAATTTTAATTAGAGCAGAGCTTGAAATTGATAGAAAATTACCCTTAACGGAAGATGCAAAAAATAGTCTCCTAAATATGGTAGATGGGGACGGAAGATATCTTTTGAACCTTGTCGAAACTATTTTCATGGTTCCTGATAACAAGCCAATTGATAGAGCAAAGTTGGCTGAGATTTTACAAAAACGCATGCCGTTGTACGACCGAAAGCAAGACCAACACTATAATCTAATTAGTGCCTTGCATAAGTCATTACGCAGCTCCGACGTTGATGCTGCCTTGTACTGGTTGGCCAGAATGCTAGCTGGCGGTGAAGATCCAAAATATATATTACGTCGACTTGTCCGCTTTGCTTCTGAAGATATCGGGTTAGCAGACCCTAATGCCCTTTTACAGGCTATAGCAGGCTGGGAAAGCTATACACGCCTCGGGTCACCAGAAGGCGAATTAGCGATTGCTCAAGTTGTTGTATATCTTGCAAGCGCACCCAAATCAAATGCGGTTTATGTTGGCTTTGAATCAGCATCAAAAGCCGCAAAACGAAGGGGTTCACTTCCCCCCCCCAAATCGATTCTGAATCCATCAACTAGTTTGTTAGAAAAACTTGGTTATGGTGAAGGGTATCAATATGACCACGATAATCCCGAGGGATTCGCTGGGCAGAATTGCTTTCCCGAAAATATGGAANGAGAAAAATATTATAACCCAGTTGGCCGCGGGTTTGAATATGAGGTAAAAAAAAGATTAGCCCAATGGGAAAAATTTCGTGCTAATAAAAAAAATGGTTAAAATAAAAATATGTATATGATACTTGCTATCGGGATCGGTGGAGCCTTAGGCGCTCTCTTGCGATACTTTATAACAAGTATGATATTCAACCAGCTTGGAAATCAATTTCCTTGGGGAACGTTAACTGTCAATCTTCTTGGCTGTGCCCTACTTGGTTTTCTCATAACGATAGTTTCCAATAGCTGGTCATCTTCAGACGAATTTCGTTCATTTTTTAGTATTGGATTGATTGGAGCTCTCACGACTTTCTCGGCTTTTTCCATCGAATTGGTTCTCATGATTGAAAAAGGTAATTGGTTGATGGCGGTCGGTTATGTTGTGTTGTCGGTTATTTGTTGTGTTGGGATCACAATGGTTTCTATGTTTGTAACAAAGGCCATTATCTGATGAAGAAGGTATCAAATGTTCTGGTCACCAGTGCTGAAGAAAATATTCGGATTGACCGGTGGTTTAAACGTCATTTTCCAACATTAAGTCATAGTTTTATTGCAAAGCTTGCACGAACCGGCCAAGTACGGGTCGACGGGGCGCGCGTCAAATCATCTACTCGCCTGAAACAGGGACAGCTAGTTCGGGTACCCCCGTTAAAGGTAGAATTGAAAAGTAAAAAACAACGAAATATTACTGANCTGTCTAAAGATCAAANTTCTTTTATACGTTCCTTAGTTATTTACATGGACGATGACATCATTGTCGTAAATAAACCGCCGGGTTTGGCCGTTCAAGGAGGTAGTAAGACGGTGTTTCACTTAGATGGTTTATTGGATGGACTGAAATTCGGAGGATTAGAACGACCAAAACTAGTCCATCGGCTAGATAAAGACACCGGCGGTATTATGCTTTTGGCTCGAAATTCATTTTCAGCAGCCCAATTAATTTCCAGCTTTCGAAATAGAGAAATTACGAAGGTTTATTGGGCCTTAGTCGTTGGTGTTCCAGAGCCTCGATTAGGAGAAATAAATGCACCAATCAGTAAGAAAAAAAAGTTTGGAATTGAAAAAATGAGTTTGGAAAGACGGAACGGAGCTAAAGCAATTTCAGATTTTTCTACTATTGAAACGGCAGGGCGNCACGTTTCTTGGTTAGCTTTAAGACCTCATACTGGGCGCACACATCAGCTTNGGGTTCATTGTAGTTTGATTGGTACTCCTATCCTCGGTGATTTTAAGTATGGAGGAAGGCAGGCATTGATAGATGGAGTACCCGGCACCCGGAACCTGCATCTTCACGCAAGATCATTAGAATTCAAGCATCCATCTGGGACTAAAAAATATTTTCTAGCTCCTCTCTCTGAAAAAATGGATCAAACTTGGCAGTTTTTTGGTTTTAATGTTGAAAAGACCTTTGATGCGTTTTCAGAATGGGAAACAAAGGAAAAGATTAAATGCTTGAACCTTCACGAATAGTAGCTTTCGACTTAGATGGTACCCTTTTGGATAGTGCAAATTCNATAGTTACTGGTGTCTTGGCTTGTTGGAATGCATGCGGTTTTCCACTGCCTGATCAAGATCACGTCAGAAAGATCATTGGTCTACCTTGGGAGGAGTCTATACGGGAATTATTACCTGAGGCGGGAGAAAAAGAATTTGAAAAAATTAAAGCTTATCATGAAGACGTGGCGAGTGGTGTTAGGGCGGCCCCACCCCGCCAAGAAAAATTATTTCCAGGGATATTAGATGCACTCGATAAAATCGAGTTAGCTGGGTATTTATTATCCATAATTACTAGCCGCTCCTCAGGNCGACTACAGCAATTATTAGATAATAATGGTATTGGTGGACGATTTATTACTTTAAAAACAACTGATGATGGCCCTGGCAAACCAAACCCTTTTTTGATGAACCAGATGTTAGCCGAGTTTGGTATAGATAAAGAAAATGCGGTAATGGTTGGAGATACAACATTCGACATTTTGATGGCCCGTAATGCCGGCACATCTGCTATTGGGGTGTCGTGGGGCGTGCATGATATTGAAGAGTTATTAGAAGCGGGAGCCGACACAATCGTTGATAAAGTCTCCAATCTTCCTAATTCAATAAATCAAATTTTGCATTGAAAGTTTATGGATCAAACCTGATATCATGGAAAAATTTTACAAGAAAGTTTCTATTTCTGAGTACTATAGCGGTTGGATTGTTTCTTTAGATAAGAAAACTCTTAAAACACCTCAGAATAATAAATTGATATTGCCAACTAAAAATCTCGCTACAGCTATTTTAAATGAGTGGAATGGACAAGATACTGAAGTTGATCCTATGAGTATGCCGTTAACGCGCCTAGCTAACTCAACAATAGATAAAACGCGGGCAAAACGTAAAAAATCCATTGAAAAAATTTGTAGTTATGCGCACACCGATGCAGTTTGTTACCAAATAGAAGAACCTAAAGACCTTGTTGAGAGGCAAGTGGCCGAATGGGCACCATTACTAGAATGGCTATACGAGGAATGGGGTATTAAGCTTTTGATAACAAAAGGCATCAAGCAAATTGAACAGACGAAAGAAACTATTGAAAGGGTGTNAGATATTGTCTCTTCTTATAATGATTTTGGTTTGACTTCTCTTCACGCCTTGACTGATGATTGTGCCTCAATTGTGATAGCTCTCGCTGTAATGGAAGGGCAATTAAATATAGAACGCGCTCTATGTTGTGCNACACTGGAACAGCAACATCAAATGAGTTTATGGGGCGAAGACCCCGCTATTTTATGTCAACATAATAAACTTAGGGATGATATTTCAAATGCTTATCAATTTCATATTTTATCATCTAATTCTGGGTATATAAAAAATTAAATAAGGTAATTTTTAGTGTTTATTGCGGCTTAGATACTTTTATTAGTGTGTGAACCAAAAATGGAATAAAAATGATCTTTGAGACTTTCCGCCACCTCTGAGATATCCGCTTGTACTCCTAAATCTGATAGAGAAGTTACCCCATATTTTCTGAAGCCGCATGGAATTATACCTGAATAATGTTCTAAATTAGGGTCTATATTAATAGAAATTCCATGATAGCTGACCCATTTCCGAACACGAACCCCAATCGCGGCAATTTTTGCCTCTGATGGTTTTTGGTTTTGGNCAGNGTTCATTATAACCCAAATACCGACACGGTCCTTCCTTCTATGGCCAATAATATTGAATTCAGCCAGNGTATTAATAATCCACTGCTCTAAATCAAATATGTATTTTCGAATATCTTTTTCTCTTTTATTGAGATCAAGCATTACGTAACAAATGAGTTGGCCGGGACCATGATAGGTCGCTCGACCACCCCTACCGGTGTGAAATACCGGGAAACGGCTGGGTTCTAATAGTTCTGATTTATCCGCCCCAGTACCTAGGGTATATATAGAAGGGTGCTGCAGTAACCATAGTTGTTGGGGTGCTTTATGATTCCTGATCTCAGAAACAATTTTTTCCATTTCAATGACAGAGGATCTATAATCTGTCAGAGTGGTCAACGTTTCTTTGCAATTTACATAATCTTTTAACATTTTATCGGTTGGTCTTGCGATAATGCCGGCAATTTGGTATCTCCCGAGTTAGTATGGATGTCTTGTTGTAGATATTCCAGTTAATTCGCGGTCGTGGCGGAACTGGTAGACGCGCAGCGTTGAGGTCGCTGTGGGAGCAATCCCGTGGAAGTTCGAGTCTTCTCGACCGCACCAACTTTCTGGTCTTTAACTGTTGGGTTTAGACCTGAATGATTATAGTTTTTGGTCCACTCGTAACTGTTTAAGCGGCAGCATCGGTAAAATTATGTTAGAGCCGAAAGTTAAATCTGAAGGTCTGTCGGTTCGAGCGGATGAACTACTGGGTCTCAGCCCTGAACTGATAAACAGTGTAAGAGATTCCCTTCTAGAAAAAAATCAAACTCGAACTAGAATGATAGTTGCTTCACTTCGGGCTTCAGAGTTTGCTGATCTGCTGCAACTCTTGAGCCCTAATTTTAGAAGACGTCTTATAGAATGCATTGGATCTGACTTTGATCCACAAGTTTTAGCTGAGCTTGAAGGAGATATACAGGAGGAGATATCTGAACTGCTGGGGCCTCTCTCATTAGCTAACATGATCATTCGTTTAGATATAGATGACGCACTAGAACTAATTATAACTCTGAGAAAAGATAGGCAGTGGGAAATACTAAAACAACTTCCTTCTGAACTTAGAAACCTTGTTGAGGAAGGCCTAGCTTTCCCTAAAGACAGTGCCGGTCGTCTTATGGGACGTGAGTTTGTCGCTGTTCCGTCTTTCTGGACGGTGGAGGACACGATTAAATTTCTGAGGGCAGCCGATAATTTACCTAATGAGTTTTACGAAGTATTCATTGTAAACCCCCATCATCGGCCAATTGGAAAAGTATCCTTAAGTAATATCCTTAGAAATGAAAAGCCAACCAAGATAAGCAGTATAATGTTATCAGAAATTGTAACGGTACCAGCTATAATGGATCAGGAAGAGGTTGCTTTTGTCTTTTCTCAGAAAGATTTAGTGTCTGTTCCGGTAGTTGACCAGTCACTCCGCCTCATCGGGGTTATTACCGTTGATGATGTACTTGATGTAATACAGGAAGAAGCCGAAGAAGATATAATGCGGCTAGGTGGGGTTAAAAGTGATGACCTGTATTCTGCTGCTCTTCAAACTGGGAGGTCCCGATTTTCTTGGCTATTTCTCAACTTAATAACTGCGATTGTTGTTTCAATTGTGATAGGCATTTTCGAAGCCACACTGGAGCAAATTGTAATGCTCGCCGTATTGATGCCTATAGTAGCGTCAATGGGAGGAAATGCCGGAACACAAACAATGACCGTAGCAGTGAGAGCTCTTGCGACCAAGGAGTTATCCGATACGAATGCCATGAGAGTTATGGGTAAAGAATTTTTAGTCGGTATCTATAATGGAATTCTTTTTGCATCTTTGGTTGGTGGAGTGGCATGGTTCTGGACTAATTCTTTGAAAATTGGAGGTGTTATGGCTGGGGCAATGATGATAACATTAATTATGGCGGCACTTTCTGGCATGATAATTCCTCTTTTTTTACAAAGAGCAGGAATTGACCCCGCCATTGCATCAGGTGTTGTCCTGACCACGATAACCGATATTATAGCTTTTGGTGTATTCCTTGGATTTGCTACTTTGCTTCTGCTCTAAGTTTTACAAGCAATTGTTTGGGCCGTTATTTTGAAAATTAATCATTTAATTGCCTCGTTATCTATACTTATGGGTGTAGTTCTTTTTTTTACTCCTCCACCAGATGATATAGCTCCGGTCGTGATGCGAGCGGCTGGTGTTGTTATCATAGCGGTGAGTTTGTTTGCGACGGCGGTTATTCCCGAGTTTCTAGGCGGGCTAATATTTTTCTTTTTGTGCGTCATCCTAACGATAGCACCTCCCAATATTGTTTTTTCAGGTTTTTTTTCTGGGGCAGTTTGGCTTGTACTCGGAGGGATGATTATTGGTATTGGCATAGAGGTTTCGGGTTTAGGCGCACGCTTGGCAGGAAAATTAGAACGTGTCTTTGGCGGAAGTTATTTTAAGTTGATATGTGGTACGGTTCTGCTGATGTTGGTATTGGCCTTTTTAGTACCTTCGGCATTTGGTCGGGTTACCATGATGCTACCTGTTGTTCTTGCCTTGGCAGGTCGTCTTGGTTTTAAAGAAGGTAGTAATGGCAGGGCTGGACTCATACTCTCAGTTGGCATGGGAACGTTGATAACGCCATTCTCGATTTTGCCTGCGAATGTTCCAAACGTTGTTTTATCTGGTGCAGCAGAGGCTGTACACGGTATCCAGTTTTCTTATACGGACTGGCTTCTCCTGCACTTTCCTGTTCTCGGTGTTATAGGTTTTATTGGACTTCCTATCGCTATTTATTTTCTCTTTCCTGATAAAATTGAGAAGCGTTTAATAAAAGAACCCGAAGTACTACAGCCATGGTCATTTAACGAGAAAAAGCTTTTAGTTCTTTTATTTATTACACTCGGTCTATGGGCGACAGATAATTTACACGGCATTTCTCCCGCATGGGTTTCTCTTGGGGCAGGTATTGTCTGTTCGTTGCCCGTAGTAGGGGTTTTACCAGCGGGACAAGTGATATCAAAAATAAATTTTGGTCCGATTATATTTCTTGCATCAGTCATCGGTATGGGGGCTGTGGTAACGCAAACAGGGCTCGGTGAAAGCTTAGCACATTTTCTTATATCGAAGGTCGATTTAACGGAGGGGACGGGTCTGAAGAAATTTTATTCTGTTATTGGGCTGGGGTGGTTTTTACAGTTATTTACTACGTTGCCGGGACAACCAGCGATTATGACAGCGGTTTCTGAACCGATAGCTTTAGCTACCGGTTGGTCTTTGCCAACCGTGTTAATGGCACAGGTGCCCGCATGGATAATGGTTATTTTTCCATACCAGGCGCCTGTACTTGTTGTTACAAGAGTAATTTCAGGTCTTGCAATTTCAAAGTTCATGAAGTTGATGATACCGTTTGCGATATTTGGCGCACTTGTTTCCACACCTTTACAGTATTACTGGTGGAAATACCTAGGGTACCTGCAGAGTTAAATCTGTTGAAACAATAAAGATATTTTCTTATTTGTTTAATAAAAAAATACACCGAAGCGTATATAATAGAGAACCGTTCGAACTCATATTGTAAAAATGACTATTCATCTTGTTAAAATCGCGGTTGGTATCGAAAGTATTGACCATCTTAGGGACCTTCAACTTGAAAGAATTTGTCGCGCCAAAGAGGAAGGTGTTCATGATAAATTAATACACTTGACCCGGAACACGCCGCGCAGGAGAAATGAAGTTTTACAAAACGGATCTATCTACTGGATTATCAAAGGGTACATAAGAGTAAGACAACACATAATAGACATGGAAAAAGTCATCGGAAGGAATGGTCAGCCACGATGTGCACTGGTTCTGGATCCGTTGCTCAAAAAAACCATTTTAATGCCGCATAAACCTATTCAAGGTTGGCGATATATGGAGGAGGAGGCAGTACCAAATGACTTAACCGAAGATGAAATTAAATCTTCGCTTCCTTCTAGTATGGTTGAAGAGTTAAGGTCGCTGGGTTTATTGTAAGTCGATTTAACTCCGAAGTATGGTTTGTAATTTTATATCCATATTTGAAAGGTCCTCGACGGAAACACATTTTTTTTCTTGCATAAGACGTTTTCCAAAACGTAAATCCCGTGGATTATTAATAGAAATCGCTCCGTCTATAATCCCATTTTTTATATAAAAGGTAATAAACTGATTTTCTTCCGGGCTTCCTCTGGTCGCTGTTGAATCCCAATTTTCTGGTAAACCGATCATCTGTATATTGGCATCAAATTGATCAGACCAAAACCACGGGATTTCGGAGTAGGGTTCGGTGCCACCAAGCATGGCTTTGCCGGCCGCAATGCCCTGATTTTGAGCATTTTCGTAACTTTCGAGGCGTAACCGGCGCTCAAGTATCGCATTTGGATGATTAGCTACGTCCCCTGCTGCATAAATATCTGGATCAGAAGTCTGGGTTTTTTCATTTACCACAATTCCATTATCAACATCTATACCGGAAACAGAGGCTATTTCAGAATTGGGTATTACTCCGATCCCTACAACGGCAATTGTACAGTCAATTTTTTCACCGTTTGATAATAATGCGCTTTCTAGTTTTTCTTTACCCTCGAATAATTCAATTCCCGTGTTTAAACGAATATCGACTCCGTTTTTAGAGTGGTAATTTAACATCCAGTTACTAATCTCTGGTGTTACAGCTCGGCCACATAACCGATCAGCAGCTTCAACGACAATGCTTTTACAACCCAATTTTGTAAGTGTTGCTGCGCATTCCAGACCAATCCAACCTCCTCCGACGATCAGGGCGCTCGCTCCTAACTTAATTTTTTTTTGGATAGATAAAGTATCATCCATAGTACGAAGATAGAAAATTCCCGGTAGGTGTGAGCCCTCTATATTAAGTTTTCTAACTCTTGCTCCTGTCGTTATGGCTAACTTGTCATAGGAAATTTCTTGACCGTTTTGTGTTTCAACTTTTTTTGCTGCACGGTCTATAGAGAGCACCTTTGTGTCTAATAGGATCTCTATTTTTGCCTCCTCCAGAACTTCTTTCGTCCAAAAATAAGTACTATCTATCCCGACTTCTCCAGAAAGAACGGTTTTTGATAGTGGAGGTCTTTCATAGGGTAGGTATGGTTCTTCACCAATTAAAATGATTTTGCCTTCAAAACCCTCGGATCGTAGCGTCTTTGCTACCCATCCACCCGCTTGGCTAGCTCCTACCACTACGAAGTTTTGTTCATGTGTCATAATTATAAGAGTAATTTTTCAATCTAATCATCAGTTTTGGGCACGCCCACAGATATTTGATCACCTTCTACTTTCACGGGATAAGGTCTCAGGTCAATGGTTGCCGGAGCCGTAAGGGCCTTACCAGTTTTAATATCAAAACAAGCTCCATGGAGCGGGCATTCAATTTGACCGTCCTCTATATATCCGTCTGTCATCATAGCGTAAGCGTGGGTACAAATATCGTCGATAGCATAAAACTCCCCATCTAATTTATAAATTCCCACATCCAACCGTCCGATCGATACAGCTTTAGGCTCGTCTTCACTTATTTCAGATGTTTTTGCAACGGCGTGGAATTCGATATTTTCATCAGTCATCTAGGTTTCCTTTTTGTAAAATATATATCAAATACTTTGTTCAACGCCAACGTAGATGGTATCGCCTTCGACTTTGACAGGGTATGTTTTTAAATCAACCTCGGCGGGGGGGTTCACAGCCTTTCCAGTTTTAATCTCAAAACAAGCACTGTGCAAAGGGCATTCGATTAGGCCACCCTCTACAAATCCGTCTGCTAAACCAATATCTTCATGGGTACAAATTCCATGAGTAGCAAAATATTGGCCTTCTATATTGTATAGAGCTATTTCTTCTTTCCCTACAAATACTGACATAACATCTTCTTCATCTAGATCGCCAACTTTTGCTACAGGATGATACTCGACTTCACTCATCACTTTTCTCAACTCTACTAAGAATACGGTGCTTGTCTCTCTTTCAAACCTTTAAACCGGCGGCATTTTACAAATTAATCCGCTCCTGCCAACCCGAAACCTGTGTTTAAACATTAGGTTGCCACTGAAAAACTGACGTGACCTAGTTTCTGCACGACATTACGAACATAGTCACCATGGTTTAGCGCGTAAGCTGCGGTAGCTCCTCCAGCCATCACTATAGATCCCTTGTTTAGACTTTCGCCGGATTGAGTAGCTAATCTGGCTGCATGGGCTAATGATCGTGCAGGATGCCCCAAAATGGCTGCTGAGGAGCCGATTTGAACCGGTCGTCCATTGACTTCTAGGAGCATACCCAGATTACTAAAGTCGGGATCAGGATCATTCCATGCTCCCAGTAAATAGCCCGAAGAAGAGCTGTTATCGGCAATTACATCCTCTAAAGAGAATTTAAAATTCTTATAACGGGAATCTATTATTTCAATTGCAGGGGCAACTGCTTCTACAGCTGCTAAAGCTTCCGCAGCTGACACAGGTCCTTCCAATGGTCGTTTTAGAAGAAACGCTAGTTCAGGCTCCGCTCGGGGGTGGACATAATTCTTTATGCTTATTTCCCCTCCGTCTTCGATTAGCATTCCATCCGACAGACGTCCCCATACCAAGTCAGAGAGGCCCATTTGCAGCATTTTTGCTCGGCTAGTGAACCCCATCTTGATACCGACTTGTTTTTCACCTCGCGCAATGCGTCTCTGAAAGGCCGCCGACTGAATCGCATAAGCTTCGTCGAGTGTATAGCTATACTTATTGCTGAGTTGTGGAATAGCTTCCGCTGATCTAGCTGCTTCATCCACAATTCGAGCCATTTGATTGATATCTATCATTAAGCCACTCCATTTGTATTACGTTCTTTGGCTAAATCTAATGCTACATCAACAATCATATCTTCTTGCCCCCCGACCATTCGCCGTTTGCCTAACTCCACAAGGATGTCTCTTGTATCAATTCCATAGGTCCTAGAGGCGGTCTCGGCATGCCGTAGAAAACTTGAATAGACACCGGCATACCCAATTGAGAGGGTTTCCCTATCTATCCTTACAGGACGGTCTTGTAGAGGCCGAACTAAATCGTCAGCTGCATCCATCAAGCCAAAAACATTGCAGCCGTGGTTGAGACCCATTCGGTCTGCTACTGCAATAAAAACTTCTAGTGGTGCATTACCAGCACCCGCTCCCATACCACCAAGTGACCCATCGATTCGAGTGGCACCTTGTTCCAAAGCAAAAAGATTAAAAGCCACCCCCAAACCAAGATTGTTATGTGCATGCATGCCAGTCTGAGTTTTCGAGTCTAGTACATCAGCCATAGCTTTGAAGCGATCTGTGACACCATCTAAGAGTAATGCTCCAGCACTATCGGTTACGTAAATGCAATTAGCGCCATAGCTCTCCATGAGTTTTGCTTGTTTTGCAAAAGCGGTAGGTTCAGTCATATGTGCTAACATCAAAAGGCAGGCTACATCCATACCATTTTCGCGCGCCCATTCTATGTGCTGTTTTGAAACGTCGGCTTCAGTACAATGGGTAGCAACCCTAACTGACGTCGCCCCTGCTTTTTTTGCATTTTGAAGGTCTTCAACCGTGCCAATACCAGGTAATAATAGGACGGTAAGCCGTGCGCGGTTTACAACGTCCGCTGCGGCTTCAATCCACTCAAGGTCGGTATTGGTTCCAAACCCGTAATTAAAGGATGTACCAGATAAACCATCACCGTGAGTTACCTCAATACCATTAACACCTGCTTCATCTAAAGCTTTAGCGATGGTTTGGACTTGTGCGGGACTGTATGCATGCTTTATGGCATGCATTCCGTCACGAAGGGTAGTATCTTGCACATATATTTCTCGATTAGGGTTTATATTCATGTTCACGTTGCCCTTTTAAGTTGGACTAATCTTTCTGCAGTTTTTTGTGCTGCTGATGTCATGATGTCCAGATTACCTGCGTAATTGGGTAGATAATGTGCGGCACCTTCAATTTCCAAAAATATTGAAGTTTTTAATCCCACAAATTCACCAAGACCCGGAATTTTAAGCGGCGTATTGTCACCTATACGTTCAAACTGTACTTCCTGCTTTAACCGATAACCAGGAACGTAACTCTGTACCTCATTAACTTGGGCGGCCACAGATGCGGCAATTTCGGTCTTATCGGCATTCTCACTGAGAGTGTAAACGGTATTTCTCATCATGACCGGTGGATCTGCTGGATTCAGTACAATTATCGCTTTACCGCGATCTGCACCACCAACTTTTTCTAAACCTGTAGCCGTAGTTACAGTAAATTCATCAATGTTAGCCCGTGTGCCCGGACCTGCTGATTTACTAGCTATTGATGCAACAATTTCTGCATAATGAACTTTGGCTATTTTTCTTACTGCTTCGACCATCGGGATTGTAGCTTGTCCGCCACAAGATACCATGTTGATATTTGGAGAATTTAAATGTTCATCGATATTTACAACCGGCACTACATAAGGACCAATTGCTGCTGGGGTCATATCAATGATTTGTTTTCCGTGTTTTCGGGCAATAACGTCATGGTATGCGTGGGCTTTGGCGGATGTTGCATCGAAAAGTATTTCGATATCTTTAAAAACATCCATATTGACCAGCCCATCGATACCTTTATCGGTAATTTCTATACCAAATGTTTTTGCACGAGCGAGACCATCTGAATTTGGGTCTATTCCGACTAGGACCGCCATGTCTAAAACCGTTGACGTCCGAATTATTTTAATCATAAGGTCGGTCCCAATATTCCCCGAACCGATAATGGCTACTTTCGTATTCATAGAGGCATATCCTTTATTCGCCAAAAACTGCTCTAACGGAACCAAGGTCAGAAATTCTTACCTCTATTACATTACCAGGTTGGACTGGGGCCATTGGACCTAGAGCGCCAGTCATTATGGTATCTCCTGCAAACAGAGGCATGTCCACCTCTACCATTTTACGTGCAAGCCAAAGGGCGGCATTAAGAGGGTTCCCTAAGCAGGCAGCGCCAGCTCCGATTGACACCTGTTCACCATTATTCTCCATAACCATGCCGCACATCCTCAAATCAATTTCATGAAGTCCGGTTGGTTTGGTTCCAAGTACATACAATCCGGAAGAGGCGTTATCTGCTATCGTATCAAGAATTGTAATATCCCAATTTTCTATTCGACTACCCACAACCTCAATAGCAGGTAGGGCATAAGCAATTGAGTTAATCAAATCTGTTAGAGTAAGTTGTTCATTTACTAAATCAGCATCCAGCACTAATGCAATTTCGCCCTCTACCTTTGGTTGCATTAACTGGTCCGGGTTTATTTCTTGTCCGTCAACAATTTCCATATCCGCAAACAAAACACCAAAATCTGGCTGATTAACACCAAGTTGGGCTTGAACAGATTGTGCTGTAAGACCAATTTTTCGTCCTACCGGGCGACGGTCTTCTTTTATCCATAATTCGGTATTTAACTGCTGGATACTGTAAGCGGATTGGAGATCCCCCTTTTTTAATAGGTCACGAATTGGCCTGCAGGGTCTGCCGGTTTTCATGGCCCGTCTAATACGGGTGGCAGCTGTTTTTATTGGGTCAACTGACTTGGACGGTTTTTTAGCCATCTCTGATGCCTTTTTCAACTTTAATAGATGGCTTTTTATAGAGCAGCTTAGCAAGTATGAAAATAGTCCGTTTGAAAGAAACTTTGCGGGGATAAGTTCAGAATTTTCTCATTCTGAAGCAATTCATGTTACCTTTTTCTCAGCAACATCGTCTTGTGTGTCATTCTCCTGAGTTAATTTATCAACTGCGACGTCTTCAGGGGCTAATTCCTCAATTTGAGTAATAGCCTCCTCTTCTGAACGCGCTACATTAACAGTGACTTCTACGCTAACTTCCGGGTGCAGTCTTACAATTATCTCATGCATACCTATTGTTTTTATAGGGCGGGCCATTTGCACCTGTTTGCTGTCAATCGTAAATCCAACCTCGGTAATTGCTTGGGCAATATTGCGAACGGTAACTGAACCATACAACTGATCATTGTCACTTGCTTGACGAACAATGGTGACGGTAAGACCATCCATTTTTCTGGAAATAGCATCTGCTTCCTTCTTGTGCTCAAGATTTGTAGTCTCAAGTTGAGCTCTCTGAGCTTCAAAAAATTTTCTATTTTCGTTTGTTGCCCTTAAGGCTTTTTTTTGTGGTAGGAGATAATTCCTTGCAAAGCCAGGACGTACTTTTACTACGTCACCCATTTGGCCTAATTTTTCAATTCTTTCTAGTAGAATTACTTCCATTACCTATTCTCCTGATTTCCGCCCGGTACGGGGTAACGATTTCTTAACGATACCCATTGTTCCAGAACACCCAATAAAACAACTATGGCTGATAACCAACCAACAATTATAAGTAGTATATATACTCCTGCAAGCACTGCACCACGCAATGCGACACGGTGTGAGAGATTGTGTATAACCGCTAGACCCAAAAGAAAAAAGGGTGTTGATAATAATGGAGCGGCATTACGCCCAACATCACCTAAAAGTCCCGGTATCAATGACGATAATATAGAAATAGCCAAGGCTATACTCATCCATCCGGGTAGGTTGAAGCTAGAATATGATGGCCGGGGCCGGATGGCATAACCAAATCGACAGAGGATATTTTGAGCAAGAGTAGTATTTATAATCGTAATTAATAGCCATACCGATAGAAGCATTCCGGGAAGATATTTTGCCATCACCTGAATCAAAATTGTGGCTTGTGGACTGCTGGCGGGCACTTTAGAAAAAACGTTTTGAAGTAATCTTTTTGATGCGCCCGACAAGCCTTCAGCTTCTCCCAAAACAGCAATGGACATTATACCAAGAATTAAAAGTCCGCACCCTGTTAAACAACTTAATATCAAACCAATTGGATACCATTCTATTTCACCCGGCTTTACCCCTTGCCGAGAAAATAGAGCCTGACGGACGACGATAATCGTCGGTATTGCTGCTATTACCAAAAAGATACCGACTGCTTTTGAATGTAGCCCAAGAAAAATACACCCAATCGCTATCGCAGATGAGATTAAAACTGGGATCAATCCCTGTGATAGACCAACTAGCAATAGTGGAATAGCGGATAGGTAGGTCAATGCAATGGCACCGGGAGATCCCGTTCGGATGGCCAGAAACAGTAATCCACACGCTAGCCCACCGACGAGGGCAATGAGGAACCCCCTATTCATGTTTCAGCGTACCGGTATTTTTATTCGACAACAAAAGGAAGTAAAGCGAGGTTTCGCGCACGTTTAATAGCACGGGCAAGCTCCCGCTGCTTTTTCGATGAAACGGCAGTTATCCGTCTAGGCACGATCTTTCCGCGCTCAGAAATAAATCGTTGGAGCAACTTAACATCTTTATAATCGATTTTTGGCGCNTTAGGTGATGAAAAAGGACAACTTTTTTGTCGTCTAAAAAATGGTTTTCGACTACCTCTCATGTTTGTTCTCCTGCCGTATTTTCATCAGCTGCATTTTTATCATCTGCAGCAGTATCAGGATTTTCATTCTCTTCGGATGCTTCTACTGGTGTTGTCTCATTTTCTACATCTTCGATTTGATTTTCTTGGTAACTTCGTTCATCTCGTGAATGTTTATTTTTCATCATGATTGACGGGTCGTTACTTAACTTATCCACCTTAATCGTCATTAGACGCAGCACATCTTCATTTAATCGCATATTACGCTCATATTCTTTGACCGCATCGAACGGAGCATCCAGAGCCAACATTGCATAGTGCCCGCGGCGATTTTTTTTGATTCGGTAGGCTAAGCTTTTTAAACCCCAATACTCAGTCTGAACGACTTTACCGCCGCCTTCTACGACAATATTAGACATACTTTCAGCTAGCGATTCTACCTGTGCTGGTGAAATATCTGGCCGTGCAATGAACACGCTCTCATAGTAAGGCACGTTCGAAACTCCTCATCAAAGTACATTTATTAAAATTTAGTCGAACTAAATATATAAAACTTAACTCGTTTTAAATATAAATTAAACCAACTAAAGCAGATTAAAAGCCACTCTAGGGCGCGCATATATACACGAATATAGCTTATACGCAAGTATATCAAATTACCTTGATGAACTTGACAGTTCAGGACACTCAGCTATCACTTGGTATAATTTTTAAGCCGATTAAAGGAGAAATGATTTATGTCCATTGCGTTACTGTTTCCTGGGCAAGGTTCACAGGCAATAGGAATGGGTGCTGCCCTTTCTGAGGCATTCCCAGAAGCAAAACAAACCTTTGAGGAGGTTGATGATGCTCTAAACCAAAATCTTCAGAAAATAATTTTGGAAGGGCCAGAAGAGCTGCTGGTAATGACTGAAAATACCCAACCTGCGCTAATGGCTGTAAGTATTGCAATTATGCGCGT
The DNA here is from genome assembly GCA_002712335.1 of Rhodospirillaceae bacterium. The sequence continues at coordinate 2,235 of PATI01000025.1, read as the reverse complement.
ACTAGAAAAAGAAGGGGGATTTGAAATTTCAAGGCAAGCTTCCTTCGTTGCTGGACACTCTCTTGGTGANTACAGTGCATTGGCTGCAGCGGGGAGTTTTTCTCTTTCTGATACCGCGCTCCTTCTGCGACAGCGCGGAAAGGCTATGCAAGAGGCCGTACCTTTAGGTGAGGGCGGTATGGCTGCTTTGCTTGGGGCAAATATAGAGTCTGCCACCGAACTTGCAGAAGCGGCTTCTGAGGGTGATGTTTGTTCCCCGGCAAATGATAATGCTCCTGACCAAGTTGTTATATCGGGTACTACCGGAGCAATAGATCGTGCTGTTGAACTCGCACCGGATTTTGGAATTAAGAGGGCCATTCCTTTACAAGTAAGCGCCCCTTTTCATTGTAGTTTGATGGCACCAGCTGCCGCAGAAATGGCCGATGCCCTTCAAAAGGTTTCAATTTCACCACCGTTGTTACCTTTAGTATCTAATGTTTCAGCTAGGGCAATTCAGGAGCCCGATACAATTCGTCGTAACTTGGAAAAACAAGTTACAGCTATGGTACGCTGGCGTGAATCCATTTTAGAAATGAAAAAAGAAGGTGTGGATAAAGTTGTAGAAATCGGTTCTGGTAGGGTGCTCTCGGGTTTAATGAAAAGGATAGATAAAGAGATTTCAGCTATATCGGTAAGCGACCCTGATAGTATAGAAAGTTTTCTCAATTCTATTTAGCTTAATTTGGAGATAGGTCATGTTTGAACTCAAAGGTCGATCTGCGCTTGTAACCGGTGCCAGTGGAGGAATTGGTGCTGCAATTGCAAAATCATTAATTGAAAGAGGGGCTACAGTTTCACTTTCTGGACGTAATGAGGTTGCTCTTAATAAACTTGCCTTAGAATTAGGAAAACATGCACANGTGTTGGTTGCAGACTTAAAAAATCAAAGTAGCACGGAAGATTTGATTAATGCGGCTCATAGTAAAATGGGCGGTTTAGATATCCTAGTAAATAATGCGGGTTTAACTCGTGATGGATTAGCAATTCGAATGAAAGCTGAGGATTGGAAAGAAGTACTTGAAGTAAATTTGACTGCAGGGTTTAGGCTTGCGCAATCTGCGGTCAAAATAATGTTGAAAGCCCGTTACGGGCGCATCATCAATGTTACTTCCATTGTTGCACAGACGGGTAACCCTGGGCAGGTAAACTATGTAGCATCCAAAGCGGGAATGACCGGTTTAACAAAAGCTTTGGCAGCAGAAGTTGCTTCTCGTAATATAACAGTTAATTGTGTTGCTCCAGGATTTATAGAAACTCCGATGACCGAGGTCCTCTCAGATTCTCAAAGAAAAAATATGCTTGAGAGAATTCCTGTCAGTAGATTTGGAGACCCTGAAGACGTTGCCGCGTGTGTATTATTCCTCGCTTGTAATGAAAGTGGATACTTGACAGGGCAAACTCTGCATGTAAATGGGGGCATGGCAATGATATAATTGGCACTTGAATATAATATGGATTGTGCGTTTGGCCCTGATTCGACATAAAATCACGTATTATGTGCCGATAAAATTAGTTTTTTATTTTTAACAAAGGAATGCTGGTATGAGTGATATAGCAGATCGCGTCAAAAACATAGTTGTAGAACATTTGGGAGTAGATGAAGAAAAGGTAACAGATGGTGCTAGTTTCATTGAGGATTTGGGCGCAGATAGCCTAGATACAGTTGAGTTGGTAATGGCCTTCGAAGAAGAATTTGGTTGTGAAATTCCAGATGATGCGGCAGAAAAAATTCTAACCGTTAAGGATGCGATTTCCTTTATAAGTGAAAACTCCGATTGTTAACAAATTTACTGTTTTATCTAAAAATTTTTACAACGTTAGTTAGAAGAACCTAATGAGACGTGTCGTTATTACCGGCATCGGGTCGGTTACTCCGCTAGGCTCGGGAATTGAGTATTCTTGGCAGTCTTTGCTCAAAAGTCAAAGTGGTATTGATAAAATACAGAGTTTCGACGTTTCTGATCTTCCAGTAAAAATAGCTGCGGAGGTTCCTGTTGGAATAGAAAGTGATAAAAACTTCGACTTTAGGCGATGGGTGAGTGATAAGGATAGACGAAAGAATGATGCGTTTATAATATTTGGAATTGCCGCTGCGTCTCAGGCTATAGAAGACGCGGGCTGGAAACCAGAACGAGAAGAGGACCTTTGCCGAACTGGCGTTATTATAGGATCCGGTATAGGAGGTTTACCCGG
>PATI01000024.1 GCA_002712335.1 Rhodospirillaceae bacterium | reverse complement strand
GCCCTTCTGGATACTTGCGCTCGGGGGAGCTGGTATTGTTTTAGGGCTCGCTACATTTGGTTACAGGGTTATGCGTACCATTGGTGCCAAAATCACTTCTCTAACACCCACTAGCGCTTTTTGTGCCACGGTAGCCGCAGCTATGACAGTTGTCCTCGCATCAAGAACAGCAATGCCGGTGTCAACAACCCATATTGCCGTGGGTGCAGTTATGGGCGTCGGCCTAGCTCGCGGTTTCGCAGCCTTAAATATCCGGGTCATTGGCAACATCATCATGTCATGGGTCATCACATTACCCGTCGGCGGCTTTCTTGCGGCTATGTTCTTCTTTATGTTTAAAGGAATGTTCACCTAGTCTGGAATGGAAAATTAAAAATCTTTTTGAAATTTAAGAAATTATTGATGCCTTCGATTATTTAGATAATCAAACCGAACATTTAGATAAAATCCTATTTCAATTACCAGAAGGTTCTGCGGNCTTATAGAATATTGCCAGCCAAATNCCCGCTACCACNAATATTGCCCCAACGATGTGGTACCAAAATAATGTTTCACCGAGTAGAAGGATAGCAAGTCCTCCAGCAAATATTGGATACAGGTTTCCAAAGTACCCGGCCTGCGTTCCCCCTGTTCGGTAGGTTCCCTCGTTCCATGCAGTTGTTCCAAGAAACCCTGCAAAAATACCGAGATAGAGGAAAAAAATAAAAGTTTCTTGATTAAAAGGTGTGGCGCGCACGGAATAAAATTCCCAGAGATAAAGTGGTGTCATTATTAATACACCAATCCCGGCCAGCGCAGTCATAAACGCCATTATATGAATATCAGCTGGTTTCCATCTCATCAGAAAAGCTTGTAAAGCCCATAGGATTACGGCCACCAATGCCCAAATATCGCCTTGTTGAATTCGGAGTAATTTTATCACCTCCCAGTCACCTCTAATTATGATGACTACCGCCCCGCTGATAGAAAACAATACACCCCACCATTGGCGATTGGTAATACGCGTTTTTAAAAACAATAAACCCAGAAGAAGAACCAAAACCGGTAAGATTGACTGAATGAGTGTTGCCTGCAAGGCAGTCGTTGTCTGTAAAGCGACGTAAAAGGTGCAGTTAAAGCCGACAACTGTGAGAATGGAATAGATTAATAAAAACTTTCGACTTTTCCATAAAATTCTGCGCTGTTTATATGTCGAACGACCAAAGAACATTAAAAATAAAATTAGTGCTATAGCCCAGCGAAAGAAATTAAGTGTCAAAGGTGGAATTTCTGCTACAGCCGCAGCACGCCCTATAACTGCGTTTCCCGCCCAAAATAAGATACCAGCAGCAAGCAGCACATAACCGGAAATTTGGCGCCCTTTAAAATTATTCTCCGCGCCGTGGGACTTTCTATTTAATTTCATTCTTTGTGTTGAGTCGGCCTCNTTAGCCCACNGTCTCAAGCATATCCAGCGGAGCGGTATGTACAGTCCCGTCGACCTCTATTCCGCTAATATTCTCGCGGAAACCAGGCGGCGTAGGTCGACCGGCAGGATCGGTCAACCATAAACGCATCAGATGCCGTTTCCTATCCAATTCTTCAAAGTCTTCAAATGCTGTTCGAGTGTGTAGCATTACATGGTTGTGTAAAAATTGAATATCACCTACCTCAAATTTCATCGTCATATAAAGTTCATTGGCTAGTTCTTGAAACATATCAAGGGCTTCGATTTCCGCATCCGTAAATTGTGGAACACCGGGCAATAACTGGGCCTTGCGTACATGGGCACCGCCGGCACGAATAGAGAGATAACCATCATGGAATGCAAAGATTGGCATACAGTAAAAGGGCTCTTCGCCTTCTTTAATTTCCCCATGTTTGCTGAAATAAAATATCTGACACAATAACTCAGCAAGATCGGGGCGACGTTTTTGCATCTCATTATATACGCTNATTGAGCTCGTTATTAGGCTCTCTCCTCCAGTCTTGGCAGGATGTAAGCAGAGCAAAGCGACATAGTCACACTGATCGCTGTGAAAATTCATCCGAGCTGCTGTTTGATAACCACGTACCAGCGGATCACTATAATTCTTTCCTAAATTTTTNACGTGCCCAAGCAAGTGCCCCATCGGGTTTTGTGAGACGGCTTGACCAAGATATGTCCCAATACCAAAAAACGCTGCTCCAACCTGCCAACGGGTCATCTCTTCCACTGGCAGACCACGAGCTAAGACAAAACCACGCCCCTCTGTTAATTCGTGATAAAAATCTTCAAGTGCAGGGCCGACCTTAGGCAAAGGGAAATCGTCACGGGTTATATCCTTGATTTCTAACTTATTCTGTTCAAGAAACCCAACACGGTCCATTATTTCGTCTATTTGACGTTGGGAAAATGTATATATCCAATCTTCAGATTTTTTTTCCATATCATCCGCGTACCACGCCGCTGGATCAGGAGCGGGCAATCCCGGCATTGCGGGTTGTCGTGAACCATTAGCAATTGCAGCCCCGTTTGGGATTGTAAACATCTAAAAACTCCTGTTTCAAATAATTACCGCCACTGCTTCTACAGATATAGGCTATTTCTTTTAAGTCTCAGGCATCTGGTTCAAACTGATAAACATTTATATCATCGGAACGCCGTTCCCAACAAACTTTGACCGCCATGCCAGGCTCAAGAACCACGTTATCTATATTAACCAAAGGAGCAACAATTCTACCACCCTCTTTCAGGTCGATAGCGCCAAGGATATAAGGGACGCGATCAGCAAAACCAAACGCTGGAACATGCACCTTTGTCCAAGCGTAAATATTTCCTTTACCCGATACCTCACGCCATTCGTAATTCGCTTTACCTGTTTGCAAGTTTACCGGACGAGGCCAAAATTGAGCTCTATTCGTGTCAGCGTCAAACTGTAGCATCAGTTTATCTTTATTCGCCGCTTCCCACATCGGCTTGCTAACCGGTGTGGCAGACGGTACAGGAGGCAATGAATTTGGTTTTTCTTCAGCCATTTTATGAACTCTCCAGAATCATACAATTACTACTACCCCAATTACGAAAATAAGGAATGACCCCAATACCAGTCACCAGTGCATTTTTTGCATTTTCAACTTGGCGACCGCTAGCCTCGCCCATCAGTTGACGTATTGCTTCTGTTAGGTTGACGCCGCCGCCGCCCAGCCCGGGTTGCCCAGCTGATATTTGTCCACCACCAGTATTAAGCGGTAATTTTCCATTAGGAGACATATCGGTATTCAGGATGAAGTCACCGCCCTCACCGCGTTTACAGAAGCCGATTTGCTCCATTTGAAGCATAACGGCAATAAGAAAATCATCATATGGATGAAACATATCAATATCGCTGGGTGTCATCCCGGCTTTTTTAAATACATCCGGACCGACGATACTAAATCCAGTTTCAGTAATATCAGGATTAGGATCGGAAGGATCAAAATTTGTAATTTCTGAATATGAAATGGGATAAACTAAATTTTTAAAACCCATAGCCTTTGCGCGCTCAGTGCTGGTAATCAACAAGCCGTTACCACCATCACAGCGCATAACACAATCCAACAATCTAATTGGTTCGGCAATAACGCGGGACTTCAAATAATCCTGAATTGTGATCGGTTTACGAAACTGCTCGATTGCATTTTCGTTAACTATCGCACCATTTCTCTGCGTCACCGCTAGCTGCGCGAGCGCATTAAGATTTAATCCGTATTTTTGATCATAAGCATGACTAAGCAAGCCAAAGGCGACCGGTGGGCCTTGAAACCCTATTGGTTCCATAAATTCCTGACGATAGCCTCCGAGCCTTCGGTGACCAACCCCGGTCGTTCCAGTGCTGTCCGATGCGAGACAAATCGCCATTTCACATTGGCCCGTAATAATTGCGGCAGCTGCACGAGCAATGTTACCCATTGGTGAACAACCACCGATATCCGTTAGTTGTGTCCATCGCGGCTGGAGCCCCAGATTATCAGCCATAGTATTAGTATAAAATGTATTTCCTGCTTCGGCAGTAGGCATATGAGTTGCCAAACCATCAATATCTGAGTTTTTAAGACCCGTTCGATTTAGTAATTGTTCCATCACTTCAGCAGCAAACTCATATGGACGTTTGCCCGAACGACGCTGGTTTTGCACCTCACCGTAAGCTATTATCGCAACGGGTTTATCTCGCAGAAAATTATCAACCACTACAGCCTCCCACCCTGAATTGTGGACTAATATAATAGCATTTTAGCGTGAGATACTTCTGGGTCTACCGCGCATTTGTCTCTTTTTCTTTTTAAATTGATTATTCTCGCCCTAATGTTTTTATATCTTGTGCATTTTCAAACCGATACTTCCACCAAGCATAAATACATTGTCCCGCCGAAGGAGAGGCAATCCCATGCAGTAAAAAGCCTGCTTTTACCTGTGCTTTAATCATCAATATAGGTAAGTTAATTTTTTGGGAAATATCACGATGCAACCATTCACAAGGATCAAGACTTTGGTATTTAGCCCACGTTGCCACAATTGCGCCCAGACTTATAATAAGAATTATTATAAATGATTTAACAATTCGAGTTCTCAAGCTCTTTTTACCTTTTTTAAGACATGATGCATTTTTATAAATGTTTAAAAACTTTTTACTTTATTTGAATATTTTTGAACACCTGAGCATTGCGGCTGCTTCCCAAATAAAATTATAAAACTGGTTAAAATTAGGTCAATTTTCATCCCGGCTAACATGGGGTTGAAAATGGCGAGGCCCTTCAGTTTGTTCCTTAAAGAAACGAATTCCCGTCAGTTCCATATGGGCAAGAATTTGACCTGCCCAACTTCGAAAGTCATCTTCGATATAATAATCTCGTCTCCTGGGCCGAAATTGAAAATTTTGGGAAAGAGCGTATCGAATTACAGACAACAATTGTTCGCGGCCTTGTTCCTCCAGCTTAATATCTTCCAAAGCCACGATGTCTGTTCTTTTTTTTTCTTTCTTCACCATTGGTTCCATAATATATCTAATAACATAAGAACAAAACAGGAACAATAAATGAATTCTTAAACTAATTTTTATCTTCAACCGGCAATCCAGGTTTTTCCCCTTCCGGCAACTGTACATCGAAAGCAGCCAATAAAATCGCCGTTGAGGAGTAAGCTCCCATTAGAGCAATAATATCAACCATTGTTCCGAGCTCAAAAACTTCTCGAACGCGGACAAATGTACTCGCATCAAGAGCATGTGATTGAAACAATTGACGCCCCATCTCTATAAGGACAGCATGAGTTTCTTTTAAACCATCGGTTGGGCGACGATAACGTATGATATCGATCGTTTCTTCTGGGACCCCAACTCGTCGCGCCTCCCTCTCGTGTGCACACCATTCAAATTGTGCGTCATGCTCACGGGCTGTGACCAGAATGGCCACTTCTCTCTCTTGTTCGGTATAATCCGCACCATGCCTCAGGTAATGCGCAGCTGGCGCTGCTAGTCCCGAAAGCTTTTTGGAATGCAATCTTAATCCCCCGGGTCCGTACAGACCAGCAAGAGACTTTCCGGAAGCTGGGTCGATATGTACATGAGCGTCATAGACGCTACGAGCGGAGGCGTCGAGATCATCGCGCCTGGGCAAGGGAACACGCGAACGGCTATCCGGCAGAACGTCTGATGGAAAATCAACAATATCAGTCATGTATTACTCCTTTAAAAAAATTTCACTTAATAAAACCCGATGGCCAAAAACCTTGTAAATAAAATAAAATTTTGGCCTCACTTTAAGGTAAACAGTGTTTCTTTATTTATTTTTCCAAACAATTTTAACCATCACTACCCCATTTTTTTTGACGATTACAATTTGAAGAGCACTCGCGCCAAACCCAAAAAATTATCGTCCGCCAATATCTCATATTAATTATTAAATACAGCGCTATTGGTCACCTAAGTATTATCAAAATTTAATTAAATAATTTGTAGACCTCAGTTCCATGCAGTCTAATATCAATAAGTAAAAATCTGATTTGAGAATCAATTTTAAATTTAGTTTTTTTAAGATGAAAATGAGCTCCGAAAGAATTCTTACTACACATGTTGGCAGTCTTCCGCGCCCGATTGATCTCTTTGATATGCTGATGTTAGAAGACCAAAATAAGCCACATGACATTAATGCTCTTAATCAGAGAGTCGCGGATGCGGTTAAAGAGGTGGTTTCCGAACAAGTTGCCAACGGCATAGATATCGTATCAGACGGCGATATGGGTAAGATATCTTATACATTTTACGTAAAACACAGGTTGGCGAATATCAGTCCTGCTCCGCCGCCAGGTGCAGAGATCCCAGAAGAAAATGCTAATTTAGATATTATAGAACACCCAGATTTTGAAGCGCGGATAAAAAAACAACGAGGAGGTTGGGGATTACAATATGGCAGGCCTTGGGTTGTAGGTCCCATTGACTATGTTAACAAAGAACCACTTGAACGGGATCTGCGTAACCTTGGGACAGCGCGCAAAGCGAGTAGACCTGTTGATACATTTATGACCGCCGCCTCTCCAGGTGTGCTTAGTAAATTTGTCCCAAACGATTATTATAGAGATGAAGAAACGTACATCGGCGCGATGTCTGATTCCATGAAAGTTGAATATGAGTCTATTCATCAATCCGGAACACTTCTTCAGATTGATTGCCCAGATCTTGGTTCAGCCCGCCACAATCAGTATAAAGATCTATCAGATGATGAATTCTTAAAAATAGCTTGGAGGAATATGGAAGCTGTAAACGCAGCCACTATAAATATTCCGCCAGAGGCAATGCGATTACATGTCTGTTGGGGTAACTATGAAGGCCCTCACACCCACGACTTTCCACTCAGAAAAATTTTTCCAGTATTAATGGCAGCCCGACCCGCGGCAATCCTATTCGAAGGTGCCAATCCACGCCATGAGCATGAGTGGGAGGATATAGAGGACATGAAGATTCCTGAGCATAAAATTCTGATTCCTGGTGTAATTGATTCAACGAGTAATTTTGTCGAACACCCTAAACTCATTGCTCAGCGAATATGTAACTGGGCTAAAATTGTAGGAAGGGAACGCATCATTGCGGGCTCTGATTGTGGCTTTGGGACCTTTGCCAGGCTCGAACCCCAAGTGACAGCAGATGTAGTTTGGTCAAAGTTCAAGGCTATGGTAGAGGGGGCATCTCTAGCTTCTGAACGCCTATGGTCGTAAATTATAGTTTGTATAGCATGCGGGGGTTTGTGTCGGTTATCTTTTGCATTTCCGCAGGGCTAAATTCAGCCTCCTTGAGTGTCTTGAGCGGATTTGGATCTCCCGGGGGAAAAGGTAGATCAGTCCCTAATAGCAATCGATCAACTCCTACCAAATCTCTTAAAAAACGGAGAGCCGATCCATGATGCAGGATGGTGTCGTAATAAAGTTGCTTTAAGTATGCCGAAGGTAACTGTTCAGCCACTGTTCCTGTGATTTTATGCGACGTCGCTTTATACATTCTATCAAATCTGCCGATGAGCCAGGGTGTTGAACCTCCACCGTGCGACAAAACTAGCTGCAAATCAGGAAATCTATCCAACACACCATTAGAAATTAGTGACCCGACTGTCAATGTCGTATCATTTGTGTAGGCTACAACCTGATTGAGGGCAAATTTCGTTGCACGTTTGGGGGCGATGGGCTGCGCAGGATGAAGAAAAACTGGAGCACCCAATTCGACGCAAGTTGACCAGAATTCATCTAGATTACATTCCCCCAAGTTCCTATGATCAACATGGGTTGCCACAATTGTTCCAACGGCGCCGGCTTTCATTGAACGCTCAAGCTCTCTTGCCGCTTTTTCCGCATCCTGTAAAGGCCCTGAGGCCATCCATGAAAAGATGCCATGGTGTGCCTCACAAACATCAGCCAAGCATTCATTCATCAATCGATGCCAGGCCAACCCCTTAGAAGCTGACATTTCATAACCAAATATATCTGTCCACATGGATAGGACTTGGTGTTCTATCCCAACTTTCGACATTTCATTCAATCGAATATCTACGTCGGTCAGCGCATCAAAGAATGGACGAATTTGGATTCCTGATTCAAATTTACAACAATGACAACCAGGTTCTGACTCGACCAGATTTATTCCAAAGTCCAAGCCACGGTCGGCAAGTGTTTCAATAACCGATGGAGGGACAAAGTGGGCATGAACATCAATAATCATTAGAGACCCTTTTCTCTAAGAAGTTTTCTTACTTTCATTGGTGTTAACGGCAGATCGGTAATGTTTATATTATAGTCACTCAATGCATGTACAACAGCATTACTGACCGCGCCCGCTACGGCAACGATACCGCCCTCGCCAGCACCCTTGAACCCCATAGGATTAAATTTAGAGGCACTCTCCTCCAGTGCCACAGTAGTGATTTCCGGTAGCCCAGTAGCATTAGGCAAAAGATATTCTGCAAAGTTGGTAGTTAACAGCTGTCCATCTTGATCATAAATCATATGGTCTAACAAAGTGCCGCCAAGGCCTTGCACAAGTCCGCCAACAGCCTGGCCTTCAACCATTATCGGATTCAATGCTCGACCGATATCTTCTATCAATGCATACCTGATTAAATCAATTGCGCCAGTCTCAACGTCAACACCGACAAGTGCAGCATGCGCACCATAAGAGTAAGAAACATTTCCGTCGTTACTGAAACTTGCATCAGAAGAGAGACCATTTTGATCACGCGCCGCCGCAAATTCCGCTAGTTGGGAAAGCGTCAGGGACCCGCCATTTTCTCGTGACACGGCACCTGACTCGTACACCAATTCATTTGCGCCCACATTCCAACGTAAAGCTGCAAGTTCCAGGGCCCTGATCTTCAAAGACTCGGCGGCCTCTCTGACAGCGTTACCTGCCATCACCGTACAGCGACTATTGAATGTTCCGCCACCCGTTTCCAAAATATTCGTACTACCGTGCTTCACAGTTATGAGTTTAATATCTATCTCGAGAAATTCTGCACAGATTTGTGCCATACCCGTTTCCAAACCCTGCCCCACCGAGGATGCACCCGTGCACAACTCAACTCGACCATCACAGTGGATATTAATACTCGCAGTTTCCGGTGGGCCGCCAGCACTGCTCTCGACAAAAATAGCTAGACCTAACCCCATGAGTCTACCATCCAGCTCATAGCCCTGTTTTGTCTTCCAGTTGTCATAATCAATCATTTCCAATAATTGGCGAAAGGCAGACCCATAGTCTCCTTCGTCAAAAGTCGCGTCAGGATCACCAGGTACGAGTTCACCAATCCGATAGGGCAGCTCCTCAGAATTCAACAAATTTTTTAATCGTAATTCTGCGGGGTCGATAAAGAGATCCCGAGCCATTATATCCAGCATGCGCTCACGACAAAAAGTTGCTTCAAATCGCCCAGGGCCCCGCATAGTTCCAACCGGTGTCTTGTTAGTGACAATCGCTTTCATTTCTGCAGCGAATGAAGGTATTCGATAGGGACCGGGTAAAAATTGGACCGCCTTGGATGGAACCACGCCACCATTCGTGCGAACATAGGCACCGAGATCTCCAAGCACTGTGCAACGCATGCCAAGAATTGTACCGTCAAGCGTTCCTGCAATTTCCAAATCACAAGTAATATCACGAGAATGATTGCATGCCATGAGATTTTCACGCCGATCTTCAATCCATTTGACAGGTTTCCCGACCCGTCGGGCAGCAATAAGCACCAAATAATACTCGGGATAAAGCTCTCCTCGTGCTCCAAAGCCTCCACCAACATCCAGTTCGATCAACTCCACTTTTTCTTCGTCGAGATCAAAAGCTGCAGCTATATGGCGCCTATTAAAATAAGTGACTTTAGCAGCTCCGGTGAGGCGTAACCTTCCAGAATCTTGATCGCATTCACCGATAAGACCTCTTGTCTCCAGAGGACAAGCTGCATGACGATTGGTCACAAATCGCTCTCGGCGTATATAGGGTGCATTATCAAAAGCAGTTTCTACATTCCCTCGTTCAACACGATAGGACGCCCCAATATTTTCACCTGCCACCTCGTGCAATAAGTACTTACCTTCGGCGGCATCTTCTACGTTGGTAACGGCAGGCAAAGCATCAAGGTCCAGTTTCACCTTAGCAATTGCATCTTCGGCCAAATAGGGGCTTTCAGCAACAATAACGACCACAGGTTCCCCAACATAACGTACTTTATCGACAGCAATAGGTTTTTGGAGGAATCTTTCAAAACCACGGAAAGGTGCCAATCTCAGCGGAATATCCGGCAAAGGGATATCTATATCTTGAGCCGAAAATACATCTACTACGCCAGGCATTAATCGAGCTTTCTCAAGATCTATGGCTTTAATTATCCCGTGTGACAGAGGGCTCCGTAAAATTGCCATATGCAATAAACCGGGCATGGTCACATCGTCTACAAATTGCCCTTGGCCCATAAGAAATTTTTGGTCTTCAATTCGGGAAACCGATTCTCCAATATACCGAATTGCTTTAGTGTCATTCATCTCTAATCCCCGTACCCCATTTAAACAAGTTACGGCAATGCTAATTGCAAGGGCAATGGTCTGGTATAAAAAATTGCAATAAACCATTCCCCGAATACTAAAAAAGATACATTATCTCTTTATCAATTAAAAAATTTAAGGGTGAGATAGGGCAATGGATCTTCAACTAAAGGGAAAAAAGGCAATAGTAACTGGCGGGAGCGAGGGCATTGGAAAATCTATAACCCTTGCTTTAGCTCAGGAAGGCGTGGATGTCGCAATTTGTGCTCGGCGAAAGGAACCTCTCGAAGATACGGCTAAAGAAATAGCGGAGAATACTGGGCAAAAAATTATTCCTATTACCGCAGATCTTACAGAGACGGAACAAGCAAACTCTTTTATTGAAGAATCTGTAAGAGCCCTGAAAGGTGTCGACATACTAGTAAATAATGCTGGAGCCGCAACTGGGGGCGTCTTGGAGTACCTATCAGATGAGCAATGGGAAGACGCCCTGCAATTAAAATTTTTCGGCTATGTCCGCTGTACCCGAGCGGTGATACCTCACCTGAAAAAACAGGGAGGCGGACGAGTAGTTAATTTAATTGGAAATGATGGCATCAAGCATTCCTATTGGGAAATCGCTCCAGGTGCTGCCAATGCCGCAGGCCAGAACTTGACAATCGCACTCGCAGGGCAATACGGGAGAGATAATATAAGTTTTGTGGCCGTAAACCCTGGTCCTGTCAGAACTGAGAGATGGACCGGACTTGTAAACGGTATGTCACGAGATATGAAAATCAGTTATGAAGAAGCTAATCAATTGGCACCGCGCAGTATACCCCTCGGCCGTATAGCAGAGACGCTCGAGGTCGCAAATCTTGTTACCTATCTCGCTTCACCTCTCGCACATTTTGTTAATGGCACTATGATTGAAATTGACGGTGGACAGCAAAAACCAATGATGGATGCTTTCCGCGACGGATAGTTGAAAATTTAACAAGTAAACATTTGGCAATTAGTTAACCAACACCGGAGCCCGATCGCTTTAAACGTGGGTCAAATATATCCCTCATGCCGTCGCCAAGTAGATTAATGCCAAGCACTGTAAAGAAAATGCATAGGCCTGGAAAAAGTGCCAACCACCATGAAGTACTGATGTACGCACGTCCGTCTGCGAGCATGCTACCCCAAGTTGGAATCTCCGGCGGCACACCAAGGCCGAGAAAACTGAGACTTGCCTCAGCGATTATGGCAGTGGCCATTGCAAAAGTCCCAATAACCATTGCTGCCTGCATCAGATTAGGGAGAATATGTTTTATTACAATTCTAGTATCGCTTGCCCCCAACGACCGAGCCGCATCAACAAAATCTCTTGTCCGTAGCGATAAGGCTTGACCCCGAGAGACTCGACAATAGGGAATCCAGCGCTGTGCAACGAGCGCCACAATTAATATCCAGAGGCCTTGGCCAAAGAAGGCAAGCACCGCAATAGCAAGAAGAAGAGGTGGAAATGCCCATATAACTTCAACGAGTTTCTGAATAAAAAAATCAGTACGTCCCGCAAAATAACCAGAGATAGCACCCAAGCCCACTCCAATAACCCCCGAAATAACCACTACGGTACCTGCTATTACCAGTGAAATCCGCGCTCCATAAAAAATTCGGCTTAATATATCTCGGCCGACATGATCAGTCCCTAAAAAGTTATCGCCACCCCACCATTGTGGTGCCTGCAATGTATTGGACAAATTTTGAAGATTAGGGTCAAAGGGTGATAAAATAGGAGCAAGTACTCCCATAAAAATAAGTAAGAATACAAGACAACCACCCATTATTATCTTTGGCTTCAACCAAGGTCGAAGGGCCCGTCGGAAGCGCAACGCACGGGCATCTCGATTAATCCTCGCAGAAGATGAAGCGGAATTATTTGTCAAATCGAATCCTCGGATCAATGAGCCCATAAAGAATATCAATGATGAAATTAATCA
>PATI01000023.1 GCA_002712335.1 Rhodospirillaceae bacterium | reverse complement strand
AAAATAAAAAAATAAATTGTGATAATCGGCCTCCGGTTCAATATGACATAGCCTCTATTAATTCAGGTTCGACGCCGAATACCAACGACGTCGCTGGTGCAGATGGGATAGTGGTGCCAGTAAAACCGATCAATTTATTCCTGGATCGTTGGGAGGCATTGCGGGATCGAGTTTTAAACCAGCAGCGTCCTATTTCGATCGCAGTCGTAGGCGCGGGTGCTGGCGGTGTGGAAATTCTTCTAGCAACTCAATTTCGTATGGAATGTTTGTTAAAAAATGCAAACAAACCCTTAGGAAAAATTACCTATCATTTATTCAGCAATTCCCCTGAAATAATGCCCACCCATAATTCCGCGGTGCGTTCCTATTTTGATACCGTTTTACAGGAGCGTGGTGTTCTAGTGCATAAAAATGATCCTGTCATCGAGGTATCAGCAGGTGTTTTGAAGACGCAAAATGGAAAAGAGTTTGAAACGGATGAAATACTCTGGGTCACTGCTGCAGGTGCCCCCCATTGGCCAGCTGATGCTGGTTTGGATGTAAATCAAAATGGTTTTATCAGGGTAGGTGATACCCTCCAGTCAATTTCACATCCAGATATTTTTGCCGCTGGTGATATTGCAGCGATGGTTAACTATCCACGTCCAAAATCAGGGGTATTTGCCGTCAGACAGGGACAATACCTAGAACGTAATCTGAGGAGGGCCTTACTTTCAAAAAGTCTAGTACAATTTCATCCACAAAAGCATTTCCTTAGTCTGATTTCTACTGGTGATAAATATGCGGTAGCCTCACGAGGAAAATTTAAGATCAAAGGCTTTAATGTCTGGAGGTGGAAAGACTGGATAGATCGCCGATTTATGAAAAAATTTAACGATTTGCCAGAAATGAAGGAACAAACCCAGACGGGTTTGCCCGATGGTTTAGCCAGTAAGGAATTGGTTAAGGAAATATCTTCTATAGCAATGCGTTGTGGAGGTTGTGGGGCTAAAGTTGGTGCGAATGTATTAACGCGCGCGCTGGGCAATCTGAAACCGGCTCCAAGAGACGACGTCCTGATTGGTTTGCACGAGCCCGATGATGCGGCAGTAATTGAGGTGCCCCCGGGTAAAGTTATGGTTCACACCGTTGATTATTTTCGGTCGATGATCGATGACCCATACGTATTTGGTAAAATTGCTGCCAATCACAGTCTTGGAGATATTTTTGCTATGGGAGGAGATCCTCAGACTGCGCTAGCGGTAGCAACTGTTCCTTTTGGTGTAGAAGAGAAAATTGAGGATACTCTGGTCCAAATGATGACTGGTGCGATGGAAATTCTAAATGATACAAATTGTTCGTTGGTTGGTGGTCATACGAGTGAGGGGCCAGAGCTTAGCCTTGGTTTTGCTATAAATGGACTGATTGATAAAGATAAAATCATGCGCAAAGGGGGAATGCAGCCGGGTGATAAATTACTTGTCACCAAGCCAATCGGAACAGGTACACTTTTTGCTGCAGACATGCGCCATAAGGCGAAGGGCCGTTGGATCGGTGCTGCCCTGAAACATATGGTGATGTCGAATTACCTGGGAGCACAATGTCTTATTGATCATGAATCTCGTGCTGCTACAGATATTACTGGTTTTGGCTTGCTAGGACACCTTGTTGAGATGGTGAGAGCTTCTGAGGTAGACGTGGTTATAGATTTAGATGCAGTACCGCTGATGGATGGCGCAATTGATACTGTTAAAGACGGTATACTCTCATCGCTTCAGCCACAAAATGTTAGATTGCGCAGGGCGATATCAAATATAGAAGAAGCAGGTAAAGATCCGCGATATCCGTTGCTGTTTGATCCTCAGACAGCTGGCGGGCTCCTTGCTAGTGTCCCGAGAGATAAGGCGGCTGCATGTGTCGATAGTCTCAGAAAATTAGGCTATGCGAGTACTGTGATCATTGGTGAAGTGCTCGATCAATCTGAAAAGCTAGAGCCTATTACCGTGAATTTGTGATCTTTTTTAGTAAAGCCTGCCACGCCTGATTTTCTCGCGATTGTTTGAAAAAACCTTGTCTTTTGATTATTTGGGCAGTTAATCGTTTTAGAAACCTCGGATCCTGCTCCACTTTGTTTAATAAGCATGCCAGTGCCTCTGTATTACCCGTACAAAAGTAACCACTATAGTCTGCACCCAGTAGACCAATATTCCCGTCTATATTTGATGCTATTATTGGTATGCCAGCCATAATTGCCTCCGAAACGACATTGGCCCCCCCTTCCATTATTGAGCTTATGACCATCGCTTTACTGGTGCTCAACTGGCGTCGTACACGCCAAGAGGGTACATCCCCAAGTGAGAAAAACCGGGGATTGTGGCGTTGTTCTTTTTGCACTGCGTGAAGCCATTTTTTGTCATGTGCTTTTCCGAGGTGAATGATTCGAATTTTCGAATTCGGTTGAATAAACTTTGTTGCATATGCAGCACGCAGGGGATCCTTTTCATCTCTCAAATGTCCAATTACACAGATATCAAATGTTTTTTTAGAGGGCCTTTTTGGAAAGGGTAGTGGTTTGGCTGATTGATAAATAGTTGTTAGTTTCTTGGTATACTTTTTTGGGATGGCGTGTCCCACTAAATCATGAAGGCAAACCAAGGCGGTCGCGTTGTGCATGGAGTCTAAAGTTTCTTTGGGATGGCTATGCTGAAAACTATAGATATCGGTCCCGGACAATAACACTATAAGCGGGTGTTTAGGATATTGGACTGAAAATGCTTTTATTGATTTATATGACCTCCAAGCATGAACAGCTATCATGATGTCGGCGCCTACCCCATCGTCTTGTTCCGAAATTTTGACATTATGACCAAGAGATTTAAGAATGCGACCCAAACGCACCGCAGTAGTTCTATTACCAGAGCGAGATTTTTTTCCAGCCGGTGTTACGAGACTAATTTTCAAACTTAGCTCTCAGACAGGTAATATCGAGGCATCAGCTTCAAAGTATTCCCCTTGGCGAAGACAAAATGCGGGACGTAGTCTTCTAGTTGTCTTTACCTCTACATTACTATTGTCTTTTAGAGTCCATTCTCCAGTTTCGTCATGAAGTACGGAAATATCTGCTGTGCGGCCAATACCAAGAGTTCCAAGTTCATCTTCCATACCTATCATCTCAGCGCATTTGGATGAAACCATTGGTATGGTATCCTCCATTGCAACCCCTAAAGCCACAAGCTCCGTCATAGCATGACACATGCTAAACTGTGCCTGCCCCGCAAAAAGGTGCATCTCGTCGTCAGGGTGTTCGTCGGGTGTGCCAGCCTCTGCGGGTACATGAGTATTATATCCATGCATGTCGGCCCCGACCGTAGTCGGCAAAACGTTTGCATCAAGGACAGCGCGTGCCATGTCAAAGCTGAAATGCGATCCGTGTCCTATGTCGATAAGGACACCTTTATCGATAGCTTCATTAACGATAGGGTGAAGTTTTCCTTCCTTATTGACAAACCCACCTGGGTGTCTTGTAAACGGATGGGCGAGAATGTCACCTTCCTCGATGAGAGCTACAATCTCTGGTAAACGAGCGTCCATATCAACATCAATTCCACCTTCCGTAGGCCAAAGTTCCCCGAGATGAATGTATACGGGGATACCCGCTTCTCGAGAAGCCTCCTTTGCTAATTCAAGTGTTTCAAGTCCCCAACGAGATATACCCCCCGGTTCGGCATGTGCTTTGATACCTTTAACAATATCCGTATTTGCGCTGGCCGCCTTGGCACATGCCTTTACATCTATACCGCCGGGTCCATAAAGGTATGGATAATAATGGCCTTCTAGGCCTCCTACCGTATAAATAGAGATAAAAGCTAATACGTTTGTTTTAGCCGGATTAGAGATAAAGTTTCTAAAACCTGGGAAGGTCATACAGCTCGGCCCGCCTTGATCAATTACTGTCGTGACCCCCGACCGCACACCTACGAGATCTGGGTTTAAGCCAAATCGGCCACTAACATGTTCAAAAACATGGGCATGGGTGTCAATCATCCCTGGAATGACCAACTTTCCCTTTGCGTCTATTATCTCAGAATTTTTATCTTCTAGTGAATTTTGGATGGCTGCTATCTTATTATCCTTAATCCCTACATCAAGTTTTCCATCAACTTTATTTGCGGGGTCGATCACCCGGCCGCCAGAAATTATGGTATCAAATTTTTTTTCCATTTTAGCCCCTAGAAAGTGTTTTACTCTCGATGATGACAAAAGTTCTTGTATGCGGATAATGAACTCCAGAGCTCTGGTGATCAACAGTGATAAAAAAATATTAAGGACTCCTATGAAACCAGTTTTAAATGGCGGTATCGGCAAGTCTGTAATTCGAAAGGAAGATGAACGGTATTTAAAAGGGCAAGGAGAATTTGTCGCTGATATTAAGCGATTTGGTATGCTGGAAGTAGCTTTTGTTAGAAGTCCTATCGCCCATGGAACAAATATCCGGCTATCTAAGCCCGAAGGAAAGGAAGAGAGTGTTTTCGTTGATACCGATCTGGTAGGGGTTTCCCCCATCAAGGCCGACTCCGGATTAAAGGGATTCAAGTCTTCACTGCAGCCCATATTGGCAGGAAAGAAAGTTCGATACGTAGGCGAGTTACTTGCAGCTTGCGTTGCGGAAACACGCGGCGAGGCAGAGGATCTGGTAAGCGAAGTAAGGGTAGAGATAGATCCGCTGCCAGTTGTGTCCAATATGTTGGAATCAAGGTCCAAGGGTGCCGCTAAAATTCATGAGCACTGGCATGACAATATTTTTCTCGAGACCTTTTTCGAGTCAGAGGAAAATTTGGATGAGCTCAAGAAAAATGCAAAAGCCTCTGTTACAAGGAGTTTCAGTACAGCGCGCCAATCGATGGCACCAATTGAGGGTCGCGGCGTGGTTGCAGAATGGGACCGAAGACTTGAATTGTTGACGTTAACGAGCTCGACTCAAATGCCTCATATCGTTAGGTCTGGACTTGCTGAATGTCTTGGGCTTGATGAGGGTCAAGTAAGAGTAATTGCCCCAGATGTCGGGGGTGGATTTGGATATAAAGGTATTTTACTGCCAGAAGAAGTTGCGTTGTCATGGATTGCTATCAAGTTAAATAGGCCAGTTTGTTGGATTGAAGATCGTCGGGAACAGTTAAGCGCTAATGCCAACTGCCGTGAGCACCATTATGAAATAACAGCTTATGCAGCAGCGGATGGCAAGATATTAGGCGTTGAATGTGAGGCCACGGTGGATGCCGGTGCATATTCCGCTTATCCGTTTTCTGCTTGCCTGGAAGCAGCACAGATAGCCAGTATTTTGCCTGGACCATACGATTTTAAAGGATTTAAATGCAGGACTTGGTCCTCAGCAACCAACAAGCCTCCTATTCTACCTTATCGTGGAGTCGCCAGAACAGGCGTCTGCTTTGCTTTAGAGACTCTTATTGACCCGTTGGCTAGACAACTTGGCATCGAGCCGCATGAAATGCGTATAAAAAATTTACCGGGTCCAGACGAAATGCCCTTTACCAATGTAACTAATAAACTATTTGATTCTGGTTATTATCCGGATTGTGTGAAGCGGGCGGCAAGTGCGATTGATATTGAGGGTGTGCGCATAAGACAGGAGCAAAAAGAAGAAGACGGCAGGCGTATAGGTATTGGATTTTCAATATTTTGCGAGCAGGCGGCACATGGTACCTCGGTTTACCATGGTTGGGGTATCCCAATGGTACCTGGTTTTGAACAAGCAATGATAAGGGTCACACCCGATGGCGGACTAGAGGTAAGGGTAGGCGTCCAATCTCACGGCCAAAGTCTTGAAACAACCCTGGCTCAGGTTGCCTCTGAGGTTTTGACCATTCATACAGACTCCATAAAAATAATTCATGGAGATACATCCCTTACACCCTATTCCACTGGCACTTGGGGCTCTCGCTGTGCCGTGATGGCCGGGGGTGCGGTAGCAGAGGCTTGTAAAGTTTTGGCTGATCGTATTTTGAAGATTGGAGCGCATCTTCTACAGGCGGATATTAAAGACGTCTCTCTTTCGGGCGGGAGAGTAAGTTCTGATGGGGGAGAGGTTTCAATTGCTGATGTTGCGTGGGCTTGGTATCGGGCACCCCAAGATTTAACCTCGCAGTTAGCTGCAGAACCTTTGGAAGTTACCGAAGGTTATAGACCGGAACCGGATAGTGGTACTTTTTCCTACGGTGTTCACGCATGTACAATTGCGATAGACCCTGAAACGGGTGCAGTTGAAATTCTTGATTATGTGATCGTTGAAGATGGGGGAACAATGATCAACCCAATGGTAGTTGATGGACAAGTGTATGGTGGTACGGCTCAAGGCATAGGGACTGCGCTGTTCGAGGAAATGCCCTATGATGACTCTGGACAACCTTTGGCCAATACATTAGCGGAGTACCTGCTGCCGAGCGCGTGTGAGATACCTAATGTGCGGATCAGTCACATGGAAACTCCATCGCCATTTTCTTCCTTTGGGCAGAAAGGACTGGGTGAGGGTGGAGCTATTGGTCCTCCAGCTGCCATTGCTAATGCCATTAACGATGCCTTCAAGGATATTGATTTGGTGGTTGATCAGTTGCCGATATCCCCACCAAAANTGATTGAATTTATTCAAAGAGCAAGGTGTGAAAAATGAATAAAGCTGACCAACTAGCTATGAAAAAGATTTTGTCGGTCGTTCCGGCTTGGACAAGAGTTGTTAGTGCCAAAGAGGCAATCGGATTAGCTGATTGTTCTTTGCTCCATTGTGGTCCACCCGCAAAGCCAATGAATAATCTTGTCACACCAATTCTAAATTCGGCTGCAGTCGCTTGTGTTTTTGAGGGTTGGGCGCCAAATCTTGATGAGGCAGATAAGATGATTAGTGCGGGAGAGATAGAATTTCTAGCCGCTCAAAATTATAATGTGGTTACACCGATGGCCGCTGTAGTCTCTTCTTCAATGAAACTAACCGAGTTCAGTGATCTTAATAATGCGGGTCATCAGTCATGGGCACCGCTTAACGGGGGTGGAACGGGAGCGGATCCTGTGCCTCGGTACGGTTATAAAAGCCAAGCTGCTATTGANTTNTTAAAATTCCTAAATCAGGAAGTTGGAGAAGCAATAGCGGATGTGCCATCTTTAAACCCGGTCCAATGGTTGCCAATTATTGATGAGGCATTAATTAAGGGCNATGATGGTCACTTGCGCCATTTGGAGGCCCATAAGCTTTTATTATCGACTATTGTCGAGTGTCTTGGCGAAGAATTTTCGAGAACANATACATACGAATTTATTAAGAAGTGGCCTTTTTTTCATCTAAATTTTTGGATGGCGGCATCAAAGTTAATTTTGTCTGCTGCAGCTGATGTCAATAATAGTGGCATAATTTCGGCATTTGGGGGAAACGGGAATTTATTTGGGTTTAAAATTGGGGCATTTAAAGACCGTTGGTTTACTTGTCCAGCTACTCCGCCACTGGGAAAGATTAGAGAGCCGCATACCTTAGAAACCTGTGTTGGTGCATTTGGTGATAGCGCTATAACTGAAGGGCTGGGTTTGGGGGCTATGGCCCAGATGTTTTGTCCAGATATGCAGGAACTCCATAAAGAATATACACCGGCAGATATTTTTGAATTACCGGGAAAGCTGCTTATGTCTGAGCATCCTGGGATGCCAATGACTAAGGCCAGGGTTGGCTTATCTGTGCGTGCTATTATAGATAATGGTCTAACACCTACTCTAGAACTAGGGATTGCTGACAAACACGGCGTTAACGGCGGTCTAGGGGCAGGAATTTTTCGCCCAACAATTGAACCTTTTTTAGAAGCCGCCCGACTACTGGAGTAAAATAAATCAATACCAATTTGACTACATGACAGTTTCCTTTTGCTCAGTTACTCTCTGTATGAAGTAATTTTGAATATTTTGTGAGATGGTTATGACCGATCAAAGTTTGCGCGGCTTTCTTAATATGGTGGAGACAGAGTTCCCCGAGGAGCTTGTTCGAATTGCTGAACCTGTAAGCCGGGAGCTCGATATTACGTCTTCGGTGTTTGAATTTGAACGCCATGGTAAAAGCCCAGTTTTAATTTTTGAAAATGTTGAAAACTTCAATAATCCGGTTGTCACAAATACAGCCGGAAACAGGAGACTTTTGGCAGCCGCAGTGGGTGTAAAACCCGATGAGTTACCTTTAGCCTATCGGGAGAGATGTCAGAACTATCAACCTGTTGAAGTGGTCGGAGATGCGCCGTGGCAAGATCTAGTGCTGGAGGGCAAGGATGTTGACTTAAATCAATTACCTATTCCTCTTCACTTCGACGTTGACGCTGCGCCCTATATTACAGCAGGGCAAATCACTGCTCGAGATCCCGAAGGGGAAACCGACACAGTCGGCTTTCATAGATTGATGTTAAAAGGCAAAAACCGCTTTGGTCTTTCATTACATTCTCGCAGACGCATGTATGAATTCCATCGTCGTGCGGAAGCAAAGGGTCAGGCTCTTCCAGCTGCTATCACCGTCGGTATTCATCCGATACATTACATGGGGTCGATGGCTTATCATTATCCTCCAAATGTTCGAAAATATGAAATAATTGGGGCCTTGTTTGGCGAACCATATAAAGTGGCAAAATGCATGACTAATGACCTCTCCATACCTTTTGGAGCGGAAATTGTAATAGAGGGTGAAATTTTAGCTGACACACATGAACCAGAAGGGCCGTTTGGCGAGTTTACAGGTTATGCATCCTATCGCTCTACTGAAAATGTCTTTGTGGCCAAGCGTATCCAGATGCGTCGCGATGCAATATTTCACAGTGTGGCTTCTGGTACAGCCGGTGACCATATCCTAGTTTCTTCTATTAGCCGGGAGGCGGAAATATTAAATGCCTTGCGGCGTAACCTCCCTAATGTAAGTGCTGTCCATGTGCCACTTTGTACTGTCGGCGCCTTGATGGCGATTGTTCAAATGAAAAAGACAGCTGAAGGGCAGCCGAAGCAAGCAATAATGGCCGCACTTGGAACAGAATTTTACGTGAAATCAGTTATTGTTGTTGATGAAGACGTAGATATATTTGATCTTTCAGATGTTATGTGGGCGGTAATAACCCGCACGCGTGCCGATCAAGATGTTACCTATATTCATGGAGCGATGGGTGCAATTCTTGACCCGACATCAGATCCGGAAAACCATACTGTTACCAAGGTTGGTATAGATGCCACTAAACCAACGGGTCGTGATTTTGCAGAACGCCTCACTATTTCTGATGAACAGCGTCAAAGAGTAAGGGGTATTATCAATTCCGCAGGGATTAAACTCTAAGTTATTGATTTGATTAGCTGCCACGATAGGTTGAGTAACTCCAAGGACTTGTAAGAAGTGGTACGTGATAGTGTTCTTCTTCTGAGGCGATGGTAAAGCGGATCGGTACTTTGTCTAGGAAAGATGATGGGTCGGGGTTTTCTTTGCGACTACGAAAATATGCACCAATATGAAATATCATTTCATAGGAACCCGGAACACATTGGTCACCCGATAGGATAGGAGTATCGGTACGTCCATCGACGTTAGTTTTTACGGTTCGTAATTTTATTCGCCTATCGTCGGTAACTTTTATGATTTCAATCGTTACTCCCGCAGCGGGTACTCCGTTAGCGGTATCAAGAATATGCGTGGTGAGACCTGCCATCGGCTAAATCCTCTTTTATTCGGTCTAAAGTTCAATACCCACCGCTACTTTTATACTTTTCGCGGCTCCAAGCTTCGCTATGATTATCTTATTATACATATAATGGAACGAATAAATGGCAAATAGTGATGCTTATCCGCGTGATTTGGTAGGGTACGGACGAAACATTGTGAAAGTAAATTGGCCTAATGGGGCCCGGGTCGCAGTTCAATTTGTAATCAATTACGAAGAGGGAGCAGAAAACTGTGTATTACACGGAGATGAATCGTCTGAGACATTTCTATCTGAGATTATAGGAGCGGAAGCCTACCGGGGCGCCCGGCATATGAGTATGGAAAGTATATATGAATATGGAAGTCGAGCCGGTTTCTGGAGATTACATCGCTTGTTTTCCTCACTCAAATTACCGGTTACCGTTTTTGGAGTCGCTATGGCCTTAGAACGCAATCCAGAAGCGGTTAAGGCGATGCTGGAGGAAAATTGGGAAATAGCCAGTCATGGGTTGCGATGGTTAAATTACCAGCATGTTGATAAAGATACAGAGCGTGCCCATTTATTAAAAGCAATAGAAATTCATACTACCCTCACGGGATCGCGTCCTCAGGGTTGGTATACTGGTCGCACAAGCCCGGTGACAAGGGACTTGGTCGTAGAAGAGGGTGGTTTTCTTTATGATGCTGATAGTTACGCCGATGACTTGCCTTACTGGGATAAAAATTACGANGTTCCTCATCTGGTTATACCTTATTCGTTGGATACAAATGATATGCGTTTTGCCACCAGCCAGGGTTTCAATTCTGGCGACCAGTTTTTTTCTTATCTTCGTGATACATTTGATTGTCTTTATGCCGAGGGAGAAAATTGTCCAAAAATGATGTCTGTTGGTTTACATTGTAGGCTTGCCGGCCGACCTGGTCGTTTCATGGCACTGCAAAGGTTTATAGATCATATTTCTTCGCATTCTGATGTTTGGATTTGCCGCCGCGCGGATATTGCACACCATTGGTGTGCAAATCACCCCGCGTGATTTTATTTAAAAATTAAACTCAAAGGATGACAATGAGCGTTAAAGAAGTTTTCGAAGAGTTAAATCCACCACAAAGACTCATCATGGGTCCGGGACCGGTTAACGTAGATCCAAGAGTCTTAAATGCCATGTCGATGCCGTTATTAGGCCAATTCGATCCTGCCTTTACAGAATATATGAATGAAACAATGGTTCTATATAGGCAGGTTTTTCAAACCGAGAATCGCTGGACCATATTAATTGATGGTACGGCGCGGTCGGCAATCGAGACTTTTATGGTTTCAGTACTTGAACCAAGAGATAAGGTGCTGGTACCGGTTTTTGGCAGATTTGGGCACTTGTTGACAGAAATTGCTGAAAGATGCGGAGCGGATGTTGAAGTCATTGAAGTAGAATGGGGAGTGGTCTTTGATCCACAACAGATAGAGGATGCAGTAAAACGCGTAAGACCTAAAGTTGTTGCGTTATGTCAGGGTGATACCTCAACAACTATGGCACAGCCTCTAGAGGAAATAGGCGAAATCTGTTCACGTTATGATGCTATTTCATTCGTGGATGCGACTGCAAGCCTAGTTGGGATGGATTTGCCTGTTGATAATTGGAAATTAGATTGTGTTTCTGCTGGTTTACAAAAATGTTTAGCGGGACCACCTGGTATTGCGCCTATCACATTTAATGACAAGGTAGCAGAGATTGTTAATAGAAGAAAACATATCGAAAAAGGAATAAGACCTGAGAGCTTCGTAGCGGCAAAGGGACCCATGGTGGCTTCTAACTATTTTGATCTTGGAATGTTGATGGATTATTGGTCGGACACCCGATTGAATCATCACACAGAAGCGACATCAATGTTATATGCCGCTAGGGAGTGTGCGCGGATTGTTCTAAAGGAAGGTTTAATCGATATCTTTGATCGACACTCTTTGGCTAGCCGAGCCATGGTTGCGGGTTTAGAAGGGCTCGGACTAAAGGTGTTTGGTGATAAGAAATATAAAATGCCTAATGCGACAGGTGTCTATATTCCGGATCATATCGACGGTGAAGCAGCGCGCGCGCAAATGCTGCATGATTTTGGTATTGAAATTGGCACCTCTTTTGGCCCGTTACATGGAAAAATCTGGCGTATCGGAGCGATGGGTTACAACTGCCGAAAGCACAATATCTTGACTTGCTTAGCGGCTCTGGAAGCAACATTACGTCAAAATAATGTTTCTGTTCCAGCAGGTGGAGGCGTTGATGCCGCCTTAAAAGAATTTAGAATAATTGGACAATAAAAATCACAAATTAAAAAATGATTTCTCTTGAAGAATTAAATAAAATTGAGGTTAATGATTTTGTCAAAGTTCTCGGTGAGGTATTTGAGCATTCTCCCTGGCTGGTAGCCCTCACTGCCTCTTCCAGGCCATTTTCATCCAGAGATGATTTAATAAGGGCAATGATTTTTTCTATGGAGAAAGCGAATGAGCAAGAAAAACTGGCTTTAATCCGTGCACACCCAGACTTAGCAGGAAAAGCAGCAAAAGCTGGTACCCTGACTGCTTTTTCAATGAAAGAGCAATCAAGTGCGGGCCTAGATCAATTGTCCGATGATGAATACGAGAGATTTATGAGACTGAATGATGACTATAAAAATAAGTTTGGTTTCCCTTTTATCATTGCGGTTTTAGATCATAATAAAGAGTCAATATTAAGTGCCTACGCAGAGAGATTGAAAGATAGTCGCGAAATGCAGATAGATGAAGCCATCAAGAATATCGGACGAATAGTCACTCTGCGCATCATGACGACGGTGAAGGGTTAACGCTAATGGAAACGATTATTCTTGATTGGCTGGCTTTAATACTGCGATGGGCGCACATTATAGTCGGGATTGCCTGGATTGGTTCATCGTTTTACTTCATGTGGCTAGATTCACATCTTGAAGAGCCCACTGTGCCTGATGAGGAGGTTGAGGGACAACTTTGGATGGTTCACAGTGGCGGTTTTTATCGCGTCGATAAAATTATGGTCGCACCAAAGGTGATGCCGAGGCATTTGCATTGGTTTAAGTGGGAAGCATGGTGGACAGGCGTTACGGGCGTTTTACTTTTAGCTGTCGTATATTACCTTGGATCTGCTGCATTTTTAATCGATCCCGACGTTGCAGATATTTCAAAGATAGAGGCAGTGGCAATTGGTATCGCTACGTTGGTGATAGGATGGTTCCTCTACGATGGC
>PATI01000022.1 GCA_002712335.1 Rhodospirillaceae bacterium | reverse complement strand
CTGCTAAGGGTTGCCTTGGTTGGTTTCTTGGTGGTTTGACCGTTTCTATTGGTGGACGACGTATCTCATTAGACTGATCGTTTCCGAAAGGAGAGTATTTTCCCAATAAGGCAATTACTATCAGGGTGCAGACTGCTAAAATATCCCAAATACGCATAATTGTATGAAGTATCTATCCGGCGATGGCGGCGGCGTTAATAAACGCGACAGATAACTTGACCGCTATGACAAGAATAGAAGCTCCCATTTCACCCGCCTCAATTCTTTTTGGCAGATCTTTAAGTAAAAGATCTGCCAATCGAAAAGCCAGAAGTTGAATTACCAGGGCTACTAATCCCCAAAGAATAATATCTAGTACGCCCACGCTCGTCGCCATACAAATTGCTAACGGTATAGCTAGGCCTAGTATAGCTCCGGCGAAGGAGCTCGCTGCGGCGGAGTTGCCCTGACGAATTAGTTTTATTTCATCCCAGGGAGTAATTAATTGGTAAACCCAAATACCGATGCCCAGCATTGCCATTGTGACCGAAAAATGCAAAAGCAGAGTCGGAAAACCATTTAAGAGGCTTTGTAAAATTGGGTCCATTGTTTTTTTTGTCCTATCTTTCTAATAAAAACATTTTTAAATAAAATTCATAACTGCCTGCCATAAAATTATGGTGGTTTCTAATTTAAACATATTCTTAGACGAAATAATAAAACTTGAGAATACCTCGCTTCTTTCGTGGCGTCTATTAATGAAGCAAGCTAGATTAGTAAAAATTATGGAGAAAGATATGGCACTGAAAGGCGTTCGTTTTATCCCCTATAAAGAAACCCTAAAGCTTCTAAGCGTCGAGGAAGCGATGCAGATATGTGAAGACGTATATAAAATGCATGCAGCCGGAACGGTTCAATGGTCTGAGCCATCTTCCTGGAAGTTAGACGCAGGCGAGCCATATTATAACCATTGGCATGTTAAAGGAGTGCTCCTAAAGGAAATTCCTATCACTGGCGTACGAATGTATAATTATTATGATGATGGTATTCGTAATACCGTTGGGCAACTTGAATGCGCGCGTTATATAATGTTAGCCGATCCAATGACCGGCCATGCGCAGGCGATAATTGAAGAACATTGGTCTTATGCGATCCGAAGTACCGCGGCGGCTATTTTACCACTAAAATGGTTGGCACCTGACAACCCGCGCGTTCTTGGGCTAGTTGGTATTGGGACAATGGGCGTTAATTGCCTCGCTTGTCTTCGGACAATGTTTGAATTTGAAAAAATTATTTGTACTTCGCGTCGAAAAGAGACCCGTGAAGCTTTTTCGAAAAAATGGTCAAAGGAATTAGGAATACCCGTTGAACCGGTGGATACAACGGAGGAAGTTGTTCGTGCAGCTGACATTGGTATTGGGGGCACGACCTCCACTGATATAATTGCTCAAGAAGAATGGGTAAAGTCTGGAGCAACATATATCTCGTTAGCGAGAAGAGAAATGGATCCCGCAGGTTGGGCTGCCTTTGATAAGGTGGTTATTGATGGGTGGGATGTAAACATCGTCACTAAAGAGTTTCGCGATATGATTGAAGTTGGTCAATTTACTCGCGAGCAATTGCACGGGGAAATTTGTGATGTGGTAACAGGAAAAGTATCCGGGAGACAAAATAAGGAGGAGAGAATTTTGATTCATACGACAGGGCTAGTTTCTCAGGATATTGCTGTCTGCCATCATATTTATGAAAGAGCTAAAGAACAGGGTCTCGGTATTGTTTTGCCGCCAACAGATGCATGACTTGAGGTACAAATTATTGCTTATAACCCTATGTATTTTCAATACGATGGGTAGATAGAAGAGGGTCTCCGATGGCTTCTGCGCGTGCCAATTTGCGGCAGTAATATTCCCAAAAAACTGGAACATTACGTTCCTGACCCTTGATCTTTAGAGCCTGTTCATCGTCACTTGGATACGACCATTCAAAACGAGTGCTACTGGTTTTGACAAATTCTTCACAGGCTGCCTCTTGAGCCGTTGCAATAACAAGCGCATGTTCAACTGAGGTGCCACATGCGACTACGCCGTGATTTCGCAAAAACATGCAATAGCTGTCGCCCAAAATTGTAGCAGCTTCGCGCCCTGTCTCCAATTTAACGATTAATTCGGACGAACCTTCATAGCGGGGCGGAGGTTTGGGAAAGAATATTTGCTGATAACCAGCCGGACGCATTGGTTCGACGCTTGATGATACAACGCAACCATACAAGGGGTGGGTATGAATTGCTGCGTTTATATCTTTCCGCGCATCAAAAATAGCAGCGTGAATGGGCCATTCGCCGTGACATCGGCCTTCCCCAGAGTAAATAGTACCGTCTAAACCAATATTGAAAAAATCTTGGTAATCGAATACCTCTCCAAGGGATATGTATGATCTTTTAATCCACATTCCCTTCCCGTGGGGATCGCGAACACTTGCAAAACCCAAGGTCCTATCCCCATGTCCTTCAATTTCTAAAATTCGACACAGCTTTATAAGTTTATCCAGCTCTTTTTTTACTTCGGCGCTTAACGTCGGGGGGGTACGATTCTCTAACATTTATATTCTCCTGCCAAACTATATGAAACTTGATCCAACGTATGGTTACTAGATGGAAAACCTATGGCCTGTTGTTCTAAATTTTTAGTTAATGCAGATTTAATAGCTTTTAGTAACGTTAATTAAATAAAAGCTCAACGCGCTCCTTAAAAAATTTTTCAAAACTATACTGGATGCCTTGCTTCGTTAACCGAGCGATAGGATAATGACTTAAGTCGAAAACTGTTTTTCTTTTGATAGGGAGTAAGTAATGGGAAAACTGAGCCTAAGTCTGGCATGCTGCAATTACGATCGTACACGAGCTCTTTTTGATGGCAGTGTCGGGGTGGACGGATGCGACATAGTCGCTAGTGCTATGTCCCCAGAAGAGGCGTTCCATAGAGCTTTCAAATACGAGGAATTCGACATTACTGAACTATCAATGTCCAGTTATATGAACGTGCAATCCCGAGACGGCAGTCCCTACGTTGGCATACCGGCGTTCGTTTCGCGTCTTTTCAGACATTCTTCTATATATATACGAAAAGACCGCAATATTGATAAGCCTGAAGATTTAGCCGGTAAGACCATAGGTGTACCTGAATATCAAATGACCGCGGCTTTATGGGTAAGAGGCATTCTTGAGGACGAGTATGGGATTAAAGCCTCATCCATCCACTGGCGTAATGGAGGATTGGAAGAGGGAGGACGTGAGGAAAGAGCTCCATTGCATTTACCAGCGGAGATTGACCTCAAAAGTATTCCGGTTGATCAAACTCTAGCTCAGCAACTTGACGATGGGAAATTAGACGCGTTGATTTCTGCGCGCGCTCCTTCAAGTTATTATAGTAATGAAAATATTGGACGGTTATTTCCTGATTATAAGGCTGCCGAACAGGCGTATTTTTCAAAGACTGGGATGTTTCCAATAATGCATATGATAGGGATCAGGAGAACAATCGTTGAGAAGCACCCTTGGTTACCAGTTAATGTATATGTTGCATTCTTAAAGGCAAAACAGCATTGCTATGAAGAAATGGAACAGGTGGGGCATTTAGCCCACACAATGCCATGGCCGGTTTATGAACTTGAACAAGTTCGAAGTTTGATGGGCGAAGATCACTGGAAATATGGTGCCCTAGAGAATGAAAAAGAAATTTCTGCTATGACACGCTATTCATTTGATCAGGGAATTTCAGCCCGGAAATTAGAGGCTGAGGATATTTTTGCGGAATCGACATTTGAATTATTTAAGCTTTAATAATTTTTATAGGAAAAAGATATGACGTCTAAAGGGGATATAGTGCTTGCCCACCCTTGGATAAGTGGGAAACCATTTACTGCTGGGGGAGGAAAAACAGAGGATTTACTTTCTCCTTGGGATGGAAGCCATGTTGCGACGGTTGAGATGGCCAACGAGGCAACTATTGATGCAGCTATAAAGAGTGCCCGATCAGCATTTGACGAAAATAAAATGGCTACGCCTGCCCAGAGAGCGTTATGGCTTAGACAGGCGGCTGATGAGGTTGATGGGGTAAAGGAGCAGATCGCGAATATAACAATGAGGGCTCTTGGCAAGCCTAAAAGAGCATGCGGATTTGAGGCGGGTCGGGTTTCGCAATTACTTCGTCTCTGTGCTGAAGAACTTTTGCGTATGGAAGGTGAAGTGTTACCTCTTGATGCCTTGCCAATGGGAGCTGGTAGGTTTGGGTTTACCCGCCATCATCCACACGGCGTGATTGCAGCATTTACCCCATTTAATGCGCCTTCAAATCTTTTGATGCAGAAGGTTGCTCCAGCATTAGCAGTGGGGAATGCAGTTGTTATAAAACCGGCCTTTGAGGGTGTAGGAGAGGCTTTACTTATAGCGGAAGCATTTTCCCGTGCTGGGGTTCCGGATGGTTTGGTTAACGTTGTAGCCTGTCGGCGTGATGTCACTGGCTACCTTGTCGGACACAAGGATGTGGCGGTAGTAACACTGACAGGTGGTACTGCGGCAGGCGAGGCTTTAGCAAAAGCAGCAGGTGCTAAACCCTTTATTGGTGAATTAGGCGGAAATTCTGCAAATATTGTTTGTGACGATGCCGATGTCAAAGATGCGGCAAAGCGGATTGCACCTTCAGCATTTGAAGCAAGTGGCCAACAATGTATTTCTGCGCAAAGAATTATTGTTCAAGAAGCAGTAATAGAGGAGTTTCTCAAATATTTCGTGGAGGCTGCTGAGGGAATGAACGTGGGTGACCCAACTTTGGAAACAACCGATGTTGGACCAATGGTTAATGCGGCGGCAGCGGATCGGGTTGAGGAGATGGTCAATGAAGCGCTCGCGGATGGAGCCGTTGCGGCGTTGCCATTAAAACGTAAAAATGCAGTCATATTTCCCACAATCTTAGTTCGTCCATCTTCAGATGCGCGTGTTGTTTGCGAAGAAATTTTTGGTCCTGTGGCCGTTATCATTCCGGCTTCTGATCTTGATGATGCAATCCAAATTGCTAATAATTCTGAATTTGGACTGCAATCCTCATGTTTCACGTCCAATCTTGAAACTGCCTTTAGAGTATCCGAAGAACTTCATGTCGGGTCAGTCTGGATTAATGAAGGAAGTAGATTCAGGATGGATACAACGCCCTTTGGTGGTGTGGGGTCCTCGGGTTATGGACGTGAGGGTATCAAGTACGCGATGCGGGAACTTTCTTATGTTAAATTTACGGGCATTCGTTTTCCTGGAAGAGAATAAATAAATATAGATAGACTACCCAAGGGGAGTATCTAAAGTCTCCTATAAGTTTTATACGTTCAGGTTTTTTTTGAGCTCTCAACCCTAGACAGGTTTACAAAATTGTATTTTGAAAAGTTCGAATAAACCTTAAGGTGTCGGGTCGACGTTGTATTTTTCTTGCATTTCTTTGAAATAGCCACTGTCACGCAGTTCTTCATGGATAGATTTATCCATAAAATTCCATAAGTCGTCGGTGTTATTATTATCTAATATGGTTCTCATAATATTTTTACCACCAGCAACCGTAAGTTCAGCATTAAGCGGTGTATATTTCTTGAAGTTATCAAACGTTAGTTCGAGACTCTCAGGGTCGTCGATATTTAGAGCATCAGACATTACATTTTTAGCATCGTCGGGTGCACTGACAGCTAGGTAATTGCCTTCTACTGTGGCACGCATGAATTTCATAACTGCCTCTCGGTTTGTAGCCAAATATTCCTTGTCGACAACGAGGCCGCTATAAAGCCATGGCATTCTCTCAGCCAGGAGGTCGCAAAGTGGGAGCATGCCGTCTCTAAATGCGTGGCTACGAAGGGGTTCACCCAGCATGGTTGCCGCAACTGTGCCATTTTTGAGGTGTGAAAGTCTCTCTACCCCAATTTCCATAAATTCGATATCTTGACGCGATAAACCAAGTTTTTGTAAAGCAACAATAGTTGACAATTCACTCTCCGACCCGGCGCTGCTTATCCCAACTGTTTTACCCTTAATGTCTTGGGCATTTTTTATACCTGGGGCACCGAATAGGGTACTACGTATTACGTTACTTAATGAACCAATAGTGGTGATATTAAAACCTGCCGAGTTTGCCCTTACAACGGAGGACATACCAATGTGCATGAGCTGGATATGACCTGATGAGAGTGCCGGACCGGTCTCGCTACCTCCCACCATTTTGGTGATACCGAAATCGAGTCCTTCTTGCTTATAAAAACCGGCAGCTTCTGCCATCCAGATTGCGAAAAATGTATTTGCAGGTGAGGCTTCACCGACTTTGAATTTTAACATGTTAACTATTTACCTTTGATTTATATATTAGTTAAATCCCTGACCTTCCGAGATAAATCGCTTTCGGCGTCTAGATATTGATTGATCGTTGTAAAGTGGTGTTTACCTTCCATTATCCAACATTTTGTATCCATGCCTTTCTGACCCCAGGCATCCATGAGTTCAGTGGTTTGACGAATGAATTCAGGACCTTCTATACCACCAGCAACTCCCAAAAGAGGCCCGGGGTGTCTAGGCTCCATGTAAAGTGTGCTAAATGCGGCAGCCTCATTTTTGTCAAATTGTAGTTCGTCATTCTGGAAAGACAGCCTGACTGGTTCTAAATCGCTGACACCGCTTATGCTGCAGCCCGCTTTAATAAGATTTTTTGGGAGTTCATTGGAATAAGTGGGCCAGTCTGTTTGCAACATCATGGCGGTAATGTGGCCGCCGGCAGAGTGGCCTGAAATAGTAATTTTATCTCTGTTACCACCAAAACTATCAGCGTTCTGCCAAACCCAATTCATGGCGGCTCTGCAACGATCTATTAGTTTATTCATTCGTACTGCGGGAATTAGTGGATATTCAACTACAACCGTTGTAATTCCGTGAGGAACAAATGGTTTTGCTACAAAACCGAAGTCGTTTTTCGTGTTAGATTTCCAATATCCCCCATGAAAAAATACGTGAATGGGGTTAGGAGTGTCGCCTTCAGCAAGGTAAATATCTAGTAAGTCTGTTTTATCGGGCCCGAAGCGGATGTCGAGCCGACAGTTAAAAGTATTTTTTGCTTCATCGGATCCGTCAACCTGAGCCGCCTTACAGTCAGCAGTATCCGGGAAGCGTCCTCGGTTGTCATACTCTAAATCTAATGCTTTCTGATCATAATCGCGAAATACGGCGCTAATCATGTTATTATCCCCTGACGAATTGATTGAAGGAGAAATATAAAAGTCTCTGGCTCCGAGGTCAAAGGACGAGTTTTGTTGACGATTGAGCGTATTATGAGAAAATAGAACATCTCATTATGGAGAATATATTTATGATAGATAAAGAAGAGCAACTCCGTGGTTATCATGATATTGGAGGAAAAGACTTTGGGAATATTGATCCTGAGGCCACTGAAATGAAGCCTTGGGAAAGGTTGTCCACCGCTATCAGTAACGCGTTAGGGGCAGCTGGTAGACATGTTTATGTTACCGACGAAACTCGGCGTGCACGGGAACAGATGGGTGAACCTCTATATAGTGATTTGGACTACTATGAACGTTCCACGGAGTCCATGAAAATGATATTATTAGAAAAAGGTCTATTTACTGAAAAAGAGCTCGATGAACGTATGAAGTTAATAAGCGAGCGGATGGCGGAGGTTCGAAATTGAGCGAAATATTTGTTCCTGGAGACAGCGTTAGGGTTATTGCGACACACCCACCGGGCCACCGCAGGACACCCTATTATATTCGTGGTAAAGTAGGAGAAATTGAAAGAGTCTGCGGTAAATTTCCAAACCCTGAGGAGTTGGCGTATGGGTTCGATGGATTACCTAAAAAAACACTTTATCGGGTACGTTTTAAACAAACCGATGTTTGGGAAAATTATTCTGGTCCTGATGCAGATACGGTTGATGTTGATATTTATGAGCATTGGCTTTTGCCAGTAAAAGTATAAGGAATAGGAGACATAATATGGTTGATGAACGCGGGACACATGATCACGATCACGATCACGATCACGATCTTACATTTCAACCCAACATAGAAGATTCGGAGCCCAGCCACTACGAGCTTATGACCTATGCTATCAGGGAGTTATTGTTGGAAAAGGATCACTTGACACCGGAGGAGCTAAGAGTTGCTCAAGAAAAAGTTGAATCTCTTGAAAATTCCGACGGCTCTAAAGTGATTGCAAAGGCTTGGACTGACCCGACCTACAAAAAACGGCTTCTTGATGATGGAAATAAGGCGCTAGCCGAACTAGGAATTGATGCTGGTGCAGCAAAAATGACTGTTGTTGAGAATACGGAAGATGTTCAAAACGTTGTGGTCTGTACCCTTTGTTCCTGTTATCCACGTGCCGTACTCGGAATGCCGCCGGATTGGTATCGCAGTAAAAGTTATCGTTCCCGTGTTGTAATTGAACCCCGCGCGGTTCTCGAAGAATTTGGTACAGTCTTACCAGCGGATATGACGGTACGTGTTCACGACAGTTTGGCCGATTTACGATATCTTGTTATCCCTAGACGCCCGGATGGAACAGAAGACTGGAGCGAGGAACAGTTGGCGTCAATTGTGACTCGTGACACAATGGTAGGGGTTACAAACCCCTCAGCTTCTTGAACGGTTCTGAGGCAAGAAATCTAGGCAAGGAGTAGGTCTAATGTCCGACAAATTCGTCGGCAGAAAAATAACGCGTCTGGAAGATGATGACTTGCTGGCGGGGGAGGCAACTTTTGTTGACGATATCCTGATTGAAGGGATGTTGCATCTGGCGGTTGTAAGAAGTCAGCTTGCACATGCTAAAATTAAATCGATTGATGTATCAGCAGCTAAGAAACTTAAGGGAGTTGAGGCTGTTTACGTCATTGATGATTTGCTGAAAGTGTTATCGCAAGAGAGGGTTCCAGAGAATTTTCCGTCACCTGGCGAAAGGGTCGATGTTGGCCCTTACATTCTCGCTCGCGATGAGGTTTGCTATGTGGGTGAACCTGTAGTTGCAATACTGGCTGAAAATCGCTACATCGCTGAAGATGCTGTCTTACTCGTTGAAGTAGACTACGAGCCTCTGCCAACTGTTTCCGATCCACGATCTTCAGCGCAAGCAGGTGCACCGCCCGTTGATTTACGCCAGACAGACTCAGGAAACGTCGTGCATGATTTAACTTTCGGACATGGTGATGTGAGGCAGGCCTTTCTTGATGCTGCACATATTGTATCATCAGAATTTTATCAACATCGTGGTGTCTCTAATTCAATGGAATGTCGCGGTAGTATTGCTCGTTATGATCAGGTCCGTAAAACATTTACAATGTGGAGTTCCTGTCAAGCACCGCATTCTCATCGTAGTATCATCGTCTTTTTGCTTGGACTCGATGAGTCGCAGGTACGTGTAATTGTTCCCAATGTAGGAGGCGGATTTGGACCTAAACTATTATTCTACCCAGAAGATGCTATTATAAGTGCAGCAGCAATTTTGTTAGGCCGCCCGATAAAATGGGTCGAGGATCGTCGAGAGCATTTAGTCACTACAACTCAGGAACGCGATCAGATCTGGGAAGTCGAAATGGCCGCAGATAATGAGGGGAAAATTCTGGGACTTCGTGGTAAAATGTACCACGATCAAGGTGCCTATACTGCGAGGGGGTTCAATATCCCATTTAGCGCGGCAACGACTATCCTCGGCCCCTATATTATACCGAACTATGAGCTTAATGTTGTTACTGCCCATACTAATAAGGTGCCCTCAACTTCGATGCGCGGCGCGGGCCATCCACAAGGTTGTTTTACAATGGAAAGACTAGTTGACCTTTTGGCCGATGAGGTTGGTCTGGATAGGACGACCGTACGCGAGAAGAACATGATCCAATTAGAGGACATGCCTTATGCTCATCCCCTGAAAACGCAAGCGGGACAGCAAATTGTCTATGACAGCGGAAACTATATGAAATGTCAGAGAGATCTCCTTCAAGAGATGCAATTTTCTGATTTTTCTTCGCGAAAACAGAAGGCTCTAAATGAGGGTCGTTATCTTGGTTTTGGGATGGCTAACTATGTAAAACCCACCGGCCGTGGACCGTTTGAAACAGGCATTGTAAGAATAGGAACCTCTGGAAATGTCTCTGTTTATACTGGTGGAATCGCGATGGGGCAGGGATTTCAGACGGCTATGTCCCAGCTTGTTGCCGACCAGTTAGGCGTAAAACCAAGTGAGGTGATAGTTGTTCATGGTGACACACAGAGTGTTACGCAAGGTTTTGGTGGTTTCGCTAGTAGACAGACAGTGTGTGCGGGCTCATCAATCCATTTGGCTGCGGTAACTGTGCGTGAAAAGGTGCTGGCTATTGCAGCTCACCTGTTAGAAGCTTCGGCTGCAGATTTAGAACTTTTAGATGGGCGTGTAAGCGTAAAAGGGGTCCCTGAAGTAGCTGTTACCTTCCGCGAGATTGCAGCCGCTGTGGCCGGTGTGCCGGGTTATGCTCTGCCGGAGGGAATCAGCCCAGGGCTCGAAGCAGAGTCGAGTTTTATGCCAGATAATGTGGTTTATGCTAATGGCGCTCACGGTGTAGAGCTAGAGGTTGATATTGGTACCGGCTACGTAAAAATAAATCGTTATTTAATTGTTCATGATAGCGGAAAGCTTATTAATCCCTTTATAGTCGATGGTCAGGTACAGGGTGGTGTAACGCTTGGACTCGGACATGCTTTATTCGAGAATATGATTTATGATGATACTGCAATGCCGCAATCGACAAATTTAGCCGAATATCTCATCCCAACGGCCACAGAGGTTCCCAAGTTTGAAATAATTCATCATGAGTCTGGAACAGATCGTAACCCTCTAGGAGTTAAAGGTGTTGGTGAATGCGGTGTAATGACAGCCGCACCGGCTATTCTCTCTGCAATAGAGAACGCATTAATTTCCTTTAATGTTCGATTAAACAGATATCCTGTGACACCATCAGAACTGATTTCAAAGATTTTGGTTCAATAAGCAAAAGGGTTGGATTATGGCGCGTGCTCCGGAAATTTCACTAGACCATCTGAACCAAAAGCAGAAAAAAGTTTATTCGCAAATTTCTTCGGGACCCCGTGGTGGTGTCAGGGGACCTTTTATACCTCTTTTAAGTAGCCCAGAACTTGCTGACAAAGTACAAAAGCTGGGACAGTTTGTAAGATATGAATGCTCTATTCCTTGGAAGTTGAGGGAAATAGCAATTTTAATCACCGCTCATCATTGGAAAGCGCAGTATGAATGGTATGCCCATAATTCCGAGGCACTTAAAGCGGGGGTTTCCAAGGGTATAATTGAAGCAATCCGCAACGGTATAAAGCCTGACTTCGAAGAGGAAGATGAAGCAGAAATATATAATTTTTGCATGGAACTATATGGAACAAAACAAATCAAGGAAAAGACATTTAAAAAGGTTTTAGACCGGCACGGCCAGGAGGGTGTAACCGATCTTGCTGGTTTACTTGGTCACTACAACCTTATCGCGATTACCTTGAATATTTTTGATATTGAGGTTCCTGAAGGGTCCAAACCCTTCCAAGTCTAGAATGTTGCGTCTGATTTCAGCCATGCATCTACTATTTCCTCCGCCGTAGCAAACCAAACGTCATTATGTCCTTGTATGTAGTCAAGCGCTGCCTTAAGTACGCCAATTCGATGAGAAACACCGATTACGAATGGGTGCAGACAAATAGCCATGACACGTGCCGAGTCTTCTCCCTCTTCATACAGGGTATCAAATTGGGTGCGGATCATTCTTTCAAATTCTTCGTTGGATCTTCCAGCCCGAAATTGAGGAAGGTCGTTTATTTCTGTTGAATATGGCAGAGAGACGAGTTGTTTATCTCCTATTTTCATGAAATATGGCTGATCATCGTTGGTCCAGTCGCATACATAGT
This sequence comes from Rhodospirillaceae bacterium, assembly GCA_002712335.1. Next base: position 62,750 of record PATI01000022.1, on the reverse strand, counting down.
CGATGTTTTCCTCGGCTAAGTAATCTAGCGTATCCCATGTCTCTTGCAGGCCGGAGCTTAGCCAGCCACGTGGGCGGTTTCCTGTAAATTGTTCAATCCGGGACAAGACTTTCTTGATCATTTGATGATCATTTTTAGAAGGTGTAGAATGAAAAGGCCTGGAGTTGCTTTCATTATGCCCCATAAAATTCCATCCAAGGGCAACAGCATCATCCATCATTTCTGGATAGGCGTCACATACTTCTGAATTAAGCGTGCAAGTGGCACGAATGTTTCGTTGAGATAAAACATCCATGATCCGAAATACTCCAATTCGAGCACCATAATCTCGTTGAGCCCAAGATGAAACCTCAGGCGTATGGCTATATCTTGACCCTGGAACAGGTTCGTTTAATGGAAAAAATTCAAGATTAGGCGCAATCCAAACTGCAATACNGGCACCGTTTGGNCACCTCAGTTTTGGCCGTCTATTTATTGGTGTATAGGGAAACGGGCCATATCGACTAGGTTTCATCAGTTTGCTTCTTTCAAACCTGCGTTAGCGTAAAGGTGATTGACGATTTCATCGACATGCATCACGTCGGCGTATTTGTGATGTAAGTCAAATAAATTTACCTTATGAGAAAGTATATGGCGGTCAAAAACGCATTCTTCAGCTATGGTTACATGTATACCGTTTGAATAGCCATCGACGACACTGGCCCTTACACAGCCACTAGTGCTTTCACCGCAAACGATCAGACTATCTACTCCCAATTGATTTAGCTGCGAAACTAACGGTGTTCCTGAAAAGGCGCTGGCTCTTTGTTTGTAAATTATCAGATCCCCTTCCTGTGCAGAAAATTCCTCTTTTATGTCCCATACATCAGGAGAGACTTGAACCCTCTGCCGATTAGTGGCGTGAGCGTAGGTAATATTGGCCTCCGACCGTTTTTCTGTGGTTGAGTAGATAATTGGTATTCCCGTAATTCGGGCAGCCTTGAATAATCGTTCNGTAGGAGGGATCGCATTCCATGCATTTTCACCACAGGAACTTGGGTATTTATCAATTAACTCCTCAACTGGTCTCGCGCCGCCTTGGTAAGCGAGATTATAGAGATCAATTGCTAGTAAAGCCGGGCTCGAGCCAACATATGTATCCCGTTCNTAATGGCTATAAATCTTTAGCGCACCCTCCGAAATCACATCTTGCCAACAGTGGTTCTCAAATTCTGATACCATTATGTCCTCCCTTAATAAATTTACTGTATTACAGCGTCGTCATAGCGGCAACGGTCAGGTAAATAACTCTCTAGAGCNCCATCATGGTTACCATTCATGAATATGCCCTTTATTTGATCTAATAATCTACTCTCTCAGGGGTAACTAGAAAATTTTTCATTACATGCCAAAGCCTAGCGCGGTTGATACCCAAGAAAGTTACATGTGCAAGTCCTGGAATAATAACGAATTGTTTATCGTTTGTTTGCAAGTTATCAAAATAGTTCAATAAATCTTCTTCAGTTGCTATGCCGTCATGCTCACCTCGAATGATAAGCACAGGGCATTTTATTTTTTTGGGGTCGCAAACTGGCAAGATGGTGCACATATCTACGTATGTACCGGTGGGAACAGAATCACATATAGCTAGCTCTCGGTCGGCTAAGGCTTCTGCTACCCCATTTTCGGAGGTTCCTAGTTTATCTCTGGTAAAGATAGATTTAAAAAAGTCTCTATTGACCGGACGAGAATTATTTGAGGTCCATTGATCCACTTTCTTGGACCGTTCCTTTAAGGTCGGTGATCCTTTGCCGGTCCAAACGAAAGCATCAAGGACCAGTTTCTCGACTGAATTAGGAAATGCTTCTGCGAAGGCGGCCGCCCTTAAGGCGCCAGAGGAAGACCCATAAAACATTGCAGAAGTTTTACCTGTTTCATTTTTTATCAATTGCATGCCTGCGGCTATATCTTTTACACCTTCAAAAATTCCTGAATTTCCCGTGGTTTTATCGGATCGCCCATATCCTTCGTGGTCCAGGGTCCAGACATCAAAACCGTAGGAGGCGAATTTTTCCATCAAAGAGTAGTCGGGTTTATCAGGCACCTGAAGATCAAAGCCTGTTGGACCGCTAAAAGACGAACCGTGAACTAGGAACAGGATCGGTTTTGGTTCCAATGTTTCAGGGGGGGTGTCCAGTTTTTTTCGCCACATAAAAAGGGAAATATCACCCTTGGTAGCCCAATATTCTCGGCTCCAATAATTTTCTATCATATTTTAGCCATCGACGCGTTCGGGCATATTAATAAAGCTGTTTAGAGAGTGCCAAAAGCGTGCCCGATTGATACCAATAGTTGTATTATGAGCTTGGCCAGAAACCATGACTAGCTGCTTATCCTTGTTGGGTAGGGCACTAAAAAACCCCAGAACATCTTTGTCTGTAGCTATCCCATCATGATCACCACGAAAAATCATCACAGGGCACTCGATTTGCTTGGGATCTACAACTGGTAAATTAATACACATATCGATATAGGTACCGTTAGGGACGCTGCCGCCACCATTTTCTATTTCCGCAGCGGCCGCGGCGGCCGGAAGTTCTGGNATAGTAAGTCCTTTAACGTCACGAGTAAAAATTGCTTCGTAGGCGGCTTCATCCACTATGCGTCTGTTCGTTGACCGCCACTCATCAATTTTTTCAGCACGTCTTAATAAAGTCGGGGACCCCTCACCAGTCCAAACAAGAGCGGCGAGAGCGAGTTTCTTTACTCTATTCGGAAATAAGTTAGCAAATGCTCCCGCACGGAGGGCTCCAGAAGAAGAGCCAAAAAAGCAAAATGAATTTTCTCCGGTTAAATTTTCAATGATTGGCGCTGCCGCATTCAAGTCTTCCACCCCGTCTGCTATAAATGAAAACCCATCGGTGTGGCTAGATTTACCGTAACCTTCATGGTCCATGGTCCAGACGTCGTAACCGAGACCGGCAAATGTCTTCATTAATGAGTAATCGCCCTGGCCGGGGATATCGAGGTCATATGCTGTACGTGCAGAAAATGATGATCCATGGACGAGAAAAAGAACCGGTTTTTCTGGGTTGGCGGCGCGTGCGATTGGCGAATAACGACGAAAAACAAATAAATCTATATCACCCCGTTTTATGTAATGTTCTTCGCCTTTNATATCGCCAGGATTACTGGGCATATATGTAATTTGATTTGTCATAAGGCGGTACTCCATTGGAGAGTTTTTTTTAGTTGGGTCGTTCGATGAATAATTAGATAATTTATAATTTTTTCCTCCGATCTAGGTACCAAGGAATGAACAAAGAGACGACTAGCATGACCCACATTACATTCCCAAGGGTAGAAGAAAAAATCACCATGATATCGCCTTGAGATATTCGAAGGGCACGAAGAAAGTAGTTTTCCAACAATGGGCCCAATATTACTCCGATTAATATTGCAGCGACGTGGTAACCGGTTTTACGAGCAACATAGCCAATTACGCCAAAGGCGAGGGCTAAATACATATCAAATACATATGCACGGGGTACGAATGAACCGACTAAAGTAAAGGAAATAATTATGGGTGCCATATATATAGTTGAAACTACTGTAATTCGAGACATATAGCGCGCGAGAGGCAGGATAGTAGCTATCATTATTGCATATGTAACAGCCATCGCAGTAAAGGCTCCGAAGGCTAATTCTGGTTGACTGTCAAACAAGTCGGGTCCAACCGTTACCCCATGATACTGAAGAACAACTGCCATTATTGCCGCAGTGGCTCCACCAGGTACGCCAATAACAAGTAATGGGATGAGAGTACCGGACGTAACACCATTATTCGCGGACTCCGGTGCGACGAGACCATCCAAGTGGCCTGTTCCATATAACTCTGGTGTTTTAGAAAAAGTTTTTGACTGTTGGTAAGCTACGAAAGATGCTATTGCTGCGCCTGCACCGGGAACAACGCCAATTATTAATCCAATAATACTTGTCCAAATAATATGCCACCAGCGGCTTACNGCAAGTCTTACTCCCTCCCAGGTCTCTTTCCACCCTGCTTTTTGCATAGCCTCTAGGCCGCGTTTAGTTAGGATTGATTCGCCCTCAATCACAGCAAAGGCCTCTGATACAGCAAAAAGTCCGACCAATGCCGGTATTAGTGGCACCTTGTCATAAAGTTCAAGGAAGCCAAATGTTCCGCGAGGTGTCTCGTAAACAACGTCGGCGCCAATATAACCAATCATCAAACCAAAGAAACCCGCTATGAGGCCTTTAAGTGTATCTTTTGCTGCGATAGTGGCTATGAGAGATATTCCAAAGAGCATAATTACAATCATTTCGACGCTATGGAGGTGATAGGCAACCTGAGAAAGCCAAGGCATGGCGAGTAAAGCTAAGACTGTTGTCAGGAGACCGCCCGATACAGATGAGATAAAGGATATTGAAAGTGCCTGTTGGGCTCGTCCTTGTTTAGTCATCGGATATCCATCAAGTGGAGTGGCGGCTGCTCCCGCCGTACCGGGGGTATTAACAAGAATAGCTGGGATACCTGCGCCCATGCGAGATGAAGCGTATAAAGCCACCATAAAAATGAGCCCTATTTCTGGTTCCATAGCGAGGGTCATAGGAAGCAAGATAATGATCGTATTGGCGGCACTGAAACCAGGAATTGCGCCGACGATAAGTCCTAATAAGATCGCTGGTAGAATAACCCACCAAAAAGTGAAGGTACGACCGAATAGATCGGCAAATAGTCCCCAATCAATTTCCATTTCAGAAGACCCCGTGCAACAATGTTTCAACCGGTCCTCTGGGAAAGCGGGTATTGAAAGCAACTATAAATAGGAAATAGCCACCTACAGATAGCATAAGTGACAGTACAAAAATCAATCCTTTTTTCTTGCCTTCACTCAGAAGTAACATAGCTATTAGTAGAAAGAAGAATGTAGTTATGGTAAATCCACCCCATTCGATGAGAAAGACATATGCAAGAGTAAGACCAAAAAGCGCGAGACGTTTGGGGACATAGGCTCTCGGGGCGAAGAGAGGTGTCATACTCAGGGTAGCCTCTCCACGTCTAACTTTAATTATCGTTCTTGTTATTAAAGCAATAATTAGGCCGATTAGTATTGTGCCAACAAAGAAAGCACTAACCTGTGCGGTCCATGGAACGTTAATAATGGTGGTGAAATAATATATTGTGAATATTAGGGCAGCGATGGGTAATACAAGCTCTGCACCTGCGGCAAGTTTGTCAGGCTTACCCGATTTACGACCGTTCTTGTCACTCATATGATGACCTTTGAGACTTGGTGGTAATCACGCTATTAGATGCCAGTGTGAAATTTGAATTTCACACTGGCTAAAACTAAACTTAACTCTAAGACTTCCCAGTTAGAAGTGATTTATACTGTTCACCAATCGCGGTAATATATTTGACATATTTTTCACAATCTGATGGTGAACCATAGCGTATATATTTCCATGGAGCCTTGGTTTTTTTAACGGCTTTTTTATATGCCGGGTCGGTATAAACCTTTTGCAAAGTGTCGGTAAGGATCTTGTAGCGGTCAGGAAATTTTTCAATCGCTTCTCTCTTAATGCCAAAAGCGCGTGCACCAGCGTAGAGAGGTGGCAATTTCATGCCGAAGTGATTGTTAACTACGACAGCCTTTTTCATTCTATTTGGTAAAGGGTTTTCCTTGTCGAACACTGCTACGATATCGAATTGTTTTTGTTTCCGTACGACACTACCTGAGGGTAGGGCTCCGAAATCCATTTCCCCTGTACCAACGCCTGCACGAGTATTTCTACCTCCNGAAAGGGGAACAAGGTTAAACTTGGCTCCCGTATGGCGGCCAAGGGCAAGAACGCCGAGGGACGCTGGGTGCGCTAGTCGGCTTACACCAACGTTTAATGTACGTTTTTTTCCTTCTTTTACTATGTCATCAATAGTTTTTAGTTTTTTGTTTTTCTTACTAACGAAAACAACTCCGGGGTCTTGATCAACCTGTGCAATGTAAAGAAAACTTTTTAGATCAAACGTTGGTTTTTTTACAACCCAGTTTAAAACCTCGGGACCCATATTACCAAAAATCAGGTTATAGCAGTCTGCCTTGGCTTTACCCATATAGGTCTCATAGCCGACACGACCAGCAGCACCCGGATAAAACCCTGCTTCAAAATTTGTTTTAAGGTAGTTCTTCCAGACACTTGTAAAGGCACGCATATTCCTATCAGCTCCGCCCCCTGCGCGGGTTGGCACGAAAATTTGTATGTTCCTGTCTGGGAATGCAGCTGCAAATGCCATTTGAATAGGTAACATACCAAGAGCNCCTGCCCCCGCTGTTGCACTTGCCCCTTTTATAAAACGGCGACGCGTTACATTTGTTTTTTCATTATCCATTCTATTTCCCCCTTACTCATAATTAANTTCTTTTAATTTAATATTAATCAGTAACATCGTTAGAGATTTAATAATGTAGGTCAAGGCTTGTATGACACATATTTGATAGAGGATTTTTTTGGTGTTTTTGGAAATCAAAGATAGGTAAATTAAAATCCGTATAATTTTTGAATATTTCATTTAGCATTCAGAATGTTCATTTCAATTAGCGAGAACCTGATGAGTAACANTCCCGTAATTGATGAAAAGAAAATGAAGAAAGTTCTCATTGCCCGAAAAAAAGAGCTTTTAACCATAATTTCGATTGGTGAAGAAAATAGTATAAATACGGAGCTCGACCAACAACGTGTAGGCCGGTTGTCCCGCATGGACGCGATCCAGCTTCAGGCAATGGANAAAGAAACTAATCGACGGCGTGAACTGGAATTAAAGAGAATAAATTCTGCCCTGAAAAGAATACAAAGCAAGGATTATGGGTATTGTATGGCTTGTGATGAGCCTATAGCTAATGAAAGGTTAGAAAATGATCCTGCGACACCNCTCTGTATTAATTGTGCCGAGGTTGCCAGATAACTGATACCAATCAGTCAATCTAGGGCGCCTGCTTTACCATTACGCTGAATTTCTTAATTTTAATTCTCACGCTCATATCTTTTTTCACGGCTTGGATTTGATCCGGCGTGCCTCACGCTTCCGCTCATTTGGATCGAGAAATTTTTTTCTTAGTCTGATCGATTGTGGTGTGACCTCCACTAATTCATCGTCAGCAATATATGAGATAGCCTTTTCAAGAGTAAAAATTACCGGTGGTGTGAGTATAATAGCATCATCTGACCCAGACGCCCTCACATTTGTAAGCTGCTTGGCCTTCAGAGGATTTGCTTCAATGTCTTGGCCTTTATTGTGTTCACCAATCAACATGCCGCCATAGACCTTCTGATTTGGTTTAACAAATAGAGGACCTCTTTCTTCAAGATTCCATAACGCATAAGCAACAGCATTTCCTTTGGAGGTAGAAATTATAACACCTTGGCGACGCCCGCTTATTGGGCCGCGCTCGTGTTCATAACTATGAAATACTCGATGCATGACGCCTGTACCACGCGTGTCTGTTAAAAACTCACCATGGTATCCAATTAGTGCCCGCGATGGGGCATGAAATAATAGTCTCTGTTTTCCGCCACCAGATGGCCTCATCTCGATCAATTCACTTCGTCTTGCCGATAATTTTTCTACTACAATACCGGAGAATTCTTCATCAACATCGATGACAACTTCTTCTATCGGCTCCATGCGTTCACCAGTATTGGGGTTCTCCTTAAAGACAACGCGAGGTCGACTAATTGAAATTTCGTAACCCTCTCGTCTCATCGTCTCTATAAGGATACCGAGCTGCAATTCTCCCCGGCCAGCAACTTCATAACTACTACCGTCTTCTGTCTCAAGAACTTCTATAGCAACGTTTCCCGCAGCTTCACGCAGCAGTCGGTCTCTAATCATACGCGATGTTACTTTATCCCCTTCTTGCCCAGCGTAAGGTGAGTCATTTACAGAAAAAGTAACGGTTAAGGTGGGAGGGTCGATCGCTTTTGCTGAAAGACCTTCTGAGACCACTAAGTCACAGATCGTATTGGCTACAGTTGCTCTCTGGAAACCAGCAATCCCGACAATATCACCGGCTTCAGCCCGATCGAGAGGTAAACGCTCTAGGCCGCGATAGGCTAGGATTTTTGTGATACGCGTTTGCTCTATTAGCTTGCCTTCAGGCGTTATGGCTTTGGCAGTTCCGTTGGAAACTATAGAGCCAGATAGAATCCGACCACTCAGGATAGGACCAAGGTATGGATTAGCTTCAAGGGTTGTAACAAGCATACGAAACGGCCCATGCGGTTCAACCACTGGCGGTTGAACATGGTCGGCAATCAACTTAAATAACGGTTCAAGAGAGTTTTTTGGGCCTCCGGGATCCTCTGCAAGCCAGCCTTCTTTTGATGATCCATAGAGAACTGGAAAGTCAAGTTGTAGATCGTTTGCATCTAAAGCAGCAAATAAATCAAATATTTCGTCCAAGACATCATTCGGTCGGGCATCTGATCTGTCTACTTTGTTGATAATTACGATCGGTTTAAGGCCTTGGGAGAGAACCTTGGAAAGTACGAATTTTGTTTGTGGCATTGGACCTTCGGCAGCATCAACTAGCAATAAACAACCATCGACCATGGATATTATGCGTTCAACTTCCCCACCAAAATCTGCGTGACCTGGAGTATCTACAATATTAATACGTTTAGACTTCCATTCCACTGAGGTACATTTTGCAAGTATTGTAATACCGCGTTCACGCTCAAGGTCGCCACTATCAAGGGCCTGCTCCAGTACAGCTTGATTTTCACGATAAACCCCGGTCTGACGGAGCATACAATCGACCATCGTTGTTTTCCCGTGATCAACATGAGCGACAATCGCGATATTGCGAAGATTTTCAATATTAAAGGTCATGTTAAGCCACTTGTTCTTTTGTGGCTAAGAATTCAATATCTGGCCAGTCGTCTCCCGCTCTTTCAAGGTGCCAAGCATTTCGAGCAAGAAAAACTGGATTTCCTTTGTGATCATCAGCGAGTGCAGATTCATTTGAGCGAACAAATTGTTTCAAAAGGTGTTCGTCCCTNGAGGTTATCCAACGCGCGGTTATGAGACTAGTAGGTTCGAATCGAACTGGAACGTCATATTCGGTTCTTATACGATCAGCAAGTATTTCAAATTGAAGAACACCCACAACTCCTACTATCCAGTCTGCCCCAACCCTTGGCTTGAAAACAGATGCAGCACCTTCCTCGGCAAGTTGTTGTAAAGCTCTTCCAAGGTGTTTGGCTCTCATTGGGTCGACGGGGCGGGCGGCCTGAAGGTGTTCAGGAGCAAAGCTCGGTATTCCCTTGAAATTCAGTTTTTCGCCTTCCGTCAGTGCATCACCAATATGAAGGTTTCCGTGGTTAGGGATTCCAATAATATCTCCAGCCCACGCCTCTTCCGCAAGTTCCCGGTCCCTAGCAAGAAATAATACAGCATTGTTTAATGCGAGTTGTTTTTGGGTTCGAACATGCCTCAATTTCATACCACGTTTAAAATGGCCGGAACAAAGACGGAGGAAAGCGATCCTGTCTCTATGTTTTGGATCCATATTTGCCTGAATTTTAAATATGAAACCAGAGACCTTTTCTTCATTCGGTTTGATTTCTCTTTGCTCTGAAGGCTGCGGTTTTGGCGAAGGTGCCTGATTAACCAATCCTTTTAATAACTCTNCTACACCGAAGGAATTGATAGCACTGCCGAAATATACCGGACTTAGATTTCCTTCTAAATAAGAGGCGGGGTTGAAATCGGGGCAAAGCCCGCGGATCATCTCGACTTGTTCACGTAATTCAGTAAAGGCATGCTTTGGNAGCAGCTTTTCAAGCTTGGGGTCATGAAGTCCATTACAAGTCTCAACTTTATGGGGTTTTTCGCCTCGCCCACTCTTATCCATTAAAACCAGTCGATCATTAAAAAGGTCGTAGCAACCAATAAACTGTGGCCCCATTCCTATCGGCCATGTTGCCGGGGTGACCTCTATTTGAAGGGTTTGCTCGATTTCATCTAAAAGTTCAAAAGGGTCCTGGGCCTCCCTATCCATTTTGTTAATAAAGGTTGTAATCGGCATATCCCTTAAACGACAGACCTCAAATAATTTTCGGGTCTGTGCCTCGATGCCGCGTGCCGCATCTATAACCATTACGGCAGAATCTACAGCTGTGAGGACACGGTAGGTATCCTCTGAGAAATCCTCATGACCCGGTGTATCGAGTAAATTAAAGGTTTTTTCCTCATATTCAAAAGTCATTACAGAAGCCGTTACGGAAATACCCCGTTCCCGTTCAACTTTCATCCAATCAGAGTGAGCCCTTCTTTGTTCTCCTCTAGACTTTACTGCTCCAGCAAGTTGTATTGCACCACCAAACAACAAAAGTTTTTCAGTAAGAGTTGTTTTGCCAGCGTCAGGGTGCGATATAATCGCAAAAGTACGCCGACTGGCGACCGGAGAATTTGAATTTGTCATCATTACTATCAAAAAATAATTCGCCGCGCTATTTCGCACCGACACGCTTCAAGGTCAAGCAAGAAGAAGTTACACGTTAATTGTTTTTATTCTTCAAGAAACTAAAATCAGACAAGGTTTAAATTTGGAATTCCTCACCTCTTTTTCGTCCCTGACTTACGTCAATGAACAAATCTTCTGCAGTGAGTTTCTTTTTAATTAACCCCTGCTCGAGGCTATAGTTGGCCATGTTATCCAATGTTTTTCGATTTTGTTTACCAAGGCCATATTCCCAAGGATCATTTCCTAAGATTTGTTCCTGTTCCTCCCAAGCTTCCCTGTACCAAGCCAGAGGCACAATTCTTGGATTAACCATTTCATTCATTGCTATGTTCTTCGCTTTGTTGAGTGCGTGATACATATTGATCGGGATCCAAGGGTGTTGTTCCACTAATTCTTTTTTTATTCCTATTATATGCATGATTGGAAACATTCCTGTTTTTTTGAAGAAGTTTATTTCCTCTTGCTTAAAATTTGGAAACAACCGTGTTACTCGTGTGTCGCCATTTATAATAGGTTTAATGATTGACGAATGAATACAGGCGTCCAACTCACCCTCTACTAACATCGTTTCTACCGATTTCTCGTTAGGTAAAGTTTGCAGTTTAATGTCTTTGGGTAATTCCACGGGGATATCCTGGTCCAGCTCTTGGTACCAATCAATTGAACGATGTGGCACACCATATTCATGTTCAAGTATCCCCTTCATCCATAGTATGGCCGTTACTTGCCAATGTTTTATGCCTACCTTTTTTCCAATCAGGTCCTTTGGTTCCCTTATATTTGCTTTTGTATTGATAAAAATAAATCCATGCCTAAACCGCCGATGAAGAAAAACAGGAATTGCATCGAAGGGTTTTTCTTGGTCCTTGGCGACGAGATAGGTGGAACAGGATGCTTCCGCCATATCAAATTCTTGGTTGTTATAAAACCGCCAATGCCTGGTAGTCGAATCCATATCGGTCAGCATTGTCAAATCAATGCCGTCGGGTTTTACAATGCCATCTATCAACGGGCGTGTAATGGCATAGTCGCCACAAGCAAAGGTTAGAGAAATATTCTTGGACATTGTTTGGTATTTTCCTTTAATCAATAGGCCCGGGGTTTCCGCTGCCTGTATAAGGCAACCTGATACCGACCCCCTTTTTGAGTGCTTTTTCATAAACGTAATGGCACATAGCAATATCGTGGGCAACTAGTCCTGTGGTATGTATGAGGTTGCGCTCCACGTCGTTTTCTCGTCCTTGGATATCTCCGCTAATAAGTTGATGAATTTCCCCGTGAAGCATGTCATGTGTAAAGATCCCTGCCTCTGCAGAGGCTCGAAAATGTTTCATAAGCATGTTCATTTCCCAACTATCCACGACCACCTTATCCATTAGGGGCCAACCCTTAGGGTCAAACTCTCGGCGAGAGAATGAGACATAAGTTCCTCCTGGTTTTAACCAGGGTTCTCGGCACATAATCTCATCGCTGGTTGTACCCCCTACGCCAATGTCCGCACCTGTAACTACCTCTTCTATTGAATTTTTTGGTACAACGTTTATACCTAAAGCATTGCTCCATTTTTCAGAAAATGCTTGCCTTGTTTCAGGGCTTCTTGATGTGCAGCGAATTTCTTCAATGCAATCATAAAGCTCTACTAGACAGCGTAAGGCATTAGTTGCCATCGTACCTACACCAACAATTCCAATGATTTTAGGTTTTTTAGGGCCCAACCATTTAAGAGGAAGTGTGGTTGCGGCCGCGCTTCGGATCGCATAAGTCCAGTGTTCTTCAATAATTGCCTTGTTTGTTCCGGTGTTTGGATCTGCAAGAATTATATAACGACCGCATTCGAGCTGGCCCACTGTATTTCTGTTGCCGTCGTCAAAATAGTTGTAAAGCCGAACGCCTGTGATTGGAACTTCCTTTAATAAAGCACATTTTACATGCCAGTGATTATGAAAGGGCTTGCCCACATCGAGCTTAAAGCTGGGCGGTGTGGAAGCCATGATGGTTCCTTTACCCTGCATACGATAAACATTTTCAGCAATTGTAAGTGCTTCTTTAGCGCTGAGTAGATTTACGGTGTCTGCGTGGGGAATAAAAAGTACACCTTCTTGATTTGACATAAAGTTTCCTTGGATTGAGGTTAGTCGAGTATCGCGATCGCTTCTATTTCCATAATCAAGTCCTTCCTTACCATGGAATCAACTACTACGCATGTGGCAGCCGGGTAGGGTTCCTGAAAAAATTTCGGCCGCCATTCGAGGATCGCTGGAAATTGTGAAAGATCAGTTAAAAAAATATTTATTTTAACAATATCTGAAATGTCGCCTCCAGCGGCTTCTACAGCACATTTCAGATAGCTAAAAACACGTTCGGCATGGGCGCTGGGTTCTAGGTTTCCCGAATCTGCTTCCGTATCAGCAGTTTGGCCAGATATGAAGACCATCTTTCCTTTTTTAACCACATGAGTGAATTGTCCGGGTGGGGGNAGATCGGGGACTTCTATAACTTCAAAGCCCATACCATTTCTCCTTGTAAACGATATTTTGGAACAAATAAATTGGTCGATGATCAGAAGCGTGTCAATGTTAGCTGGTCTAAAAATTTTTATATTGTAGAGTAATAATATAGATCATTGGGCTTAAGATTATGAAGAAAGAAAAAACATTTCATAAGATCAAAATAGAGGAAGCACCAACTCGTGCTTTGCCACTCGGGCGGGGTAAAGTTTTTGGTTGTATTGATCCGTCGGTTGGTTCAAGGAACGTCGATGTGCATGTGAATGTAATTAAACCGGGAGCAAGTCGGGGAGAAATTCATTATCATAAAAACGCAGAAAATGTGTATATCGTGATGGAAGGTCAGTTGGAAGTTTGCATCGAGGGGGGTAGGCGTCACGTGTTAGATGTCGGCGAAGTTGGATTTATACCACCNAATTTAATTCATACTGCCACTAATGCGCGTAAAGACATGACTTGCAAGATTATTGAAATTTACGCGCCTGCTGGAGATGATTTTCATGAAGTTGAAAATTGGCCAAATGGGGATCAACCCCCAGATAATAATTAGTCGTCGATAATAAAATCAAAATCTTCGCCTGCAGGTGAATAAATTTCAAAGATTNCGAAAATTGAATTGCTGATGTTTGTCAGAGAATGTTTTTGTCCTGCAGGTATATATATAACGTCATCTTCCCTGATGGTATAAGTTGTATCTTCGACGACTAACTGACCCTCGCCTTTTTTTACAATGTATACGTTGTCAGCCTTTGTATGATGGTGGTAGCGACCTCCCGGTTCCTTTGGATCAAGGCGATTTAAATGCACATCAACCTTTTCTGCGCCAATTCCTTTATTAATCAATCTTAATTGTGTGCCGCGACCACCTTTCATAGGAGTAATTGGTGCATCAGCAAGGTTTATAATTCGGAATTGAGGCATATAGTTTTCTCTAAAATTTAGTAATAAATACAGTTAGATGTTGAAAGGAATGGGATATCACAACGGATCCAATAAGAGCAGTGATCCCTCCAATTAACAAATTAAATTTTTTGAATAAATCAATTCCCTTGCGGGCACTAGCCATTATAGGCCAAGCAATTACCGCTGATAATATGCCCATACCAATTATTGAGCCAAAAGCAAACAAAATGATGTAAATAAGTGCTTGGATAATAGAGGTTTCCTGGCTTAAGGAGAGCAAGAGTAAGGCTGCTGATCCTGCTAGACCATGCATTGTACCAATCAACAAAGCCCTAAATGGCATGTTCTGATTATGTTCGTGATTATGAATTGATTTTGTTGGATCAGATTCGTTTTTATGACTATGAAAATGGATATGACTGCCTCTATCAACGTGAGAATGCAGATGTACATGGATGCGGCCTCTCAAGACTCTCAAAATGACATCTAATCCGAGCCACAACAAAATCAAGCCTACAAAAAATTCAAGTAATCCAGCTATATTTTCTGCGAAAGGGATTTGAAAAACAATGATTAATATACATACGGCTAGCAACGTTGCTGCATGTCCGAGACCCCAAGCTAGCCCGGTTCTGATTGTTTCGCCAACAGATTGGGATCGGGTGGCAAGGGCAGCAACGGTTGCGACGTGATCGGCATCAAGCGCATGCCTAAGCCCGAGGAGAAATCCGATTATTAACGCAGAGAGTTCTGTCATTTAAAAGCAATTATTCCTGGCCAGGGCCTGTAAAAAGAAGCGATTTTATAATTAATGGGACAACCTGTGTATCAGGCATAAATTCTCCAATATCAACAAAGTCGAAGTCGCGTAGTTGAACGTTGTCCACTGAAATCACTTCGCCTTCAACGTTCAGCTCTTTAACGAGAATATTTCCGATGGTACGCCCGGCATCTCCGTCCATCATAATAACAACTGGTAGGTCGGGATCTGCCACGGTCCTTGGAAGTCCCTGATAAATACCTTTTGCTAGTGCGTAAAGTCTGGCATGAAGAGGGTCACCTCCCCACCTAAAAGCGATAGCTACCCTATCTTCGCCTTCTACCATGTCCAGTCTTTTAAGGGCATCAGAAATTTTATTTGAAACATCATTGGCAGTAAATTCGTCTGATAAATCGATATCCAGACTCGCCACCGGAACATTCCTGACAGGTAGTTTCTCTTTTTCCGATAAGAAAATTGTATTTCCGCTTACTTGCACTGTGAATTGAGAGGCACCAACTACCGTAGCTCTTATTCCGTGACCAGGGTCGTAAACCTTTTCCGGTATACGTTTGTCAGCCAGCGCATGGCGTAAATCGTGGGCTATTGACTTTCCGAGGTCACCTCGGTCCTCTTCTTCACGCCGATAAATATATTCAGAAACCCCACCAGAAAATGTTATACCGTCGATCGCGGGTTCCGTTGGCAGTGTTTCAGTTAGTAGGAGAGCCTTACAAAGTTTGTCGTCGGGTTGACGTGTAGCATATGCGACTATGACATCTGTCATCCTACCTACAATTTTCTTTTTGTCTTCAGACGATAAGTCTTCCCCAAGCCTCAAGGAGATTCCTAAATCCTCTGCCACCTGTTCTGCTGGACCTTCGATACGCGTCATTTTTCCATTGGAGTCAAAGGCAATTAAGCGTCCGCCAACAGCAAATGCAGATGTTGCTATCAAGCGGCCACCGTAACATAGACCCAATTTGACCGTACCTCCTCCAATATCGATATTAAGGATAGTCTGATGATTTTGTCTCGAGAGAGCGACGGCTCCAGAGCCATTGGCAGCCATTAATGCCTCCAGGTTGTGCCCAGCGGATGCGCAGACAAATTTCCCGGACTCTTCCGCGAATAAATCTGCTATTGCTCGCGCGTTATTTCTTTTAAGGGCCTCTCCTGTCAGGATAACCGCACCTGTATCAATGTCCTCTGGTGTGAGTGCGGCATCCTTGTATGCATTACCAAAAAATTCTTTTAGTTCTTCAGCGTCAATAGTGTAATCCGGACGATAAGGTGTGAGCAGTATTGGAGACCGCCACAATACCTGACGATTTACGACAACGAACCGACTTGATAACCCTTCAGCAAGACGCTGGAGATGGACCTTTGAAAACATTAGGTGGGATGTTGAAGATCCAACGTCAACGCCCACTGTTGTCAATTCAACGTTGTCTTGTTTCCAGATTGTATCAGCAAGGTCCTGCTCTTGCTCGGGTGTCATGCTGATGTGTTCAAATCCTAAATCGTGCACGTCCATAGCCTCTTTCTCAATAAAATTTGATTTTTTCTAATTATCGATGGTTCTAAAAACCTTATGCAGTTTTTGCCTTTTAATCTTGCGGGAAAGGAAGGTGATTAAACTTTTCTTTCATCCGTTTCCGTAAATCGTCGCTCACATCTACAACTTGGGGAAAAGTCCCCTTGAGATATTGATCGTAAGGTATACAAGCATCAATCAGTATTCGACTGTTGAAATTTCCCGGTTGTACGAGCGGGTCACGACCCGAGGCCCAAGCTTTCTGAATCGTATCAATGTCAACAATTGGGTCAAATCGGGTGCTCATGGCCCAGAGCACCTGATCCAGGTCGCCCGCGTCAATATCGTCATCAACAACCACGGTCCATTTTCCGGCATAAGCTCCACCCTGGCAATTGGATGCAACGTGCAGAACGTTTCGGGCGTGACCGGGGTAGCGTTGCCGTATCTGAATAGCGGTAAATCTCGTTGCTGGTCCACCCTCATGGTTCCAAACCCCTTTTATATCTGGGAGGCCGCATGCTTCCAGTGAACGCCAAATTTCTGCTGCGCCAGCAATACCTTTTAGCAACCCTGTTTCATCAACCGGCTTGTGTTGCGGCGCGCAGCAAATGATAGGATTATTCCGGTGCAGTATAGTTTTTATTTCGACATAAGCGCGTGGTACCGAGTCATCTGAGTAATATCCCATCCACTCACCAAAAGGACCTTCTTGTTTTACCTTTCCCGGCTTTGCTACACCCTCAATGGCAATCTCGGCGTCTGCGGGAATTGGAAAACCAGTGTAAGGTCCAGTGATACATTCTATGGCTTCTCCTCGGAGGCCACCCGCGAAATCCAACTCGCAAATTCCATCTGGTAGTGGGCTTGCAGAGAGCATGTAAAGCAATGGGTCTTCGCCAACCAGGATAACAAATTTACATTCTTCATTTCGTTCGAAATATTTATCTCTATGAATTCTGCCATGCTTTCCTTCGGTGATTTGACAGCCAATAGTTTTTGCATCGTACACCTGGTTACGATACGTGCCGACGTTATAGGAACCGTTGTCCGGATCTTTTGAAATTACACAGTTAGCTGTGCCTATGTAGCGAGCTTGATCTTTTTCGTGGTGTCTTGGTACGGGGAATTTTAAAACGTCGATATCATCACCTGTCATTACATTTTCCATGACAGGTCCAGTTTCAACCATTTTAGGAGGGATTAATTGCAGGTTTTGCATTCGGTCGTAATATTGCTGGACAATGTCCACTTTACGATCGAAAGCCAAAGGCAAACCTAGCGTCAACGCTACCCGCTTAATAGAAGATAGAGATCCATATAAGGTACGATACCCTGACTCGTAATCAGGAATATTATCAAAAAGTAGGGCAGGGGCATTACCACGACTTTTTTCTGTCATCATCTGCGTAATACTTCCCATCTCGGCATCCCAGCTAGCGTTGTCCACGCGAAGTAATTCGCCAAATCCATCAACCTTTTCAATCCAGTCTCTTAAGCCCCGATACCCTGCATGGTCATTTGTCAAAGCTGTTCCTGATGTATCATCCATCTTTTTCTCCGTTAGCTCACAATTCCAACCCGAAATACTAAGAGCTTTGTCATAAAAAATACATTGAATTTGTCTATTTGTATCAGAGGTTTTACACCAGCAGCTGATACGATGCTAGGGGACAAAAAAATCTATGTGACATTTTTCGATGTATACTAAAAAATCTATGTGATATTTTTCGATGTATACTAATTGTCTCCTGCACATTGACTTTGGGCGAGGTGATCTATTGAATCCGCGCCATTACTAAAGATACTAATTTAAAATGAGAGGGAGGCCGATGAGACACAAGGATAAAGTGGTAATCGTCACGGGCGCGGGACGAAATATTGGAGAGGAAACTGCTAAATTATTTGTAAAAGAAGGTGCCAAAGTGGCGGTTGTTGACTTAGATGACCGTGGTGAGGGTGTAGCCGATGCAATTAATGATTCTAGTCCGGGTCANGCGATCTTTATAAAAGCAAATGTTGNTGATGAAGATTCTGTTAAAAATTTGGTAGCAGATACAGTAAGTGCTTTTGGTCGAATAGATACCCTTATAAACAACGTTGCAATTTCGGATAATTTAACAATCCGGGAATGTTCATTAGCTGATTTTCAAAAAACAATCGACGTTACGCTCACTAGTCAATTTTTGACATGTAAATACGTTGGAGAGCAGATGATTGAACAGGGTGATGGAGGAGCCATCGTTAATATCGGTTCTACCTCAGGATTTAAAGGTCGTGATAGTGCCGTTGCCTATTGCGCCGCCAAGGGTGGCGTAGCGAACCTCGTTCGCGCAATAGCTTCACAATATGCACAGTATGGAATTAGGGTTAATTCCGTAGTACCAAATCGGATTGGATCTCCGGTAGGGAAGCAAGAGTTTGATCCGGGACGTTATGTTACAAACATGCTGCACAGGCCCGGATTACCAGAAGAGCTGGCGGCAGCCGTTAACTTCATGGCAAGTGATGAAGCATCATTCATCTACGGCGAAAACTTATTCGTTGATGGAGGTTATAGCGCAATGATNGATGGATCATAGGGCATCATTGAATATAATCAATTTTTGAGGCGGTATGTTTCTGGTCGGATAATCCGATGAAAAATATCGCCTCTTTTTTTCAAACCCTTCCGGCTACAGCACGGGGTGGTATATGGATGTGCCTCGCCTGTATTTCTTTTGCTCTTATGGCCTTGTGTGTCAGAATAATAGCGACTGATATTCCCCCAATTGAAATAGGTTTCTTTCGCGCATTCTTTGCACTCTTACTGATGGTTCCGTATGCGATAAAAATTGGTCCAGGTATTTGGAAATCTAAAAACCATAAGGCCTTTATTGCGAGAGGCATGACCGGGGCAGGATTTGTAATGTTCTTTTTCCCGGGTGTTGCGTTAATTGAAATCGCTGATGCGCAAGCTCTGACGTTTACTACGCCATTGTTTGGAATGGTTTTAGCCATGATGTTTCTTGGTGAAACGTTCCGTATAAACCGTGTTTTTGCCTTAGTAACAGGGTTTGCGGGTGCCATTATAATTATTAGACCCGGTCTTGAGACAATTAGTGTTGGCGCGATCCTTGTCCTCTGCTCTGCGCTTTGCGCTTCTGGAAGTGGTACACTTTTAAAATATGCCACGAGGTCTGACCCGCCAGATAAGGTAGTTTTCTTTCATGCAATATATATGACACCATTGATTTTTGTTGGAGCCCTTTTTGATTGGCAATGGCCGAATTTATGGGAGCTCTTAATGATGCTTATAATCGCAATATTTGCTACCCTTAATCAAAGGTGTTTAGGTCGAGCTTTTGCCTCAACGGATGCTACAGCTGTTTTTCCGTTTCTATTTCTGCGTCTCCCGTTTGGAGCGGCGCTTGGTTTTACTTTTTTNCAGGAAATCCCAACCTTATGGGTTTGGGGCGGCGGCCTGGTAATATTTGGATCCGCGTTCTACCTTGCGAGGTCTGATTCCTCAAACAAAAACCCCTCTATTTAAACCGCAATACTAGAGGAAAAGTGAAGGTAAATGTTCGGGCTCATACCACATCACAGGGACTATCTCATTAAACATAATCAGCAGGAAGGCGGTCGCCCCAAGAGTATATATTACTATTAGTTTCCAGCTGTATTTACCCCAAATTCTTAAATACAAAATAACAAAAAGGAGCAAAGTAGGAAATTGTCCTATAATTAGTGTCAATATGAATATACCCAGAAGCCAAGATAGAAAGTAGAGACTTTTAAGGACATATTCCTTTTCAACGCCAACTACATCAGATGCGGCAGTACCGGCCTTGATTGCGGACACACCTTTAAGATCGTAAAATAAAGCACCNAATGCTAACAGCAGCCCCGTAATCGCGACTGTCTGCGGAAAGACCTTGGGCGAAAAAGTCCACGGTACAGCCTCGTAAAAGCAATATGCAAATATGGCAATCAGTAACGCTGCGATAGGCCAAGATGCAGGCGGGCAGTCTTTTCCACCCTCTTCTACAACCATTGAAGCTCCTTCTGCTTGAGCAGAGGGGTCGTTTTCCTTTGCAGCTTGTTCAGCTCTTTTTTTTCTCTGATTTCGCACTGCATAGATAACTGTTATTACTGTCAACGCGATTATTATCAGGACAATAGGCCTAGTAAATGATCCCCAACCGTGAACTTGCATGGAGAGGTTCATAGCCTCTTCCATAATCTTTCCAAGTACGAAACCCAATACTATTGGGGGTCTTGGCCAACCTCCCAACTTCATGAAATATCCAATGAAGCCGAAGACGAGTAAAACGATCCAGTTTCCAAGGGTGCCATTACCCACCCAAGCCCCCATGAAAACGACCAACATGATAGCGGGCAAAATCATATGGCCTTGCAGNTAGGTGATTTTTGAAGCTTGACTTCCCCAAAGGAGCAACGCTACGGCTCCTGCGACATTTGCAAGGACCAAGGTCCAGACCAGAGTAAAGGTTATATTAAGCTTGTCGGTGAGCATCTGGGGCCCGGGTTCCAACCCCTGTATAAAGAAGGCGCTCAGCAAAATTGCCATTGAAGCGCTGCCGGGTATGGCAAAAGCAATTGTTGGGAGCAAAGCGCCGCCTTTCATAGCATTATTGGCCGCCTCAGGAGCGATCACCCCACGCACATCTCCTTTACCAAAGTTTTCATTATTTTTCTCACTCTGCGCGGCATGTCCATAAGCTACCCAGTCAACTATTGAGCCACCAAGGCCCGGCAACATACCGACATATACACCGATTACAGTACATCTGAGACCAAGCCACCAGTTTTTTGCGGCGTCCCTCATGCCATTTACTATTCCACCCGTAGCCACTTCTTCACGTTGAACACGAGATATTGATGTGTTTCGTACCGCCAGCTCAAGTACTTCTGGGATCGCAAATAGTCCGAGCACGTAGGGGACAATAGGTAATCCCTCTAGTAGAAAGTTTTGTTCAAACCAGTAACGTCTCACTCCCCCAAATTCGGCAAAGCCAATACATGCCAGCATCAAACCGAAACAGGCAGCTGCAGTTCCTTTAAAAATTGACTTGCCACTTAGCGATGCGACCATTGTTAAGCCCAGCACTGCCATAGCAAAGAGCTCAGGTTCTGAAAAAGCTANAATTATAGGGCGGACAATTGGGATCGATATTGCAAGAAAGACAGCGCCAATCACTCCACCAATCATAGATACGGTATATGCTGCGCCTAAAGCTCTTGATGCTTCACCCCGTTGCGCCATTGGGTATCCATCTAGAATTGTAGCCTGTGATGCCGCTGTTCCGGGAATTCCTAAAAGGACAGATGAAAGTGTATCGGCTGTGGTAGTTACTGCGTACATGCCGAGGATGAAGGCAAAAGCTACATTGGGCTCCATACCGAATGTGAAAGGCAGAATTATAGCCATACCTACCAAACCACCGAGGCCCGGTACGGCACCGAAAAACATACCAATAGCCACTCCTAGCAGCATATATCCGGGTGCTGGCCAAACGAGGACTAGTCTTAGTCCATCAAGGATGNCTTCCATAAATGTCATCGGATCGAACCTTTTAAAACCGAAAAACTGGGAGCGTTCAAAAGAACGCTCCCACAGAGATTTATTTGATAACTACTAAAAAGTTGTCAGACTATTTTCTGGCCTTGTCAGCATAGTTTAGTAGCCACTTTTGAAGCTTCGGATCTACATTGACAATAGTCTTTACATATTTTTGAGCCTCGGCACCACTTTTTCCGATATACATACTACCGTTCACCTTTTGATACTCAGCTAAGAACTTTTTGTCCTTAGTTGTTTGATCCCAGGCTTTTCGCATAATTTTTACCGCTTTTGGATTAGTTCCTTTGCGGAAAACTATTATACGCAGCATCTCACGTGTTGCAGCAATAGTCCTGATAGAATTCCATATATTTGCGGAAGGTCTTTTACCTTTCCCGAATTTTGCCTCGTAAACAGTCTGGAAACTTGGAATATTTTTGGCGACGGACGGTGAATGCAGGATGCTATTATTTGGCCCCGGTGTGCCAACGTGCCAAACCGGCACAGAAACTCCCGGTTTGATTAGCTGTCCGACTACCCGACCATAATATCCTGCAAGAGAGTCAGCAGTCATATCTAGCTCGTTTTTAAGAATAGCAGCGCGGATTTTGCCGCCGGACTTATAACCTGTCACATGTTTAAGTGGAATATCCAAAGCTTCAAAAAATAGTCTTGTTCGCAAATCTTTACTACTGGTTGGTCCGTGACCTCCGGTGCGGATCTTGTGATCTGTATTGAGGAGGTCTTTCCAACTTTTGATTGTCTTTCCAGGAATGGCATCTTTTCTNATATGTGAAATTGTTTGCTGTCCTATCGCTCCTACATAGTGAAACGCTGCTAGGTCAGCTCTTAATTCGGGCGCTCGCATTACTTGTCCCATAATCGGAATAGTAAACACCCCCATCATATATCCGTTTGTTTTTCCGGCTTCCGCTAAAAAATTTGCGCCAACACTGCCGCCTGCACCCGAAACATGTCTAAATACTAGACGTGGATTTCCAGGGATATATTTTTTCATATGGCGCATTACCATGCGTCCTTGAATGTCAGTGTTGCCCCCGGCACTATAATTAATAATTATGTTTACCCGCTTGCCCTTGTAAAATTGAGCGTCTGCGGGNGCATTAATTCCTATGGCTGNAGCGGCTACTGCCATCAATCCTAAAGCCGAATGTTTTAAAATACTCATTCTAGAGAACCTCCCTCTATACCTATTAATAATATACTGTTCTGATACTTCACTAAAGCATCATTGTATCTAAGGCGTAACAAATCAACAAATTTTGTACTCCCCCAATTTAGAGGCTACGACAAGCTAAAATGGCATGCAAGGGGTTACACCTCTAAGTTTTTTGATAAATTGAGTTTCTTGCTTATTATTTTCAGAAGTTTTCTAAGTTTGGTGCTTGTGGNTTTCCTCCCATGCATTGTCTGAGAAGAGGTGAAGGTGGGTCTGCAAAACCCCATCGGTCTGGTCCTTTAACCCTTTGGGCCCATTCTTCGGGGGTTCCGGTTTTATAGGTATTATCGTCAACCTGTTCGACCTCTGCAGTATATTCCACAACCATGCCATTGGGTTCAAAAAAATAACCAAATACATTATTACCGGGACCATGGCGGCCCACACCCCATTGGACTGGGAAACCTTTTTGTTTCATTCTTCCAGATCCACACATTAAAGCGTCAAAGTCTGGGACTTCAAAAGCCGCATGATTAAGAGAAGCGCCCTGAGAATGAGCAAAAGCGACACTGTGGTGATCCGGGCTACATCGAATAAAATTCATTCGTTCGGTGCGGTCACTCACTCGGAAACCCAATATATCGCGAAAAAACTCAGTTTGATCTTCTACTTTGGTTGAATTGAGAACGACGTGACTTAGTTTAAATGGGCGGTCACTTTCCATACTCGTATCCGCATGAACAGCTACGTCCGAGCTTATCGCATATTGAATGCCATCGCGATCCCTAAATCCAAAGCCATAACCGCCCCCTGGGCCTTCAATAACTGCTGGATTATGTTTGATTTCAATACCTAAGCCCCTCAGTTTATCGTGAAAAGAATCTACAGTTGTCTTATCGGTGGCGGCAAAATTTATACGTTTTACACCCGGGGTTGCCCCCTCTTGTAATACAACAATATGGTGTTCTGAGCCGCTTGCCCGAAAAAAATGCTCATTTTTAATTTCTGCTATTTTTTCCAGACCCCAACATTCTTCATAGAAACGGCTCGTTTTTGATAGATCGGGTACATTATACTCTATGCTTCTCAAGCCTGTTACTCGTGGTGCTTTCATGTCGTCCTCGATTTAGATATCTATTATTTATTATTGGATTATCTAAAACTAATACTCTGGCGATAAACTGCCAAGTAAGTTTATTTTGTTTTTGAGAACGGAGAAGTTTAAATTTTATCAAGCCCATTCCCTTTTCCTAAAGTCGCTGGTTAAATATAACAGAAAATTTGTCATCCTTTAATTGGTGAATAGGAAAATAAAATGAAACTTTGCCGTTTTGATGAAGATAGGCTTGGGGTTGTGGTTGATGGAAGCATCCGGGATATCACGGACATCCAATCGGAAATCCGAGATAAAGCAGCTTACGACATGAAAGGGGATGCTGTTGTAGCCGCTTTACCAGAGTACCGGGAACGGATGGAAGTGGCTGCTAATTCGGCTCCGGAAATTGCAGTCTCGGACGTAAAACTGTTGCCCCCGATAGCGCGTCAGTGCAAGACGATGGCGGCGCCGGTCAATTATGAAGCCCATGTGGCTGAGATGGCTGCTCAGCCGCACATCACTGGAGAAGATAAGGGACCAAGGCGTCCCTCGGGTATTCAGAATCAAGGTATTTTTCTCAAAGCGAATTCGGCGGTAGTCGGCCCTTCAGAGGGTGTTGCAATCCGGTTTCCTGATCGACGCAATGATCACGAGGTTGAGTTCGTAATTATTATTGGGAAGACAGGAAGTCGAATTAAACGAGAAGACGCAATGGATTATGTCGCTGGTTACACTTTAGGTCTTGATATGACGGTAAGGGGCATAGAAGATCGAAGCTTTCGTAAATCTTGTGATGGGTATGCACCAGTCGGACCTTGGATGGTTACAGCAGATGAAATTCCAGATCCGGGGAACGTACCCTTTACTGTTCATCTGAATGGAAAACTGCAGCAAGATGCACATACCCGTGATCTGATTTTTGACGTTCCGCGTTTAATCGAATTCGCGTCAGAGTTTTATACTATACACCCCGGCGATTACCTTTTTACAGGGTCTCCGCCAGGAGTGAGTGAGGTTCATCCTGGGGACGTTATGCACTGTGCCTGTGACCTAATTGGAGATATGTCCGTTGCGGTGCGCGCTGCGGAATGAAAGCCGCCCTTTATGAAAGGTTTGGACCACCAAACGTTCTGGGATATGAGGACATAAAGGATCCGACTGCTGGAACGCAGGAAATTGTTGTTAAAGTTCATGCGGTTACAGTAAATAGGGTGCTTGATTGCGCTGTTCGCGCTGGAGAACAGTCCCAGCGTGGAGTAGTCTTGCCCCATGTTGGCGGAGTCGATCCAGCGGGTATCGTTGTAGAGGTCGGGGATGATGTTTACAATGTTCGAGTTGGAGATAGGGTCGGCTTGTTATCTCGGATCCCTTGTTTGGAGTGTGCGAGATGCCGAGCTCGGGAGTTCAAAAAATGCACCAATAGCCGAATGTTGGGTGTCGGGTGCTGGGGAGGGGCCGCTGAACTGGTAAAAGTACCAGCATCAGTGGCTGTTAAACTACCTAAAAATCTTGAATTTGCAGAAGCTGCAGCGGTTTTACGCCATGGGCCGATGGCTCACCACCTATTGTTTGATGTGGGCGATTTAAAAGAAGGCGAGACAGTTCTAGTAATGGGTGCAGCCGGAGGGCTTGGACTGACAGGAATACAGATCGCGAAGGCCGCAGGCGCGACAGTAATCGCGGCTGCCGGGTCAGACAAGAGAGTGGAGGTGGGGTGTAAGTATGGAGCCGATTTTGGTATTAACTATGCTAAGGAAGACCTCACCGAAGTTGTCGAAAATTATATGCGTGGCGAAGGTATCCATTTGGTTTTTGAAAATATTTCCAACCCTAAAACATGGCCGAAAGCATTAAAATGTTTACGTAAACACGGTCGTTTAGTAACTGCGGGAGCACATGGTGGAGGCAAAGTAGAGCTCGATTGTGCTTTTTTATACCATCAAAATATTCGGATTTTTGGNAGTACTGGTAATACAGATAAAAATGTTAATGATACAGTGACTTTGGCTGCTACTGGAAAATTGAAGGCGAAGATTGAAAAAGTATTTCCNCTCAGTGAAGCGGTGGCAGCTCACGAAATGATGGAACGTGAGATTCTTTCNGGTAAAATAATTCTAGATCCATCCGCAGGNTAATTGCTAACTTTTTTCATATGACATTTTTTTGGCGCGGCTTTCAAATAATGTGGGGTCTGCATTTAGACCGTGTCCTAAAGATAACCGATTCATCATGTTAAAACGAGCGCAAATCCATATTGCGTCAGCGAGTGCTTCTTCGTTCCAACCAGATTGATAAACGGCGTCAGCATCGGCTTGAACCATCTTCGATGGCTCTAGGGTAAGCTTCCTAACAAAACGGAGAATTGGTTTGAGTTTGTCATCAACAGGCGCTAACTCAATATCATCTATTAAAATCTCAAAAACATTTTCCTCAACGCCGTGCTCGCGCGCGATTGCGGCATGTCCACCATAACAGTAGTCGCAGGCATTTAGAGCAGAAGTGTAGGCGGCTATGAGTTCACGGTCGCCGATNGTGAAATTGGATGTTCCCCGCATGACCGCCTCAGAGAATTTTCCAAATCCCTCTCGATGGCCAGGTTTAATTTTAAAAAGATCCCCAATACCAGCGTCGGGGGCTAAGGAAGGGAAAAAAGGCATCTTTATATCCTTTCAATTTACGAACAGGGAATTGGCTATTAGGGTATATGAGATAAAAAATTCTGTCTTAAAATTTTTTTTAATTTTATTGTATCAGGCTGTTTTTTTTATAAGTAATACCTGTGTCGCGGTTGGNTAAAAAAAGTCTCTATCAGATTTAAGGATAGTCAAGATGTGGCCAAGAGTGTTGATTTAAACAGAGAAAAGGTTGGGGCTCTAAAGAGCGCAGGCCTCCATTCCGGAAATGCATAAATTGTTGAAGTGAGGGATACAATGAGTGGTCAGCTAAATAATAAGGTTGCAGTAATCACAGGAGGAGCAAGAGGCCTTGGCGNAGCCTACGCCATGGCATTTTCGAAAGAGGGTGCAAAGGTTTGTATATCTGATGTTCTGGATACTTCAAAAAAAGTGAAGGAGATTACTGAAAATGGCGGTGATGTGATTGGATTGCCATGTGATGTCACGGATTTGTCCTCATGTCATTCGATGGTGGAAAAAGTGGCTGATAGATTCGGCGGCATAGATATACTTGTTAATAACGCAGCCATGTTTGTTGATTTGCCGAGGCGTACCTTCCTAGATATAGGGTCCGAGGAGTGGAACAATGTTATGGCGGTCAATGTTCGAGGAAGTTTCAACTGCAGCAAGGCCATTGTTCCAGAGCTCCGGCGACGCGGAGGGGGCTCGATAATCAATATATCTTCTAGCACGGCNTTAAAAGGTATTCCTTATACTTTGCATTATGTCACCTCAAAAGGGGCTATCATCGCCATGACGCGAGCTCTAGCCCGCGAACTCGGAGATGATAATATACGAGTAAATTCTCTGGCACCTGGTTTAACAATGAGTGAAGCAGTTGCCGCAGCTGATAATACTTTTGCGCCCTATAACGAGGCGTCTTTAAGAGGCCGGGCATTAAAGCGGGAGCAATTGCCCAAAGATTTAATTGGCGCGGCTATTTTTTTAGCTTCTGATGGAAGTAGCTTTATGACAGGACAAACTCTAGTAGTTGATGGTGGGGACGTTACGAACTAGCGTTGTATTAAATTTCTGAGGGCACAATGAGTCGGTGGGACAAAGCAGAAGTTACAGGCGGTAACATGCCTATATATATTGGTGAGCCGTCTGGTTTCGGCCCACATCCTGTAATTATCTTAACTTTTCATCGTGGAGGGATGGATAGTTTTACAATTGAGAGCGCTGATCGGCTGGGCTCCGCCGGCTTTCTCACCCTAGCCCCTGATTTTTATCATCGCCATAAAAATCTGGAGGCAGAGGATGCAGTAAAATTCCGTTCAGACATGGAAGTTATTATTGATATCAAGGCTACGGTAAGATTTGCAGGGTCACTGAAGGGAGCAGATATATCTCGTATGGCTATTATGGGGCACTGCATGGGCGGCCGAACGGCATTTCTTGGAGCTTGTGCGCTACCTGAAATTTTTAAGTTGTGTATACCATTTTATAGTGGAGGCGTTTTTTCGTCATGGGGGGATGGTTCTAGTGTCTTCGATCAATTTTCAAAACTAAAATGTGATGTTTTTGGCTTTTATGGTAATGATGATAAAAATCCTTCTCCAGAAGATGTTGACAGGTTTGACGCTCGACTGACGGAACTTGGCGTCACACACAAGTTTTTCCGCTANGATGGGGCCGGCCACGCCTTTCAAAATACCTTGAATAACGATAATTTTCGTCTTTCTCAGTCAGAGGATGCATGGAAAAAAGTACTACAAATTCTTACTAAAAAATTTATGATTTAAGTTTTTTTAAAAATTCGTAACAGGGGGTTAAATCATGGTTGCCTATTTTNTAGCTGACCAACAAGAGGTCANGGATCATGAGGTCATGAAAACCTATTCGGGAAAAGTTACTGAGACGATAGAACAATATGGTGGAAAGTTTGTTTGTCGTGGAGGTGATCTAGAGGTAATTGAGGGGCAATGGCCGGTAAGAAGAATAATTGTCTTGGAATTCCCTGATCGGGCAGCGCTTAAATCTTGGTATGATTCCCCTGAATATGCAGATCTTAAGGCAATGAGACTATCGAGTTCCCGATCTAATGTCCTTGCGCTAGATGGTATTTGATAAAAGTTTTTGATGACAGCATACTATATTACGCATAGGACATCAGACGGTGATACTGAGATCATGCGCCTTTATTCCTCAAAAGTGAATGCGACAATAGAAAAATATGGTGGAACAAAGATTGTTCGCTCAAGCATCATTAAAGTTATCGAGGGAAATTGGGATCCTGAAAGAATGACTATCATTGCCTTTCCTGATATGGAATCCTTAAAAAATTGGTATGAAAGTGACGAATATGCTGACTTGAAAGTCATGAGGCAAGCAGTAATGACGTCCAATGCTATCGCTGTTGAAGGATTATAACCGATGATGCTCTCGTCCAAACCACCAACGGACTAGAAATCCAAAAGCGGAGCCCGCAGCCATTACCAAAAATGCAAATGTCCAAGCCTCTTGGGAGTCTTTTCCTCCAGTTGCCTGTAAAGTCATTCCAATTGCTAAGGAGCCAAGTACACCTCCGAGAAAACCGACGCTAGCATGGACAGCCATTGTTGCGCCGCGTACCTCTGGTTCTGCTGTTACAACAGTGGCTGTGTTAATAGTTCCCGTATCTGAATAACTGGTCATTCCATAAGCGAGAGCAAGTATACCGATTACCCACAGCGGGGAGCCGGTTGTGAATGCGACAGCAACGCCTACGATAACGGCAATGAGCATACTTCCCCGAATAACCAATTCGCGCCCATACCTGACAGCCAACTCAGCACAAAACATTGATGCTGGAACTCCTATCAAGGCAATAAGCGTGGCGAGCCAAGTAACAGATATAAGGAAACTGCCTGGTTGCGCTGACTCAGCAAACACTAAAAAGGTGACTATCCATACCCTATTGGCAAACACCTCCCATAAATGTCCGAAGTAAGCAGTAATATTGATCATGACGGGACGATTGCGAAATACGCGTTTAAAATCCGCAAGCTGACCCTGAGTCCGCTCTGTAACTATTCCCCTTGGCAATACAATCATGCCGATGATTAAAGCAAAGCAGATCCCTATTCCTGCGACAAAAAATGCCAACTCCCATCCCCAGTATTCTGTGACATAGCCTGCAGTTAAAATAGAGATGGCGGTCCCAATAGCGTAAACCGAGGTATAATAACCTGAGGCCTTGCTCCTTTCAGGTTCTTCGAGGCTGTCGACGAGGGCTTTAAGAGCTGGCATGTAAGTACCCGCCACTCCAACACCAGTTAGCATTCTAAATAATACACCTGTCCATAAGTCATGCGCTAAGCAAGCGAAACCGAAACATGACGCAGCTCCGACAAAACCGGAAAATATATATATTTTTTTTGGAATGATTCGATCGGTCAGTGTTACCAAAATCGGTACCGAGGTAACGTAGCCGATGAAAAATGCGCCACCCAGCAAGCCCCCCTCAGTTTCTGTCAGGTTCCACTCATTGAATAAAATAGGCAATACCGGCGTGATGGTCATAAACGCCATGGTATTGAGGACTAGACAGGTACAGCTAAAAAAAACAAGTAAACGAAAATCCATAATTTTTCCGGTCGGTGACATGAACTATATCTATACAGTTGAGATGCAGGTCCGTCATCTGGCAAAAGCTTGATTAAATGGGGTCGATTTTTTATCCAATTTGTTTTAAATCGGTTCCACGTCTTTTTATTAAAAAATTATACGAATTACTAAAATGGCTTTTAAAATACCTAAACCGAGAGAAATTTTTGAATTGACGATGGGGGATGGTGCTGTCGTCCGCGTCAGAATGCACGGTAACGCTAATGGCCCAAGAATTTTTCTTGGAAATGGAAATGGATTCGCGGCAGATGGTTATTTTCCATTTTGGCGATTGTTTGCAGAAGATTTTGAACTCGCTATTTTCGATTTTCGGAATCATGGCCAAAATCCCACGGCCGTTTCAGGCCTCCCGGGACATAATTACGCCCAAATGACCCTTGACCTAGAAAATATATTCCAATCTGTAAATGAAAGCCTGGGAAAAAAAACCAATATTGGTATTTTCCACTCCATGTCCGGGCGTACAGCAATGAAACACGCCTGTGAACTCGGTTTTAAATGGGACGCACTTGTTCTTTTTGACCCACCAAATGTTCCACCGAAGGGCCATCGAGAATATAAGAGGATGGATATCTTCGAAGACCGGCTATATGAATGGGCCATGGGAAGGGTTCAACATTTCTCTGACCCTGAAGAGTTAGCGCGTCATTATAAAGAGACACGTGCACACGCGAGCTGGGTCGATGGTGCCCACGAGCTAATGGCACGCTGTGTGTTGCAAATAGATGAGCAAAACGGGGGTTGGAAGCTATCATGTCCCAGAGAATTTGAGGCTTCTATTTATATACAAGCAATGACACTGAATTTGTGGCCGAACGCGTCGGATATAGGCGGGCCGGTGAAGTTATTTGGCTGTGATCCAGAGGCAAAGGGTGCCCCCGGGCCTGCTTTTGCCAACAAGGCACTCGCAGAAGATGGGGGGTTTGACTATCAGACAATTTTAGGAACGGGACATCTGATGCAAATTCAAGAGCCTGAACAATGTCATGAGGGTGTCATAGAATTTTTAAAGAAAACAGGAATTCTCTAATTTAAATTATTTTAATTATATTCTAGGAGTGTTTTAAGTGCCCCAGTCAGTAAAAGTAGAACCCTATGTTGGTCAAAGTGTAGAAAGGGTTGAGGACAGTCGTCTTCTGACTGGAAGGGCAAGATTTGCTGATCATTACCCAGTGCCACGAGGGACACTTCATGCCGCTATCCTGCGTTCACCGCATGCGAGTGCAAAAATTGTTTCAATAGATGTTTCAAAAGCGGCTTCCCTGAGAGGTGTCAGCGCCGTCTACACAGGCGAGGATATCAAGGCAATTTCAGATCCCTTTTTAGTTATTGTTAAACAACCACTCAACGAATGGGCACTTGCTGTTGATCGTGTAAGATTTGTTGGGGAGGCGGTGGCTGTTGTGGTGGCCAGTGATCGTTATAAAGCTGAGGATGCACTCGATTTGATAGACGTCACCTACGATGTTTTGACCCCGATTATTGATGCAAGGGATGCAACCAAAGAATCAGCAACATTAGTTCATCAAGACGCTGGAACTAATGTAATGTCGGAGCGTAATTTTATTTATGGTGACCCTGAAAAGGCATTTCAGGAAGCCGATCGCACTTTCTCACTAGATTTGGAGTATCCGCGTAACTCGCTGACGCCCATCGAGGCTTTTGTTGCGATCGTAGAATATTTTCCTGATGATAACGTCTATGACGTGCTGTCGAATTTTCAGGGACCTTATACCGGGCATCCGGTGATGGCGCGATCTTTCCGAGTGCCGGAGAGTAATGTTCGGCTCAGAACTCCTGCAAATTCGGGTGGTAGTTTTGGCGTAAAACAAGCCGTGCTCCCTTATATAGTTTTAATGGGATTGTGTTCCAAGCTTACAGGAAAACCAGTTAAATGGGTTGAAGATCGGTTGGAGCATCTTACGGCGGCATCATCTGCACCCAATCGAGTAGTGACAATCGAGGCTGCTGTAAAAAATGACGGCGAAATGATTGGCATGCGGATTGATCAGCTCGATGATTATGGAGCTTATTTGCGTTCTCCGATGCCCGGACCACTTTATCGTATGCATGGTGCATTGAGTGGAGCCTATAAGGTGAAGAACCTCGATGTAACGAATAGATTAGTTATGACCAATAAAATTCCCGGCGGATTGGTGCGTGGTTTTGGTGGTCCACAAATGTATTTTGCCATCGAGAGGTTAATGCACAAAATTGCTGTAAAATTGGAATTGGACCCACTGGATGTAATTCGGAGAAATTTACTGGAGGCAGATATTTTTCCATACCAGACCCCAGCTGGAGCACTCTATGATTCTGGCAATTATCCTAGGGCCTTAGAGATTGCGGTAGAAAAAGGGGGTCTTGAAGAATTATTACAACGAAGAAAAAAAGCGCGTGCGTCAGGAAAGATATACGGTATCGGATATGCCGCAGTGGTTGAACCCGGTATGTCGAATATGGGGTATCTGAGCACGATTGTCCCGGTTGAGGAAAGGAGAAAAAAGGGTTCTCAAGATGGGGCTATTTCGATGGCGACTGTTAATGTTGATCCGCTCGGATCCGTCAGTGTTACGAGTGATACAACGCCACAGGGTCAGGGACATGGAACAGTTCTGTCTCAGATTGTTGCAGATCAATTGGGTCTTAGGCCCAAAGATATTCGTGTGAATGTTGAACATGATACACACAAGGACCCTTGGTCAATTGCGGCGGGTACATACTCATGTAGGTTTTCGCCTGGAACAGCTGTGGCGGCGCAAATGGCTGGCAAAAAGATTCGAGAAAAATTATCTAGGATCGCGGCTCAGCTTTTAAATGTACCAGCAGAACAAGTCGAGTTTGGTAATGGTCAAATTTTTGACCGAGAGAATGCAGATAATACTCTTAGTTTTCGACGAGTGGCAGGTGGCACGCATTGGTCGCCTGGCTTGTTGCCTGATGAAATGGACGCGGCACTTCGGGAAACTGCGGCTTGGTCACCTGATCAATTAACAACGCCGGACGAAAAAGACCGGGTCAATACATCATTAACCTACGGATTTGTTTTTGATTTTTGCGGCATCGAGATTGATCCAGATACAGCAGAAATACGCGTCGATAAATATGTAACAATGCATGACGCTGGGACTTTAATGAACCCAATGATTGTAGAGGGGCAGATTTACGGGTCCTTTGGACAGAGTATCGGCGCTGCGATGTATGAAGAATTTGTGACTGCTGATGATGGTAGTTTTTTATCTGGAACTTTTGCAGATTATTTGGTGCCAACTGCTGTTGAAGTACCCGAGCCGGTTTTACTTCATATGGAATCTCCCTCACCTTTTACCCCGCTGGGCGCCAAAGGCGCGGCAGAAGGGAACTGCATGTCAACCCCGGTTTGTTTGGCGAACGCGGTCTGTGATGCATTGAGTGTCGAAAATATTGTTGTACCGCTTACGCCAGCAAAAATAAGTGAAATTTTGCATGGTGCCGAATTGGAGCTACCCGTTTCGAGAGGTAAAAAATCTAAAAAGGAAAGTTCTGATACTGCCCTAAGAGGGCAAGGCGATACGTTTGTTCCAGCAGATATTCAAAATGTTTGGGATACATTGCTTGATCCGGATGCCTTAGCTGCTGTCATACCGGGTTGTCATAAGCTCAACTTGGTTAAAGAAAATGACTACAGGGCTGAGGTGTCTTTAGGTGTGGGGCCCGTTCGGGGGCGTTTTGTGGCATCTGTCAAGCTGTCGAACCTTAATGCGCCGAACGAAGCAACAGTGTCTGGTGGCCTTGAGGGGCCATTGGGCGCATCTTCAGGATCTGGTCAAGTAACCTTAAAAGCAAGGGATGGAGGCACATTTATCCAATACAAATATAATGTTGAGATTAGTGGTAAGGTGGCAGCGATCGGGGGAAGAATGTTAGAAGGTGCGGCAAAGGTGGTGGTTGCTCAGTTTTTTCAGCGTTTAACGGCTCAGGTTAGCGGGCTCCCAATAGTCAACAAAGATAATCGTTGGTGGCATAAAATCCTTCACGTACTTGGGATAAAAAAATAAATTTCAATGGCCCTACCAAACCTAAAAATACTTGAAGCTGGGGAGTGTTCTATTTCCTATCGTGAAAGAGGCACCGGGGATGCGCTATTATTCGTGCACGGAATGGGATGTGGATCGGTTAACTGGGAAACACAATACGAATACTTTTCAGATCGTTACCGAGTAATTGGTTGGGACGCCCCTGGTTATGGAAAATCCGGAACTTTTGATACAGACCTACCGTCTGTTGCGGATTATGTGATGTTGCTGTCTGAGTTTTTAAATGAGCTGAATATTCAGCAAGTTCATCTTGTCGGGCATTCCTACGGAGCAGTATTGGTTGCAGCCTTCCACCGTGCATTTTCCGATCGAGTATTGTCCCTTACATTAGCTCAACCAGTAGTCGGAGGCGGTTTAAGTAAACCCGACGCTCGAGAAAAAGAGATAATGGAGAGGGTTACTCTTGTTGAAGATATGGGAATGGATGGTTTTGCAGCTTTTCATGTTCCGCGCTCTTGCGCGCCAAGTGCTCTACCAAAGGTAGTAAAAAAAGGGATAGAGTTGACATCGGTCATCTCAAAGGAAGGCTATCTGCGTCAATTTCAATCCTTAAAACATGCTAATATTTTTGAGTGGACCGGAAGTACTCATATACCCTCAATGATAGTTTCTGGAGAATATGATAAAACAGCTTCTGAGGAGGTCGCGATTAGCATAGCCGAAGCGATGCCAGGAACAAGACATGAAATAATACCTGATATCGGCCATATGATTTATCTAGAGTTTCCCGAAAGATTTAACGAGCTACTTGATGAATTACTCAAAGAATGTTTTTAAAATATTGTATTCCGTTGAATTCCAATGAGATATTTGCGAACCTAAGTAACGATTTAATAGATCTATAAACCGTTGAGGAGAATACAGAATGGCTTATACGCTTGAACAACTCTCGGCAGATTGTCACGCGGCGATGGCAGCAGACAATGGCCCAGCGGGACGAGAGAAAGTACGTGATTATATTTCGGTGGCCTGTGGAGACTCGGCATTTGTTGCAGAGCATTTTGAAAATCCGGGGCAAGAAGAACGTCAGTTACTTTATGAGGACCCAGAGTTTAATTTTTGTATTTTAGCCCATAGTTATAATGGTGCGAAGGGAAGTAATCCTCATGACCACGGTCCGAGTTGGGCTATATATGGTCAGGCGGTGGGTGAAACAATAATGACCGATTGGGAATGCATCCAAAAACCTGCTGGAGGGAACCCAGGTAAAGTTAGAAGAGTGAAGGAGTATCGGCTAAAGCCAGGAGATGCGTATATCTATAATGAAGGGGATCTACATTCACCTAGCAGAGAAAATGATACGAGGTTGATTAGGGTCGAAGGACAAAATCTTATAGGGGTGAAGCGCGATAAGTACGAGGTGGCTTCTTAATCTCAACCTAATTAAAGTTGAGGAAATTGACTTTGCCCGACCCGCTGACCTTTATCTCGTTTCAAACACCCGGACAGGTTTGTGTAACTCCGCCATCAACGGGGAAATGCGTTCCAGTAATATGGGTTGACTCATCAGAGGCAAGAAATAGTGCAGCGTAAGCTACATCGAAACCCGTGCCCATTCGGCCTGAAGGAATAATAGCATTGCGTGCCTCGGCATATTCATCTGCAGAAGTGTAGCCTTTATAAGTATATGAGGGTTTGCCATTTACTAAACGTCTGATAAAGGGTGTATCTATATACCCCGGACAAATACAATTAGCACGAATTCCCGAGCTGGCGTGCTGAATTGCAATATTTTTTGTAAACTCAATCATGGCACCTTTGGTCGAAGAATAAACGGCTGTATTGGAATTCAGGTGTCTTAGTGCCGCAATCGAGGAAATATTTATAATAGAACCATCACCCTGTTTTTCCATTATTGGAACGACTGATCGGCATGTGAGCATGGCAGATGTAACATTGCGGGCAAAGGTGGCGTCCCAATCCTCCACTGTAATAGTATCTAAACTGCGCCCAACTCCCTGACCACCAACATTATTATGTAAAATGTCGATTTGTCCCCATGTTTGCATGCAGGATTCTATCATGGCCTGCACGGCTTTCTCATCGGTTACATCTGCTGCAAAAGCTTTTGCTTCGCCGCCAATATCTTTTATCAAATTTACAGTTTCTTCCGCAGCTTCCTGACGAAAATCAACGCAAAATGTTTTTGCCCCTTCCTTGCCGTAAACATAGGCTGCGGCCTTTCCATTTCCCCAACCATCCCCAATGGATCCTGCGCCGGTTACGATTGCTACTTTTCCCTCTAAACGATTTCGGCTAGGTGTATCTTCATTTGGTCCCAAAGGCATTTACCTCTCCCTGAATTGATTAGTGTTATATTGTTTTTCGCGTTTCATCGCCTGCTGGTCAAGTCCCCTAAATAATTGTTATCTTACCGGTGGCCTAACCTGGTATATCACGACAAAATAAATCTCAAGAACAACATCAACAAATCTGTAAACAAATGTCTAAAACAGAAACTGACTTTTCGCGCCGCCGGACCCTAGTGCTAGTTGGGTCTGTATCGATGTTGTTTATTACCGGTGGCGGGATGTTCATGATAGTAGTGGCATTAAAAGAAATGGCGGTCGACTTTGGCTGGCCACGAGAGGTTCCTTCGCTTGCCTTTTCTCTTCAATTTATCGGTTCTGGTTTTGGTGGTTTAATTATGGGTCGGATTGTTGATAGGCTTGGATTTGGCGCTCCAGCGTTTTTAGCTTCAATCATGGTGGGTTCCGGTGGAATGTTGGTAAGTGCGATTGACTCTGCATGGCAACTATATGCCATTTACCTTGTAATGTTTGGGCTTTCTGGGCAGGGAGCGCTCGCCGCCCCAGCACTAGCTAACATTGCGCGCTGGTATACCAGACACCGGGGACGCGCTGTGGGTATTGTAGCTAGTGGACAAGCTTTGGCAGGAATAGTTTGGTTACCTGTTTTTGGTTACGTGATGCCGGAGATTGGTTGGCGGTCCATGTTTTTTTGGTACGGTTTATTCTCGTTATGTATTATGTTGCCTTTGTGTTTTATTGTTTACCATAAGCCACCTGTACAACAAAGCGACGGACTGGAGCGAACCACTAGCGGCTCTATTAAATCGTTAAAGGTCCCAAAAATTTCAGACAGTACTTTGCAAAAGGGTCTATGTTTTGCAATTTTTGGTTGTTGCGTAGCTATGTCCTTACCACTCGGGCATCTCGTTTCTTTTGTTACAGATCGGGGTCACCCAATTCAAAACGCTGTAGGGGTGCAATCTACCATGCTCCTTTGCGCTTTTATTAGTCGGGCGCTACTTCTAGGGTTGTTGTCTGACCGTTGGGGGGGGATACGTGCACTCCTTATCTTTGCATCAGTGCAGGCGGTTATGCTTGTCGTCTTTACAATTACTTACCAACTTTGGGTTTTGTATGTTGTAGCGGCCCTGTTCGGTCTAGGGTATGGGGGCCTATTTCCTGTGTACGCAGTAGCGATAAGGGATCATCTTCCTATAACGGAAGTTGGCAAACGAACGGGTGTAGTGTTCTTTGTTGGTGCGGTTGCGATGGGCTTTGGAGGCTGGATAGGCGGCTATTTATTCGACCAGACAGGCTCTTATACATTGCCCTTTTTAATAGGTGCGGTATTTAATGCCGGAACGGTAATTTTAGTGCTTTATTTAATGCATAGGCTGCGGGGTTTCTTACCTGGCAGGCTCGCAGAAACATAGTTAAGACGCTTCCTGAATTGCCTTCCACACTCGTTCCGGAGTGGCTGGCATTCCCAAATTGTGGACGCCTACACGTTCTAGCGCGTCATTTATACCATTCATCACAGCGGCCAAAGCTCCGACTGTCCCGCCCTCTCCAGCTCCTTTTACCCCAAGA
Source organism: Rhodospirillaceae bacterium (assembly GCA_002712335.1). The sequence goes on along the minus strand of PATI01000022.1, from coordinate 24,473 downwards.
GGGTTAGTCGACGTGGGAACGGGATGTCGGTCTAAAGTGAATTCACAAAAATCAGAGGCGCGTGGCATGCAATAATCCATAAATGAGCCCGTTATAACCTGACCCTCCTGATTATACATCATTTGCTCCATTAGGGCTTGCCCAACACCCTGAGCAATTCCCCCAATCACCTGTCCATCTACAAGAACAGGGTTTAATTCAACCCCGACATCGTGAACGGCGGCGTAGCGGACAAGTTCGGTTGTACCGGTATCTGGATCAATTTCGACCTCACAAACATGGTATGTATTGGGAATGTTTGTAGTTTCCGGCGACCAACTTGCAGTTTCATATAGTCCAAATTCCATTCCGGTTGGAACCTTTGATGGTTCAAATGCGACATCAATTACATCTGAAAATGAACCCTGCCGGTCCGTTCCAGCGACTATGAACTCGCCTTGGTCAAATTCGATGTCATCATATGCAGCTTCCAGCATATGGGCTGCAATTTTCTTTGCTTTATCGCGTGTTTTTTCTGCGGCTAACAAGACCACACTGCCGCAAATAGTTGCTGTTCGGGCAGCGCCAGTTCCAGAGCCGAAACTGTGCTTGCTGGTGTCACCTTCGACCACTCGGATCTTTTCTGCATCTATACCCAAAGTTTCCGAAACAATCTGCGTATAAATTGTCGCGTGGCTTTGTCCACCAGCCGTAGAAGCTGTCAAAACCGTCACGGTGCCCCCCGGATCAAATCGTAGTTCGGCTGCTTCCGGAGCAGGACTGCCCGAGGGGTCTACACTTGACGAGACACCTACTCCGTACAACTTTCCTCGCTTTTCAGCATTCTTGCGGCGGGATGGAATGTTGTCGTATTCTGCTAGTTTAAGACATTTGTCCATAACAGCCTCAAATTCCCCGCAATCATAGGTTTGCCCATTAGGCAATTTGATTGGCATAGCGTTTGGTGCAATATAATTTCTTCGACGGATTTCAGAATGATCGAGCCCAAGTTTCTCCGCCGCAAGGTTTATAAGACGTTCCAGCACATAACTTCCCGGTGTGCCAGACGGCCCCCTATAATTCGCCATGGGTACAGTGTTAGTAAGGGTGGCGGTTGAATGTCCGAATACAGTTGGCATGTCGTAGGTGCTACAAAGATAGCTGGCGGCACCATTAGGGGTTCCAAAACCGTTCATCGAAAGAAACGCACCGACATTTGCGTAGGCCCGAACACGATAACCCAGAAATTTTCCGTCATCGTTGAAGCCAAGCTCTGCTTCGAATTCAACGTCACGAGCTTGGTCATCTGAAATGTGCCCTTCACTGCGTTCACAAACCCATTTAACAGGTCGTCCCACCCGTTTGGCAGCCCAAGCCACTAATGGAACTTCCGGAGTAAGTCCACCCTTCATGCCAAAAGAGCCTCCAACGTCTCCTGCAATGACTGTCATCTGATTTTCTTCGATATCGAACATTTTCTTTGTCATCATATTTCGCCAGACAAAGGGGCGTTGTTGACAGGCATAAACTGTATAATGGTCTCGTCCGGGATCATAGTTTGCGACAACGGCACGAGGTTCCATCGTATTGGCTGCAACTCGCGATACTACCATTGTTTCTTTTATAAGGTGCGGGGCGTTTGATAGGGCTGTATTCGTTTTTTCCAAATCACCCTTTATCGAGGTAAACGCTTCATTTCTTTCTCCGCCGTTGTATAGTTGATTGGCTTCTGGTCGATTATTCTCAATTTGGCTTACTGCGGCCGGTAAAATTTCAAAATCAACTTCTATACATTCAACTGCATCCTTGCCTTGATTGATGGTCTCACAAACAACCATGGCCAATAGTTGCCCAACATGAACAACCTTGTCTCGAGGCATCGCCTCTCGAAGAGGCCTAAATCCAGGCCTTCCGTCTTTCCGTTTAGGAGGTGTATTGCCGGCAACCGGGCCTAGATTGTCCTCAGCACAATCGTCTCCAGTGAAAATATTAATCACACCTGGTAAAACTCTGGCCGGACCAATATCAATAGATTTAATTTTTGCATGGGCGTGCGGAGAACGAAGGAAAACGGCGTGGCATTCAAATGGCAGTTTTACATCATCTGTATATTGGCCTTGACCTGTTAAGAGTCTTGGTGCTTCAACCTGTGTAACCGGTTGGCTGATGGAATAACGAGTCACTATTTGATCTCCAAAAAAATTATTTGTACATACTTTATCTGAAGTTATTGGAACAGCAATTACTGTCATAAAACAAAATGAAAAAATTTCTCTTATCCGCATTGTTTAACATAATAAAATTGTCGACAATATCGCTAACCCAAATTTAGTATTCTGGAGAAGATGTAATGGCATTAAAGAAATCAGCTAAAAAATCGATAAAAAAATCTAAACGAAAAAAGTCTGAAGCGCAGGCAAAGGACCCGATTTTTGAAACGGTCAAAATTGAGCGTAACAAGGGTATTACATTTCTCATAATGAATAGGCCTGAAAAGAGAAATGCTATGAGCCCGCAACTTCACTTGGACATGAATGACGCGATTGATCACTTATCTATCGACCCACACACCGACGTCTTGGTGTTGACCGGGGCAGGAAAGGCCTTCTGTGCCGGACAAGACATTAGACTTTACTTTCGCGGAACCGCTGATGATCCCGCAGCTCGAGCAAAAGCTCGCAGAGCTTCAAATGGCTGGCGCTGGCAAAAGCTGTCGCGTTTTCCAAAACCAACAATTGCGATGGTGAATGGGTATTGTTTTGGCGGAGCTTTTACTCAGGTCAGTGCCTGCGATTTTGCAATTGCGTCTAACTCCGCCACATTTGGTTTGTCCGAGGTAAACTGGGGAATCATTCCGGGGGGTATTGTCAGCTGGAATATTGGTCAAGTAATGAATTACAGAAATGCTATCTATTATGGTACGACGGGTGAACCATTTAACGGAAAGAGGGCTATGGAGATTGGAATGGTTAACAAATCTGTACCTGCTAGCAAGCTTAAGTCAGAAGTAATGAAACTTGCGCGTTTAATGCAACAGAAAAGTCCAGCAGCAGTAAAATATACTAAGGAAGCGATAAGGGCTGTACGTTTTATGAATGAACCTGAAGCCGCAGATTACCTGAATGCCAAGAGCGATGCCTTAAAATATATGGACAAGGAAAATAGCCGAGAGCAGGGAATGTCGCAATTCCTAGATGAAAAAAGCTATCGCCCCGGTCTGGGTCATTTTGAACGTCGTAAAAAGGTAACATAAATTATTAAAAATTTATTAGCTTTAAATTCAGTACTCCAAGGTTTTCCGATCAGGAGGCTAAAATGACAGTGCTGATTACAGGCGCAGGACTAATAGCAACTCATTCCGCGGCAGCGTTAGCGGCAAAAAATGAAAATATTTTGTTTTATGATGTTGCGCCTAATGCTCGCTACATTGACTTGGTGATGGAAGGGAAACCGTATTCGATCGAAGTTGGTGATATACTTGACTTGCCAAATATCATGCGAGTGATTGGAAAATATAATATTACAGGTATTGTTCATACGGCTGCCTTTTTGCCCGAAAAGGCTCGAACCAACCCTTCGCTTGCTGCCCGTGTAAATATTATTGGCTCCGTTAATATATTCGAAGCACACCGTCTTGCTAAATTAAAAAAGATGGTATTTTCGAGCACGATAGGTGTGTTTGACTCAAGTGTTCGTGACGGGAAACCATGGACTGAAAACCATCGTTGGGGTCCAAATTCTTACTATGGCTCAACAAAACTTTCCGCGGAAATGCTAGGGATGATTTACGCTCGTGATTACGGCGTTGACTTGACAGCTGTGCGGTTTTCTTCAGTTTATGGCATTAGCCAATATTACACGTCGCGAGCATCTGCATTCATGAGGGATGTGGTTGAACCTGCCGCTTTGTATGGCAAGTCAACAATCCGGCAGCCCGTGACGGATATAAACCAATATCTTTATGCATCCGATGCCGGGGAGGCCGTGGCGCTTGCTTTTAAAAAGAAAACAAATCCATCCCAGCGGATATTTAACATTAGTGATGGCAAACTTACAGGGGTTAAAGAAGTTATAAAAATAGTTGAAAGTCAAATACCTGGAGCCTCTATCAAGCTTACTAAATCGGCTTGGGAAAAATCTAAGGGAACAAGTTTTGTTCCAGAGCCATTCAATCTAAATGCAGCCAGAAAATATTTAGGCTATAAACCTAAATGGCCCATGGTAAAGGCAGTTAAAGACTATGCTAGACTGGTTCGTTTAAGAGGAGAATGAAAGTCGGTATTTAATTTTTTTAGCTTTAAAATTCAAAACTAGGAACCTGGTGCCGCAACCAAGGATCGAACTCGGGACCTATTGATTACAAATCAATTGCTCTACCATCTGAGCTATTGCGGCATTCAGGTTGCAAAGTCGAAGCCAATTTGGCTCCAGAATTAGCCGTATACCAAAAACAATACAAACTCCCAAGAGAAAAGTAAGGTTTCCAAGTAAGATAATCCATTAGTAATTTTTTTCATTAATTCTCAAGTATCTCCGAAAAACAGGTTGATCGTGTATTTGAAATTTGATCAATTACTATATTAGAATGTTCGACCATGTCTCAAAAGGACCTTCGCCATGGTGCAAGTAAATCCAAAACAAAAAGATGAAATGATTGAGGCGGGTATTAACTTTTTAGTTGATACTGGTATTAAACCCGTAAATGTACCTTCTACTCCGGGTGGAGGAAAATCCGAGCATATCGGCGAATATGAAACCAAAATGGTCTCCATCACAAATGGGCGCCCATTGACCGCTGAGCTTTCTCTCGACAGAGAGGGTTTCGCTTTAGTGAAGTTGGAGACTGGAGTAACAGATTTTTACGATGAAAGACAAATCGAAGATATTTATAATACTGAGCTCGAGGTTTTCCTGATACAGGAACTAGCAGCTAAAAAGGTGGTTGTTTTTGATCATACTCTCCGGGCAGGGGACGAGGGTATTCGCAGAGTCAAGAAAGTGCGTGAGCCGGTTCAGCGGGCTCATAATGACTACACCGTTAAGTCTGGACCAGTGCGGGTGCAGGACTGGTATGGTCAGGAAAAGGCAGCAGAGTTTTTGAAACACCGTTTTGCAATAGTCAATGTATGGCGCTCGATCGAGGGCGTAGTAGAGCAAAATCCTCTAGCCATCTGTGATGCTCGCTCAGTGGCATTGGAAAATTTGATAGCAACTGAACGACGGGCTGCTGAACGAATTGGTGAAACCTATAGGCTTACACATAATCCTGATCAAAAATGGTATTATTTCCCAATGATGCAAAGAAACGAAGCGATGTTAATAAAATCTTACGATTCTGAAACAGATGGCCGGGCACGCTTTGCACCCCATACAGCAATTGTCGACCCACTGACTAACGATGATGCTGCACCGCGACAAAGCATTGAATCTCGTTTGTTTGTATTTTTTTAATGTTTACGACTCGATGGTCAAATTGATTAAATAATTAAAGAAACTTTAATCCTTAGACCAGACCAAAGGATACTGCTCGCAATCAATTGGTCCGCCGGGGACGAGATCGGGTGTATCTGGTACCGAGGGAATATATGAACGGGGTTGCCACGTAACGTCGTCGCCGGCAAACCGAATAGAAACAGCTCTACGGCGTTCGCTCTTGGTTATATTTGGAGAGGCGTGATGTAGAACGGCTGCCTGAAAAGCCAAGCAATCTCCGGGCTCCAGATTATCAAAAGTTACTATGTCGTATTTTTCGGGTTCGTTTTCAATATCAGGAGCCGGTCCGTCAAAATATTCTGCCTCTTTTACCAAATCACCCAGCCCAATTCTAATAGGCTGATATATTTTACCCCAATTATGAGAGCTTCGTATAAAACTAATGGCACCAGATTCTGCACTTGTTGGATCCATTGGTATCCAAAGAGAGATAATCTGAGAACCAGATAATTCATAGTAAGGTAGATCTTGGTGCCAATATGTGGGGTTCTCGGTTCCCGGCTCTTTAACTAACAAGTGTTCATCAAATAAATTAAGCTTTTTGGTGTTCATGAGCCCAGCGGCAATGTCTTTTACAGATGAATTTGAGAGAAAATCATTGAACTCTGGTATACGTTTTCTCATGTGGTGGTCAGTAAAAAATCTTCCTTTACCTTCCTCTGCATATTCTTTGGCGGTAGGGCCGGGGTCCTCCATAGCTTTCTTAGTTCCTAAACGGAGTAAATTAATCATTTCCTCCGGGAAAACGCCTCGAATAAGAACAAAACCGTCATCCAGCCAAGCCTGTGCGAGATCCGTACTAACAACCATTTTTATTTCGTGATCCCTTCTACCTGCATTATTTTGTTATCAATCATTGGCCGGTATCACGTCTTTTACAGCGCCTCTCCAGCCTCCAGCGGTAATGTCAAACACTTCACCCGTTGGCATACGATACTTTATTTCATAAAAACTATTAGGGTCGCCGGTTTTATTACCCATAATATGTTTAGCACCTGCAGCTTCGACTTTTTTGCATGCCTTATCAATGTCGTCCACCCAAATTCCGAAATGGTCTAACCCAAAGAATGGTTCTTCTCCTTTGTAACCGAGGGGCTTACCATTTCTATTTAAAAGTGCGATATTTACTATACCATCTGTTAAATATTTAGTGCCGGTTCCGGAATTACCAACCTCAAACATATCAAAAGCTTGTTTAAAAAATTCACAACTCGCCTCCGGGTCTTTAACAGAAAGTGCAATATGACGTAATTTTCCCATGGAACTCTCTCTTTTAAATTATAAGACAAAGACTTTTTTTTTAAATGTTCATAGACCTCTGGCCTGCCGTCAACAAAAACCGGTGCGATGATTAGCTTTGAAATTGTATAATTGGTATAAAATTAAATAATTAGTTGGGAAAACCAAATGAAAAGACTGCTTTTATTATTGCGACACGGTCAAGCTGAGAGTGGAGGAGGTAAAGCGGACTTTGACCGTTTACTTACCGATAAAGGTTTAATACAAACTAGGGCCATAGCATGTTGGTTAAAAAAAAAAGAATTTTACCCGAAAGGCTTATCTGTTCATCCGCTAACCGTGCGCTATCTACTGCTCGAGGGCTGGCTGCCTTCATTTCTTTGGATGAAAATGAGATACAAATTAACAATCGAATATATGCGGCTAGTTTAGAAACGCTGCTCGATATCGTGCAAGCTCAACCGTACAATTGTCGCTACTGCATGTTAGTAGGCCATAATCCGGGTTTAGATTGTTTGGTAGAAAAACTATGTGGCGTGGAAGATTTCTTTCAGGGTGGTGGCAGTTTGTCGACGGCCTCTATGGCAGCCATAAAATTTGACTGTGGTTGGGCCGATCTCACTCCTGGTTCGGCTTCATTAAGTTATATCGTTCGACCAGAAGACGTTGACGAACGGAGTTTAAATATTTAGGGGTCGAAAATAATGAATAGACTCTTTAAAAATTGCCAGACTTGAAGGTTTAAGATTGCTTGGGTAACTTTATTGATAAAAGTTCTTTGAATTAGGGTTAGAACATGGATGGTATTGATAACCAAGATAAAATTGAAAAAGATATCTGGTCTGATGCTGGTACTACCCGTGTTCCATTTGAGGTTTATCAAAGTCCTAAAATTTATGCCGACGAGTTAGAAAAAATATTCTATGGGCCTACGTGGAATTATGTAGGGCTAGAGTGTGAGATCCCGAAAGCCGGAGATTTTCGACGTAACTTTATCGGTGAACGCGAGATTCTATTGATCCGGAAAGAAGATGGAAAGATTTCGGTTGTTGAAAATCGGTGTGCTCATCGTGGGGCGCAACTCTGTCAGTCACTTTCAGGTAATACAGGGACTGCAATAATGTGTCCCTATCATCAGTGGACTTATACTCTTGATGGTGTACTGACGGGAATGCCATTTAAAAGGGGGATAAATGGCAAGGGAGGTCTTAACCCAGATTTTGATATGCAAAAACACGGACTATTAAGTTTACGCGTTGAAACCCTAAATGGTGTTGTTTTTGCAAGTTTTGATAAAGATGTTGCGCCGCTTAAGACCTACTTAGGCAACAATATGGAAAAATATTTTACTCGAATTTTTGATGGGCGCGGTTTGAGGGTGGTGGGTTATGAACGGCAGGTAATAGATTGTAACTGGAAACTCCAGATGGAGAATCTGAAGGATCCCTATCATGCTGGTATCTTACACCTTTTTTTAATTTCGTTTGGCTTATTTAGGCTTGATCAAGAGTCGAAATGTTTGGTGGATGATAGTAAAGGCCATTCGGTTCTCATGACCGCTAAAGGAACAGAGGAGGGGAAGGAGGATACCGGTGGAGTCCGTATAGCCGCTCCTGACTTCGCCCTCACTGATCATGAACTCATAAAGCCGCGTATGGAATTTCCCGACAACATTACTTTATCAATTCAAACATTATTCCCTTCGATCATTGTCCAAGCCCAATGCAATACGCTTGCGACACGCCACGTTATCCCAAAAGGTCCGGGTAGCCATGAGCTGGTTTGGACATTTTTTGGGTTTGAAGATGATGACGAAGAGATGAGAGATTTACGGCTTCGTCAGGCAAATCTTATGGGTTCTGCTGGTTATGTTACATTAGACGATGCAGAGGCTCTGGAGTTCAGCCAATTGGGTCTTACCGGGTTGCCTAATGGTCAATCAGCTGTTCTTGAAATTGGAGGGACTGATTGTGAGTCTAATGACCATTTGGTAACAGAGTCACTCATACGTGGTTTTTATATGCGATATCGTGATGTTATGGGTTATGAAAGTGGCACAAAGTGATGGAAAAAATGAAAGAGGTGTCGCCCGTAACCAATGACCTAATGCTCCGCAGAATAGAGAGATTACAACTTGATTATATTTCGTCAATTGACGATGGGCCACTGGAAAAGTGGCCATATTTTTTTACTGATAAGTGCCTGTATAATGTAGTTTCTCGAGATAATTATAATCGTGGCATGGAACTAGGTGTTATGCGATTTGAATCTTTGGGTATGTTGGTTGATCGAGCAACAGCAACTCAGCATGCAGCTGTTTTTGCCCCTAGGGTAATCAGACACATAATAGGTCCCGCATCAGTAGATGATACAGGGGATGGCTACAGGTCCCGCAGCAACGTTGTGGTTTACCAGACTTCACCTGATGGCGATACCATGTTGTTAATGGCAGCCACTTATGATGATCTCATTGTAGAACAAGCCGGTATTTTGAAATTCAGTAAAAAACTTGTGATATACGATACGCACCGAATACCGGATTCTATTGTATACCCACTTTAACCTATGTGGGCTTTAGGTCTGGCCAAACACTTTGTTGGCCTGCTCCGGGCCATCCCGCCGGAGCCGATGCATTTTCAGCAGCTTGGTTTGGTGGCAAGTTTTTATCCCATCCTGTTCCTGTGAGACGATTACCATTGAAATTATCTGAAGAACGCGACATGAGCCAGCAAATCGGTTCTTGCATAACCTCAGGTTGTACCATCGATTCACGATCAGGTGACGAAGCTTCTGGCACCATTGAAGTGTTCGCGGGGCCCCCGGGCACGAGGACGTTTACCGTAACCCCACTACCTTCGCAGTCTTTTGCCCAACAAGAAGATTGTGCTTCGAGGGCACCTTTAGAGGGGCCGTAAGGTGTCCATCCGCGTCTGATCATTGTATCCATGCTCGTGGTGACATTCACAATCCGACCCCATTTTTGCTTCAAGAAATATGGCATGGTAGATTTAGCGATGAGGAAAGGTGCCCTTGCATTTACATAAAAAATGGTATCCCAGCGTTCATCTGGAACATCCCAAAACTTTATATTGTCGACATAATAATTTTCACGAATTGTTGATAAACCTATTCCGGCATTATTGATCAAACCATCAATGTTGCCAAAAGTATCGAAAGTTGTTTTTGCTATTCCGGCACATATTTTTGGATTCCTCAAATCTGCAGCTATGGGCATTACTTTTTCGGAACCGCAGTTATCCCTCAATGCTTCAAGTCGCTCCTGTGAGATATCTACTGCTGCAACAATTGCTCCCGCGTTGACTAGAGCCTTTACCATTGCTTCACCCAAACCACCCGCGGCACCGGTAACTATAATAATTTTGTTGTAAAGCTGTTTCTCCACTGCCTGAACCTCTGCTAATATGTTTTTAATTTCTTGAAGTTATGAGGCGTTTCTCAAATTGACAATGGTGATATTGAAGTAGGAGTATCGATAAATAAAGCAATTATCATCCGTATCTCCAATGAATGGATAGAAAAATGACAAAACATCTTACAGAAGAACAGGTTGAGAGCTTTAAAAATAATGGTTTTATCTCTCCAATGGATGCACTCAATCAAAGTGAGGCAGCAGAGTGCCTTCAATGTCTTGAAGATTACGAAAACCTTACTGGTAATTCTGCTCAGGAGAGTCTGACACTCAAATCCCATCTACCATTCGGTCTCTTTAGTCGTGTCATTAGAAACGAACGAGTTCTTGATGCTGTAGAAGACCTTATTGGACCAAATATTTTGTGTTGGGGCTCATCATTTTTTGTGAAGGAACCAAAATCTCCCACCTTTGTATCGTGGCATGCGGATACATATTATTATGGTATTGAGCCACAAGAGACTGTGACTGCATGGATAGCATTCTCTCCAAGCAATTTAGAGTCTGGTTGCATTCGTTGTATACCCGGTAGTCATAAAGTTAAGACCGAGTTTGACAATAACCCCCAAGAACATAATGTTCTCGCGCGGGGTCAAAATACCAAAAACGTAAATGAAAATGACGCCGTTTTTATGCCATTGGAGGCTGGCCAGTTTTCTATCCACCATGAGTGTACAGTGCACTCATCGCTTCCTAATAATGCTGATTATCGGCGTATCGGTTATTCTATACATTATTGTCCCACGCATGTAAGAGAAACTATGTATGATCCAGTGGACGGAAAAAAATCCGCAGCGTTAGTTCGTGGTGTAGACAATTATAATTACTGGGACCCTGAGCCTATGACAGAAGTAGACTTTGATCCTGTGATGGCAGCTCACATGGTCGAAATCCGGCGCCAATTTATGGCACGAAATAAAGGAAGAGGGTAAAATGCGAGATGATGTGTCGAAGCCAATGTTGCCAGCAGTAGAGGCGTTTATTGATAGGATGCGTCGCGTCTTTGCGGATGGTATACCTGAACCGGAAAGATGGGAAATTTGCCGTGAATATCTCAAAGAACTTATAGCAAATTCCGAGTTAAAAGAACATGCTAAGAGTTGGCCGGTAACTGGTTATAACCCCAAAACAGATCGTGTTCAGAATCTTCTTTTTTACGAAGACAAGGATTATGGTTTTGTTATTAATGCATTGATAAAAAACCCTGGCGGGTCCGCAATGGTCCATGACCATGGTTCGGCTTGGACTATTTACGGAGTGCTTGCGGGAGAGGAGCGGATTGTCCACTTTGACTCTGAAGAGAAACCTGATGGTTGTTTCCTGACTAAAGAGAGCCATTCTGAATACTGTGGCGCAGGTGATGTCGATGTAGTCAAGCCTTGGCTAATACATTCTGAATATGCTGGAGAAGAAAAATCTATAGCAGTTATTGTACGCTCAAAAAAATCAGGTACATTCAAACAATATAGATATCTTGAAAATGGAGAGCGTGTAATAATTAAAGGGCCAGAACAAGTGCCTTATTCTTTGTCTTGATGGAGGGCTGCGAGTTATTTTTAAGTTTCTACTGTAGTTGAAATATACTTATAGGAAAAACACTAATAAAACTTCAGGAGAATATTTTTGAAATTTGGCTATTTTACGCTATCTGATAACCACTATCCAAATAATCCGAGAACAGCTTCACAATTTGTACTTGAAATCAGAGAGCAAGCTATCCTAGCGGATAGGCTAGGGTATAACTCGGCGTGGATCGGCGAACACCATTTCGATAGGCTGGGCGTCAATTCACGACCAGATATATTACTTGCGAGTATCATCCCGGAAACAAAAAATATCCGATTGGCACCAGCAGTTAATGTTTTGCCGATTCATCATCCTATTCATGTAGCCGAGATGTGGGCTACTCTTGATTTGATTTCAGGAGGGCGGGTTGATTATGCCTGTGGTCGAGGCTATGACCGAGCCGAATATATTCCATTTGATGCAGATTTCATGACGTCCGCTGAGGTCTTTGAGGAAGGACTGGCAGTTTTAAAAAAAGCTTGGACTGAACCTGGGATGTGGTCCTTTAAGGGGGATCACTATCAAATAAGAGACATGGATATCACTCCCAAACCTGTCCAAAACCCTATTCCCATTTATGTCGGTTCATTTTCCAAAACCTCCGTAAATTTGGCTGCCCGCAATGGTTTAAATATTATATATGCCCCTTTTGCGGCAGCAATGGTTTTTGGTGGTCTAAAAGAAGCGGTTGAAAGTTATCGCGAGGCTGTTGTCGAAGTGGGTAAAGTCCCCGGTAAGGCAATGTGCAGTTACTTCATTTATATTGCCGACACTGATGAGGAAGAAGATCGAGGGCGGCAGTATCAAATAGATTATTTTCAAAATTGTGTTTTACGTGCTTTTCCTGATGATCCAGAAAAAATGCCTCCTACTATGCATTATTTTCTAAAAATTAACGAAATATTACGTAATACTAAAAAAGAAGATCTGTCAGACCGTTCGATCCTCATCGGTTCTCCGTTAAAAATAATTGAAAGTCTAAAAAAGATTCAGGCGGCAGGTATTGACGAGGTAATTTTATATTTCAATGTTGGAAGAAAACCGCATCAATTGGTTAAGGAGCAAATGCATCGTTTTGCTGAGGAGATAGCGCCAGAATTTAACACTTAGTTGATAGATTAACCACCTAATTCAACATTGATCCGATTTTCGGTGTAAGATGCTAAAAGACTTATCGGTTTGTTTTTCCTAACCATCATTGGACTAGATAGTGGGTACACTGATTGTTTCCAATGTGTTGGGGCGCTGAAGGGTGAAGTCGATATAAAAATATCTTTATTCAATTGAAGATCAAACCACAAAGCAATTCCATGGGCCATTCCATCAGTATTTGGGGTCAACTTAACTTCATGTCTCTTCGGAACAAATTTTTTCGAAGGAAACTCGAATTTAAAAATTTCAGTTGGTTTGCTAAGAATTTTCCATTGGAATTTAGAAAGGTCGGTTTGCAAACGCATTCTGGGATTTATTCTATTAAAAAGCTGGATATCAAAACCCGCAACCTTGTCAACTCGACTTTCCTTATAAATTTTTTCACTTTCAAATGGGGCCGCAAAAACAGTTGCACCACAGGGTATTACGACGACACCTGGTTTACATAGCCTTTTTACAGCATCATTTATAACTGGTATAATATTTTCTCCTAGTAAACTCGCATCGACTAATTCGGCTATTAAAACATCAGCCTTTTGTTCAAGCTCGACTCCTATACTCAAAAACTCTGAATGTTTATGTATAATGGATATTTTATCATCAAACCCATTATCTTTGATGATTTTGGTTGCCGTTTCCGCTAAAATTTCCACAGCTTCGCAAGCGATAACGTGTCGTGCGCCGGCACGACTTGCTAACATTGCGAGTAGGCCTGTCCCCGTTCCAATGTCGAGAACATATGTTTCTGGTTTTACGGTGGCATTAATGGCTGTCTCAAAGGCTTCGGTTCGTTCATAATCATTTAACATTGCTGCATGCCAGTGCGGTATCGCCAATTCAAGGATTGAAATTAGCGCTGATTGGGCAATAGGGTTCTCAGGTTCACGGTTTAGTGCTGTTCTGTAGCATTTAATGGCAGCATCATTCATACTGGAGTTACGATACTCATTACCTAAGGCAATGTAGCCTTTAGCTGACTCCGGATTTAATAAGGTTGCTTGTAAAAGATTATCAATTGCCGAAGTTACTTTCCCCATCTCTGAATAAGTTTTTCCGCGACCTAAAAAAGCCTGATAATTAAGTGGAGAAAGTTCAACAGCCTTGTCATATGATCTAATGGCGGTTTCAATAAAGCCGTAGCAATGAGAAATATCTCCATTGATACGAAGAATATCGCTTGTTGACCCTGTTGCGTTAATTGCCTTTTCAAAAAACTTTAGACTCAAGGTATCCTGACCACGTTTTTTTGCTAGCAATGCTTTTAAAAGATAAACAGGAGAAATTAGTGGTTCCGAACATTCGTCTAGTACAGACTCCGATTGCTGTATCGCACTTTTTTTCAACAGTTCCAATGACCGAAGTATAAATTTTCCTTGGGAAGTCCGTCCCGATTTAGTGCTTATGATGTTGACTTCTAAATCATCAAGAAGGTCATTAACCTTATTCTTAAAATTCATCGGTATAAAATTTACTCTAAATAGTTTTTGTAAGAGAGAATAATGCAATGCCACAAGCATTCGATACATTCAAACTAGAAATAGGTCCGTGTCCTTCTATCTTTATAAGTTCATCACAACTTTGTTTGACCAATCGCCTTAATCCGCTTCCCTCGGCGCCTAATACAATTGCAGTTAAATTGTTCGGGACATAATCGTTCAACGCATTGGTCGAATTTGAGTCTAATCCTACACACCAGAAACCGCCTAATTTTAGTTTTTCCAGAGAACGGGATATATTTTTTACTCTGACAACTGGAATCTTTTCCATTCCACCAGACGCGGCCTTGGCAATGATGCCATTAAGTGTTGGAGAGTGGCGGTCTTGGGTAATAACAGCGAAAGCTCCAAAAAACGCGCCGGAACGAATAATAGAGCCTATATTCCTTGGGTCTGTAATTTTATCTAAAACAATGATAACCCCTCTTTTCCTAGTTTTTGCTTCATTACATATTTTCTCAATGTTTACTTCCGGAAGATTTGATACCAGAGCTGCTATCCCTTGGTGTACGGCACTTGGCGGTAGTAAGGCCTCCAGTTGATGAGGAGAGACCATCTCTAATTTTATCTCAGTATTTTGGGCGTATTGTGATGAATCTAAATGACCGTCCTTCGAGAGAAGGATGCGTTTAGTTTTCCGGTCTGCGTTCTTTAGTGCGGCCATGACTGCATGATGGCCATATATCCAAATATCTGGGGGATTATTTTTAGGACGAGCATTACTATGGGATCGCAACCGGCCAACTGCCATGTCTTTCTTCTCCTTGCACTTCTGTTTTTGCCCTTCTATATTGCGTCCTAATGTGACGTTAAAGCAAATACTCAAACTATAGTTCCCTTAGATGGTATTTGGAGAATTTGTATTTAGCTGAATAAGGACATTGACAAGCAGGCCTAATTTCCCGTATTTGCTCGCCAATTCCTCTATCTGACTGGATTGGAACTAGGAGGGGTGCCCGAGTGGCTAAAGGGGACGGGCTGTAAACCCGTTGGCTTACGCCTACGTTGGTTCGAATCCAACCCCCTCCACCATCCGGTAGGATATTTTTGGAGGTTTTTGGATTAGAAGATAACAGTATTTGGATAATTGAAATTTTTGAGAGGATTTTATCAAGCAGACATCAATTGAACAAAACTGGCTTTATGCGGGCGTAGCTCAATGGTAGAGCCCCAGCCTTCCAAGCTGGTTATGAGGGTTCGATTCCCTTCGCCCGCTCCATCATTGGGGTAATTAAGTTCTTAAAAAATGTTTGCAATAATGTATTAATCAAAATAAGACGGCCCAGAAATAAAAGGATATTACTATGGCGAAGGAGAAGTTTGAGCGTACGAAGCCGCATTGCAATATTGGTACGATTGGTCATGTTGATCATGGTAAGACCACTTTGACCGCGGCTATTACGAAGGTTCTTGCTGAGAGTGGTGGAGCGGATTTTACGGCGTACGACCAGATTGATAAGGCTCCGGAAGAGAAGGAGCGTGGTATCACTATTGCTACGGCTCACGTCGAGTATGAAACGGATAATCGCCACTACGCACACGTAGATTGCCCGGGTCATGCTGACTATGTAAAGAATATGATTACAGGTGCGGCTCAGATGGACGGCGCTATTTTAGTTGTTAGCGCGGCAGATGGACCTATGCCTCAGACACGCGAGCATATTTTGCTTGCCCGTCAGGTAGGTGTTCCTGCGATTGTGGTATTTATGAATAAAGTTGATCAGGTTGATGACCCTGAGTTGCTAGAGCTTGTTGAACTGGAGATTCGAGAACTTTTGAGTTCCTACGAGTTTCCAGGGGATGATATTCCGATTGTTTCAGGTACGGCTTTGGGCGCTCTTGAGGATAGTGATCCGGCAACGGGTAAAGAAGCCATTCAAGCTTTGATGGCAGCGGTTGATGATTATATTCCTCAGCCTGATCGTCCGAAGGACTTACCTTTTCTGATGCCGATTGAAGATGTGTTCTCAATTTCTGGTCGCGGTACGGTTGTTACAGGCCGTGTTGAGCGTGGTATCGTGAATGTTGGTGACGAGGTTGAGGTCGTCGGTCTGAAGGATACAGAGAAGACAGTTGTCACGGGTGTTGAGATGTTCCGTAAGCTCTTGGATAGTGGAGAGGCTGGTGACAATGTTGGGTGTTTATTGCGTGGTGTGGATCGTGAAGATGTTGAGCGTGGTCAGGTTTTGGCACAGCCAGGGTCAATTACGCCTCATACGCAATTTATGGCAGAGGCCTATATCTTGACAAAAGAAGAGGGCGGGCGTCATACACCATTTTTCTCCAACTATCGGCCACAATTCTATTTCCGGACAACGGATGTGACGGGTTCTGTGGTGTTGCCAGAAGGTACAGAGATGGTAATGCCTGGAGATAATATTACGATGGAAGTTACACTAATCCAGCCAATTGCAATGGATGATGGTCTTCGGTTTGCTATCCGTGAAGGTGGGCGCACCGTCGGTGCTGGGGTTGTAGCTTCTATTAAAGCTTAAGTGTGTTGGCAGGTTACGGCTTGTTGAAGGAAGGTAGTTAGATGGATAACCAGAGTATACGTATTCGGCTTAAGGCATTTGACCACCGCGTACTTGATACATCTACACATGAAATCGTCAATACGGCGAAGAGGACTGGCGCAGAAGTACGGGGTCCCATACCGTTGCCAACTAAAATTGAAAAATTTACTGTCCTGCGTTCTCCTCATGTGAATAAAAAGTCAAGGGAACAATTTGAAATCCGCACCCATAAGCGGCTTTTGGATATAATAGATCCAACACCACAAACGGTTGATGCTTTGATGAAGCTCGATCTTGCGGCCGGTGTAGATGTAGAAATTAAATTGTAGGAAAAATTTCTGATGCGCACGGGTATAATAGCAAAAAAAATGGGCATGACGCGGATCTTTTCTTCCGATGGTCAGCACGTTCCGGTTACTGTTCTAAAAGTAGAAAACCTGCAGGTTGTTGATGTTCGTACCAAAGATGCGAATGGGTATGATGCTGTTCAAATCGGATGGGGTAAAGCAAAATCGAAAAATGTGTCCAAACCAATGCGAGGACACTATGCTAAAGCAAAAGTCGAGCCGAAACAGAAATTGGCAGAATTTCGTGTTAGCGAGGATGCTATTTTGCCTGTAGGTGCTGAGCTTTCAGCTGAACATTTTATAGCAGGCCAGCACGTTGATGTTGTAGGTACAAGCATTGGTAAGGGTTTTGCTGGCGGAATGAAGAGGCATAATTTCGCTGGTTTGGAAGCTTCTCATGGAGTTTCAATAAGTCATAGAAGTCATGGTTCAACAGGAAATAGTCAAGATCCCGGAAAAGTCTGGAAGGGAAAAAAAATGGCTGGCCATATGGGAGCGGTTAGAAAAACCGTCCAGAATTTAGAAGTGGTTTCATCCGATGCCGGTCGCGGAATACTCCTGATAAAAGGCGCGGTGCCCGGTTCCGAAGGTGGTTTTGTCCTGATTGCTGATGCTAAGAAGAAAGCTACTCCTGATGAAGCTCCCTTTCCTGCCTCCATTCTTGGTGTGGATAATTCAACTGCATTAGAAGAAATTAAACCCGAAGATGAAGGAGGGACTGACACTATGGTCTCTGAAACAGCCACTGTTGAAGAAGAGAAAAAGGATTAAGCACATGAAGTGCGATGTGATCACTCTTGAAAATAAAAAGTCTGGTTCTTTAGATCTGGACGAAACAGTTTTTGGGGTTGAGGTTCGAAAGGACATTTTGGCGCGTATGGTCAATTATCAACTTGCAAAAAGGCGAGGTGGTAATCATAAGACAAAGACTATAGGAGAAATTAGGGGTACTACCGCTAAACCATGGAACCAAAAAGGTACTGGACGTGCGAGGGCCGGTAGCAGGAGGGCCACACAATTTCGTGGTGGACAGACAGTTTTTGGGCCGGTTGTTAGATCACATGAGCAATCTTTAAATAAGAAAGTTCGCAAGCTTGCATTGAAGACAGCCCTCTCAAGTAAGCAGTCTTCTGGCAAATTAATAATATTGGATCAAGCCAAGTTAGATGACCCCAAAACGAATAATTTATCGAAAAACCTTTCTGCAATTGGTGTGGACTCTGCTTTAATTGTTGCTGGAATTGAAATAGATTCAAATTTTGCCAAGGCAGCAGCTAATATACCTCAAATAGATGTCCTCCCGCAGCAGGGAGCTAACGTATATGATATTTTGCGCCGCGATAAATTAGTTCTAACCAGAGATGCGGTCACTCAGCTTGTAGAGAGGTTAAAATGACTGCGCGCAGAGAGAAACCAGTGACGGTAACTATTAATCAGGCATATGACTTGATTGTTGCTCCTGTAGTTACAGAAAAATCGACAATGGGTTCAGAGAATAATCAGGTTACCTTTCGGGTCCCCTTGACCGCCACTAAGCCCCAAATAAAGGCGGCCATTGAGATCTTGTTCAAAGTCAAGGTTAATTCGGTGAATACTCTCAAACAAAGAGGAAAAATTAAGCGGTTTAAAGGAAGGCTTGGTAAGAGGCCCGATTATAAAAAAGCAATCGTCTCACTCGCAGAAGGTGAGATGATTGATGTAACAACAGGGGTTTAACATTATGGCCTTAAAGAATTTTAAACCAACAACCCCATCGCAACGAGCTCTAGTTTTAATAGACCGCTCGGAATTGTGGAAAGGGAAGCCGTTTAAGGCCCTAACTGAAGGTTTAAATAATAACGGCGGAAGAAATAATCTAGGTCGTATAACCATGCGCCGGAGAGGTGGCGGGCATAAACGTCGTTACCGTAAAATTGATTTCAAACGAGCTAAAAACGATGTCTTTGCAACTATCGAAAGGCTCGAATTTGACCCAAATCGTTCTGCTTTCATAGCTTTGATTAAATATACTGATGGCGAGGCCGCTTATATTCTTGCACCGCAACGTCTAGGTATTGGCGATCAAGTCGTCTCGGGCGAACAGGTTGATATTAAACCTGGGAACGCTATGCCAATGGAGAATATTCCGGTTGGTACCATAGTTCATAATGTTGAGATGAAACCAGGTGGAGGGGGGCAAATCGCTCGCGCTGCCGGTGCGTATGTCCAGTTAATAGGTAAAGATGCTGGTTATGCTCAATTGAGATTGAGCTCTGGAGAGCTTCGGATGGTACCAGCGCGTTGAATGGCCACTGTTGGTTCCGTTTCCAATGCTGATAACAAGAATACCAATAAGGGTAAAGCGGGTCGTAATCGTTGGTTAGGTAAAAGACCTTCTGTCCGCGGCGTTGCGATGAATCCGGTCGACCATCCACACGGTGGAGGTGAGGGAAGAAGTTCAGGTGGACGGCACCCTGTATCTCCATGGGGTCTTCCGACAAAAGGTAAACGTACTCGTGGCAAACGGCCAAGTGATAAATATATTATGCGACGTAGGCATAAAAGATAGGGGAGTGGGTTAGTGGCTCGATCAATTTGGAAAGGACCATTCGTAGATGGTTACCTGCTTAAAAAGGCAGAGGCGGCGCGAAAGTCCGCTCGCAAAGAAATTATTCGTATTTGGTCGCGGCGTTCGACTATTTTGCCCCAGTTTGTGGGACTTACGTTTGGCGTATATAACGGCCAAAAATTTATCCCAGTTCTTGTGACAGAAAATATGGTTGGCCATAAGTTTGGAGAGTTTTCGCCTACGCGAACTTTCCGAGGGCATGGTGCGGATAAAAAAGTCAGGAGAGCATAATGAGTAAAAAATCTGCTCAACGCCGTTATAAAGAAAACGAGGCTATGGCTTTCTCGAAAGCGATCCGCATTAGTCCGCAGAAACTTAATTTAGTTGCGAGTTTAATCCGTGGAAAGGAAGCTTCTGAGGCGTTAGCCAATTTAACTTTTTCGCCTAAACGAGTGGCTTATGATGTTAAACGAGTGTTAGAGTCAGCTATAGCTAATGCAGAAAATAATCATCAACTAGATGTTGATCGTTTATACGTTTCTGAGGCATCTGTCGGTCGAGCCTTTGCCCTAAAACGCTTTAGGCCAAGAGCTCGAGGACGAACGGGCAGTATAACCAAGCCTTTTAGTAATTTAACAGTTGTTGTTCGAGAGCGTGAGGAGGCCAAATAATGGGACAAAAAGTAAACCCCATCGGGCTTAGGCTCGGAATTAACAGGACATGGGATTCACGTTGGTATGCTGAAGAACAGTATGGCCAAATGCTTCACGAAGACATCAAACTTCGTGAATACCTATCAAAAAAGTTAACTCAGGCCGCGGTTTCCAAAATTGTTATAGAACGTCCAGCAAAGAAAGCACGCGTGACTATTCACTCAGCTCGTCCTGGTGTTGTTATAGGAAAGAAAGGTGCTGATATTGAAAAACTGCGGCTCGAGTTGTCAGGGATGGTAGGGAGCGATGTTAATTTAAATATAGTAGAAATTCGAAAACCAGAGATTGATGCAAAGCTAGTTGCGGAAAATATTGCTCAACAGCTAGAACGCCGGGTGGCTTTCCGCAGAGCGATGAAAAGGGCCGTGCAATCCGCAATTCGTCTTGGTGCTGAGGGTATTCGTATCAACTGTGGGGGTAGATTGGGTGGAGCAGAAATTGCAAGGACTGAATGGTACCGAGAGGGAAGGGTCCCCTTGCATACTTTAAGAGCTGATGTCGATTATGGAACAGCCACGGGTCAAACAACTTATGGTGCATGTGGTGTAAAAGTTTGGATCTTCAAAGGAGAAGTTCTGGCTCATGATCCAATGGCCCAAGATAAGCGCGCTCAAGAGCAGCAGCCGGCTCGCTGACGGTAAGTGATAGGAAGGATTTTAGTAATGTTATCTCCCAAGCGTACCAAATTCCGAAAGGCACATAAGGGGCGGATTCACGGAAATGCTAAAGGCGGTACTTTGTTGAATTTCGGATCCTTTGGACTTAAGGCTACCACACCTGGTCGAATTACAGCGAGACAAATTGAGGCTTCACGGCGAGCGATTACTAGACACATGAGACGGGCTGGGCGTGTCTGGATCCGTGTTTTTCCAGATGTTCCAGTCTCGCAAAAGCCAGCAGAAGTTCGACAAGGAAAAGGAAAAGGGGCTCCTGAATATTGGGCATGCCGGGTTAAACCGGGGAGAATAATGTTTGAGGTTGATGGGGTGCCCGAACCAATAGCTAGAGTTGCTTTAGCACTTGCTGCGGCTAAGCTGCCACTTCAGACCCGTGTAGTTAAGCGGCTAACCGAATAAGGAAGTAAGAAATGAATGGGGCCGATCTCAGAACTAAAACAAAAGATGAGCTTTCCGATCAACTTCAGGAGCTTAAAAAAGAGGCGCTAAATTTGCGTTTTCAGCGGGCAAGCGGTCAGTTAGAAACAACAGCGCGGATTAAGCAGGTTAGAAGAGACATAGCGCGGATACATACTGTGATATGTGAACGGTCCAAGAACTTGGTGCAGGGGTAGATCATGCCAAAGAGAGTGTTACAGGGTGTCGTTATTTCAGATAAGACCGATAAAACGTTGACAGTCAGGGTCGAGAGAAAAGTACGTCATCCACTTTATGGAAAATTTATTCGTCAATCTAAAAAGTATGCAGTGCATGACGCTGAGAACACTTTTAAAATTGGACAAAATGTAAGGATTCGTGAGTGTCGCCCAATTTCAAAATCAAAGCGTTGGGAGGTTATTGCTGACGGCAAATAGAGCCGTTTCCGATTGAAAGTAAAATAATGATTAACGTCGAAACTAATTTAGAAGTAGCAGATAACTCAGGTGCACGCCGTGTGCAATGCATCCGTATTCTTGGTGGAAGCCGCAGACGCAGTGCAAGCATTGGAGATGTAATCGTTGTAACGGTTAAGGAAGCAATACCGCGTGGTCGTGTAAAAAAAGGTGACATTCATAAGGCGGTAGTTGTCCGCACCGCGAAAGAAATTCACCGAACTGATGGCACGTCAATCCGTTTTGATAGAAATGCAGCTGTATTAATTAATCCACAAGGTGAACCCATTGGAACAAGAATTTTTGGGCCTGTGACCCGCGAATTAAGAGGGCGCCGTTTTATGCGTATTATTTCCCTTGCACCTGAAGTTTTGTAGGAAATGTTGCTATGAAAAATAAAAATATTTTTACAAAAAACATTAGAAAAGGTGACAATGTCATAGTTCTCGCGGGAAAAGACAAAGGTAAGACCGGAGATGTTTTAAAGGTTTACCCGGGACAACAAAAGGTACTTGTTCAGGGTGTTAATATCGTTAAACGCCATACCGCGCCATCGCAGAATAACCCAGGAGGAATAGATCAAAAAGAATCTGCAATACATATTTCCAATGTGTCTTTGCTGGACCCAGATAGCGGTAAGCCAACAAAAGTGGGATTTAAAATTTTAGAAGACGGTCGCAAAGTCCGCATTGCTCGCGCGTCCGGTGAAATGATTGATTGAAGGTTACAATATGACACGTTTGCAAGAACATTATAAAGACGTCGTTAAACCAGATTTGGTTTCTAACTTCGGTTATAAGAACCCGATGGAGGTGCCGAAAGTTGAAAAAATTGTAATTAATATGGGCGTCGGAGAGGCAGCAGCAGATTCAAAGAAAATGGATTCTGCCGCAAATGAGTTGGCTCTTATTTCAGGCCAACAGCCGGTGATTATTAAATCGAAAAAATCAGTTGCAACTTTTAAATTACGTGAGGGTATGTCAGTTGGTTGTAAAGTTACCTTACGTCGAGAGAGAATGTACGAGTTTTTAGATCGGTTAATAAACATTGCATTACCTCAAGTCCGGGATTTCCGTGGTCTTTCACCAAAAAGTTTTGATGGGCGCGGAAACTATGCGATGGGATTAAAGGAACAAATAGTGTTTCCTGAAATAGATTATGACTCAGTTGATGAAATTAGAGGTATGGATATCGTAATCGTCACATCTGCTAAATCAGATGATGAGGCAAAGGCCCTGTTGAAGGGTTTGAATTTGCCTATTAATTAAGGGGTACGGGAGATTTAAAATGGCTAAAACTAGCGCTATTGAGAAAAACCGAAAGCGTATTCAGATGGCAAAAAAATTTGCTGCGAAGAGAGCGCATTTGAAATCAATTGCAGGTGACCAGTCCAGCCCAGCAGAGGCGCGGTTTGAAGCGAGGCTTAAGCTTGCTGCATTGCCACGAAATTCTGCTCCATCAAGAATAAGGAATCGGTGCGAGGTATCAGGCCGCCCTCGCGGATACTATCGAAAGTTTAAGATTTCCCGCATTGCGCTTAGGGACCTTGCATCTAGTGGTCATATTCCCGGTATGGTTAAGTCGAGTTGGTAAGAGAGAATAAAAAATGACAATGAGTGACCCTATTAGCGATATGCTAACGAGAATTCGAAATGGTCAAACAGCAAATAAAGGTGCGATAAAAAGTCCCTCCTCTAAACTTCGTGTGGGCGTTCTGGATGTGTTGCAGCGCGAAGGTTATATTCGCGGGTATGAAATTCAAAAAGATGAGCGATCGTTACCCGAAATCCGAATAGAGCTCAAGTACCACGAAGGTGAGCCGGTTATAAAAGAAATGCATCGAGTTTCACGACCAGGAAGGCGAGTATATTCGAAGATAAAGGATTTGCAGCGTGTTTATAACGGTTTGGGCATATCAATCCTATCAACACCACGAGGCGTTTTGTCGGATGGCGAGGCGCGGGAGCAAAATGTTGGTGGCGAAGTAATTTGTACGGTTTTCTAGGAGAAAGTGATGTCGCGTGTAGGATCAAGTCCTGTATCGGTACCAGAAAGTGTTACAATCAGTATCGCTGGGCAGCTCATAACGGCTAAAGGAAAACTCGGTCAATTGAGTATAGACGTTGTTGAGGATGTAGAAGTTGTTCAAGAGGAAAGCCTGATACGATTAAGACCAAGAAACAATAGTACGCATGCTAGAGCAATGTGGGGCACAACCCGTAGCCTGTTACAAAATATTGTCAGGGGTGTGAATGAGGGTTTTTCGGTTAATCTTGAAATTGTTGGTGTTGGCTATAGGGCAGCAGTAGAAGGAAAAATTCTTGTATTGCAACTCGGATTTAGTCACGAAATCCGTTATGAAATTCCTGAAGGGATCACGATTAAATGTGAGCGCCCTACGGCAATTACTATTAGTGGGGCCGACCGACAATTAGTAGGACAAGT
>PATI01000021.1 GCA_002712335.1 Rhodospirillaceae bacterium | reverse complement strand
CATTGTCCAATATTTCCCACTGCTGCCTCCCGTAGGAGTCTGGGCCGTGTCTCAGTCCCAGTGTGGCTGATCATCCTCTCAGACCAGCTACAGATCGTCGCCTTGGTGAGCCGTTACCTCACCAACAAGCTAATCTGACGCGGGCTTATCCAAGAGCGGCCGAAGCCTTTCCCCCGTAGGGTGTATGCGGTATTAGCGTTCGTTTCCAAACGTTATTCCTCACTCCTGGGCAAATTCCCACGTGTTACTCACCCGTCCGCCACTAAGGTNNCCGGAGCAAGCTCCGGNCCTTCGTTCGACTTGCATGTGTTAGGCCTGCCGCCAGCGTTCGTTCTGAGCCAGGATCAAACTCTCAAGTTTACGGTATACTCTCAATCGCAGAGCGATATCGAGTCGTAATCTTAAGACCCGTCCAAGCTAAAGCATGCGTAACTAAAAGTTACGTACTTCTAGATGCGCATGCGAACTTAGACGTGATCGTACACCAACACGTCGCCGCCTGCGCATCCCTTCCATCATTCACATTTCAAACAGCTCGGATCTTGTGTTGGCACAAACTTCAACAACACAAATCCGTCGCGCTCTGGTTACCCAGAGCAGCGAAGAGCGGCGGTTATAACGGCTAACGCCTCAACATGTCAAACGCTTTCGATAATAAAAAGTATACAATTTATCAATTAAATTTGTATCCCTTTCCGGGTGCTCATTNATAGAGTGATTAAAAACCTAAAAAAACCCAGTTTTCCTTGTGTTAGAAGCATTAAGTTTTTATTTATCNATTTAACCAGATTTAATCTGACGCACACTCTCAAATTGATGTTTTTAGGACCTTTTTGTCTCTTTTCGCGCCATCCAAGTTGTGGCCAAAATTATAATTACCGCGCCAACCCAGGTCCAAACCTCTGAATTCTGGTCAAATGCTATCCAACCTATCACCGCCACCACAGGAAGACGGAAAAATAAAATTGGCGAAACGAGACTGGCATCAGCGAGACTAAAAGACCTCGTGAGACAAAATTGAGCACTGATCCCCGCGATACCGAAACAAAATAAATATGGCAGAATACCAACAGACACAGGCTGCCACCATATAATTGCTGGGATCAAAGCAAAAGGAATAGTGAATACAAAATTATAAAACATTATAATCTTCAATTTATCGTAGCGCGCAAGATATCTTGCATAGGTGTCGGAGACAGCATGTGTTGCGGCTGAGGCTATAGCGAGAAAAATTCCAAAATTTATATCNGCAAAACCGGGACGAACAATGATTAACACCCCNACAAAACCTATAAGCGTGGCTATGATACGGTGCGAATAGATTTTTTCTTTCAGGAGCCAAACTGCACAAAACATTGTAAAAATCGGAAGGGTGAACTGCAATGCTACCGAATCAGCCAAGTTAATAAGTACTAGTGAATAGTAACCGGTACACATCCCTAAAAACCCAAATGCTGATCGTGTGACGTGCTTAAAAGGAACAGCTGTTTTTAATTGTTTGACTTCTCCGCTAATTATTATCGCCGGTAAAAAAATCAACATTCCCAATACTTGCCTGAAAAGTACGGCCTGAAACGCTGTCAAACCCATATCTTGAAGAAATTTCACTAACGTTAATGAAATAGAAAAAAACAACGTAGCGCCGCACATCCACAAAATTCCGGGAATTGGTATGTGTCGATCTTTTTTATCAAGCGGATTGGGCATATTTNATATAATGATACCTATTATTTTATTTTTATTAATCCCTAATATTCTGCATAAACCACTCTGTTGGTATTTTACGGCCCAATCCTGCGCTCAGACATTTTTTTAGTACGTGTCCTCCAACTGCCGAAAATTGAAGACCCTGCATCCCACTATTCTGATAAAATGTAATTTGCTCAGAGTTTTCTCTTCCATTAACACGTCCGGAAATTACATCTCCATAACTCGGGAAAACGTTAACAATATCTCGAGAAGAATTTCGATGAGGCAACCTTTCCCTTTCTTCATTGTTGCCAGCAATAAAGGCGACTGGGCTGTGACCGCGAGAGGCTTTTATAGTTAGTCCGTCACTTCCGTCTATNGTCTCAAAGGCATCCTCCAATATCTTCAAACCTTGTATTCCCTGNCGAATTTTAACATCGCAAGCATCAAGCCCATCTTTGTCGATTTCAAATGCATTTACTATTGTCACATGTTGACCAGCTTCTAACCAGTCCCCTCTTATCGTTGGCTCCATGGTATCTGTGCAACTTGAGACAATATCGACGTTTTCATAAACGAGTTTTGGGTCATCAACCGTAATTACCTCTATATTATGCTTCAACCGCATTTCTTCCGCATAAAGTTCTCTATTAACTTTAGTAGGGCTGTACACCTTTACTTTACGAATATTTCTTACACAGCAAAAAGCCGCTAAGAAAGTTCTGGCCATACCACCGGAGCCCAACATTCCAACAGACTCCGAATCCTCACGAGACAATAATTTAGTCCCCAAACCGGCTCCTGCCCCCACCCGTACATGTTGGATAATGCCATCATTTATAATTGCTAGTGGTTCTCCGTTATCAGCGCTGAATAGGAAAACAAGACCACAATAAGTACCCTCTTCTCTGCAGTATTTTTCTTCTGTTCGGTTTCCCGAATTATCCACCGGCCAGGTGACGATGTCAGATTTCATGCGGATAGCAAAAATACCATCATTATAACCCTCCATTGTTCCCCAACGATAATAGCCTTTTTTGTTTTCTCTTGACGGTGCATAAAGATCGCATCGCGGTCGGTGTGTCGCCAGCCCCTCGACTAGCTGGCCAAAAGCCTTTTCCAGACAAGATATTGCATCCTTCATAGTTAAAACATCTTCTACAACGTCGTTATGGATAAAAAGCATCCATATCCTCCCATATTACGTTTACAGTTGTGACATTTGCCGTTTAGGAAATGTAAAGTTATTATGTTTAACTGCCAGTAGAATCTGGACAGTAAATTTTAATATAGAGAGAAAAATTCAATGGCACCACACGACGGACCGGACGGACACACTCATGAATGGGCAGCGCCCACAGATAAATTAACGCGCGCTGGCTTGGGGACTTTCAAGGCACCCAAGTCACCGTATGACTTATGGATGGAAGCTCAAGATATTCCGATTTACCGCGATATCGGTGTAAGTAAGGTCCAAAATCTCCCGACAACTAAATGGGATCTTATGGGAGGAAATGCATCCTTCATTCAGCTATATGGTACAGAGGGCATGTGGGGTTGCCACATTATAGAAGTGCCAGGGGCCGGGGCTCTCAATCCTGTAAAACATATATATGAACAGCAATATTTCGTTGTGGAAGGTAGGGGTTCGACCGAAGTATGGGAGGAAGGCCAAGAAGACAAAGTTCATGTTTTTGAATGGCAAAAAGGCTCCCTTTGGTCTGTACCGCTCAATGCCATGTACCGTGTGGTAAACGCATCCTCAAGTCCGGCGCTATTGCTGGGTGGTAATACTGCACCCAATGTGATGAATATTTACGAAAACGCTGATTTTATTTTTAATTGTCCATATAAATTCCGCGATCGTTTTGACCCAGACCGAGACGATTATTATAAGCCCAGCGATGAAATTCTTGCGGACCCTATTCGTGGTCTTGCTATGACTCAAACGAATATTGTTCCTGATATCGTTGACTGTGAGCTTCCTCTAGATAACAGAAGATCGCCCGGTTATCGGCGAATAGAACCACATATGACTGACAATAATTTCTATCTTTGGATTGGTCAGCATGAAACCGGTCGTTACTCTAAAGGACATGCTCATGGTTCTGCAGCAGTGCTGATTTGCATCAAGGGCAAGGGGTATACCTACACGTGGCCAGCGATACACGGCCAAACGCCGTGGAAGGATGGTAAAGAGGAATTCGTCATGAGACAGGATTACGAACCTGTTGGCATGGTTTCAGCGGCACCCATGAGTGGTGATTGGTATCATCAACATTTTGGTGTTAGCGCTGGGCCACTCCGTCTAACTGCTTGGTTTGGTCCGCACCACCCTGGTCGTAAAGTAAAAAGACCAGGAGAAAAAGCTTTAGATTTTGGAGCCATCGATGTTCGGGATGGCGGAACTGCTATCGGCTACGACATGGAAGACCCTTACCTTCGCAAAGAATTTGAGGGTTATCTTGGGGAGGTTGGAGCTGCAACCCAAATGGAGCCAGATTTATATGAAAGTAAGGCCAACTAGCAGTGGCTGAAGAAAATAATAGCGCTAGGTTTTCAAGTGTTGACAGACATATTGCGGAAGAAGAAGAGATTGAATTAGTTAGCGTGGGCGTTGATATTGGTTCATCAACGTCCCACCTTGTATTTTCTCGTGTTCTAATGGAAAGGGTGGGTGCACGCTATATTGTCGCGCAGCGCGAGACTATACATGAGCCACCAATTCAACTCACGCCATATTCGGATGGAGAAGATATAGATTCAAAATTGCTTGGCGAATTTATAGACCAAAGCTTTAAAAGTGCCGGAATAGAAAGATCAGATGTCGATACAGGGGCATTAATTCTCACCGGAGTTGCAGTACGGAGAAGAAATGCACGCGCAATAGGTGAATTATTCTCCGCTGAAGCCGGAAAATTTGTAGCAGTCAGTGCAGGTGATGGACTTGAAGCCACAATGGCCGCCCATGGTTCCGGAGCGGTTATTAGATCATCTAAAAGCGACGGATTAACTATCAACGTGGATATCGGAGGGGGAACTACTAAAATTGCACATTGCAGACATGGAAAAGTCGAACGGGTTACCGCTGTAGACTGTGGCGCTAGACTCATCGTTTTGAATGAGCGAGGTGAAGTAATAAGACTTGAACCAACCGGAAAGGCTCATGCAAACGATGTCGGAGTGAATTTGAAAATTGGGTCCCAACCAAACGGGGAAGAATTAGAAAAAATAGCAGATAGAATGGCTACACGCATTGTTGAGGCTACCGGCTTAACAGAACTATCATCTAAAACAAAAGATATGTTGTTATTACCTGCACTACCCCTAATCAAGAATATTGACGCACTAACATTCTCTGGTGGGGTATCAGAATTTGTTTACGGCAACGAAGCAGCCGCCTTCGGCGATTTAGGGCCACAATTAGCCAAATATGCAAGAGAAAAATTTGAAAGCCAAGGTGCCCCAATTGAAAAGCCTGTTGCAACAATTCGCGCTACTGTCGTTGGAGCGTCGCAATACACAGTACAATTATCTGGAACAACAATATTTATTGAACCGAGGGATACAGTCCCGTTAAAAAATGTGCCGGTCATCGTGCCCGAGTTTGACTTTTCGACCCCCAATATTGAGACGGTGAATATCAAATCAGCTATTAACACAGCATTAACAAGGTTGGATCTGGTGGATGACCAAACGCCTGTCGCTATCGGTTTTCAATGGAAGGGCTCCGCGAGTTTTATGCGACTGCAGCAATTCGGTGAGGGTTTAAAGGCCGCGATTTTGGGACGACTAAATAAAAAACTACCAATCGTCCTTGTTAGCGATGGCGACATTGGCGGACTGGTAGGGATACATCTCAGGGAAGAAATGAAAATTGAAGCACCTGTAATCTCCATCGATGGCGTCACCCTCAGTGAATTTGATTATATTGATATAGGAGAAATCATACCATCCTCCGGCGCCGTTCCGGTCGTTATCAAGTCTCTGGTTTTTCCTGCCTCCTTATCCGCCGATTAAAAAGCTTTATATAATGATGGTTGGCTTTATGTTTGGGTGTTGCTAGGCTCCATAAATACCGAATCTGGACATTAAAATTTCAGGGAGTGTCTTTTATGTTTAAAATGAAGTTATTACCGCTTTTTCTGGGTGCATTAACCTTGGGAATCGGAGCAGTTTCCGCTACAGCTGATGAAATTGCTGATTTTTATAAGGGTAAACGTATGAAAGTTATCATAGGTTCTGGCCCTGGTGGAGGATACGATACCTATGCACGCTTGGTGGGACGCCATATAGGCAGACATATTCCCGGCAATCCAACCTTTATTGCCCAAAATATGAACGGCGCAGGCTCCATCGTTGCTACAAACTTTGTAACAAATGTTGCACCACAGGACGGATCTATTATAGCTGGATTGCAGCGGGAAATAGCTCTCGTTCAATTGATGGGTGTCAAACAAGCCAAGTACAAAGCAGAGCAAATCCAGTGGTTAGGTAGTCTCGCTAAAGAAGCGGGAGTTTGTGCCGTTGCAAAGCACTCAGGAATTACAAAATTTGAAGATGCATATCAAAAAGAATATGCCTTGGGTGGTACCGGTAAAAATGCCACCGAATTTTGGCCAGCACTTTTCAACAATTTAGTTGTGACTAAATTCAAATTAATTCGTGGTTATCCGGGTACCCCGCAAATACATCTCGCTATTCAGCGCAAGGAGCTAGACGGTGTTTGTCAAAGTTGGGCTTCTTTTAAAGAGATAGCAGGATCCTATCTGCCGAAAATGGTGCCTCTTGTTCAGGTTTCACTTCAACCTGATCCAGAAATGAAAAAACTTGGCGTACCAATGCTTGAAGAGCTACTTACAAAGGATAACCTTGCAAAAGGACAAAACGTCGATGACGTGCGTACCTTTTTTAAACTTACCATGGTACCGGGCATCATGGGCAGACCATTTGCGATGGCTCCAGGAGTGCCAAAAGCGCGGGTGCAAGCTATACGTCAAGCATTTGTAGCCATGGTAAAAGATCCCGTATTTCTCAAGGACGCCAAGCGTGTTCGTCGTGAGATTGAGCTTGTCACTGGTGAAGAAATTCAGAAACTCGTAAATGATATAGCGAGGGTTCCAAAATCTAAGCTTGCCGCCTTACAAGGCCACTTCAAATTCAAAGGCAAGGTAGAGAAAGTCGTACTTCCTATTGTCGTAGACAAAGGCAAAGTTACAAAAACAAAACGTGGTGGTCGACGCATAACGATAAAAACAAATGATGGTAAAAAACGAACCGCAAAAGTTTCCGGTAAAAAAACCAAAGTCACCATTGGTGGGAAAAAGGCCAAACGAAAGGCAATCAAAAAAGGTATGAATTGTGCTTTTCATTATTATGGGCACAAGACACGAGCAAAAAAAATTATCTGCGATTGACCTAGTACTTTAATATAAAGGGTCCCAAATTGTATTTTGGGACCCTTTTTTGTTCGGGCATGATTTAGAATTTTATCCGATTATTTCTTGTACTAAAAAATGTTATTTTTAATTAAGTTTTATAAAAGATATTGAAACCTTGAGTATATCATTCTAGGGAAATTCGATGCCGAGATTTAAAGATTTTATGCCAAGTGGGGTTATCCCTGCCACACTCTTAGCCTTCCATTCAGACTATTCGATAGATGAACTGGCAACCCGTGAGCATTTAAAACATGTCAGTAATGTTAAAGGAATTTCAGGGATAACTATAAACGGTCACGCGTCTGAAGTTCATGCTTGCTCAAGTGAAGAACAAAAAAGAATACTTGATCTTTCTCTTGAAGAGGTAGGGGATAAAATTCCAGTCATCAATGGGGTGTGGGCCGATGGAAGCCATGAGGCAGCACGTATAGCAAAGTGGTCGGAAGCTGCCGGTGCTTCGTGTCTACTAGTGTTTCCCCATCAACCAATTATGTTGATGCAAGGTCAGATCAATCCAGAAATGGGTTTAACCCATTTCAAAATCATCGCCGAAGCTACAAATTTGCCAATAATTGCTTTTCAATATCCCGCCGAACAAGCATATCAATTGGATACCTTACTCAGAATGATTGATGAAATACCTAACCTTGTCGCAATCAAGGATTGGAATAGTGGTCAAATACATGAACGACATATTAGAGAACTACAAAACTATTCTCGTCCATTCAACGTGTTAACAACAAATAGTGCTTGGCTTATGAGTTCACTGGCAATGGGTGCCAATGGATTATTGTCTGGCTCCGGTAGTATTATAGCTGATTTACAAGTAGCTCTTTTTGAATCTATTCAACAAGGTGACCTTAAAGGAGCTCAGACAATTAACGATCGAATATACCCGAAGGCCCAATGCTTTTATGGTCCGCCGGCAACAGACATGCATAATAGAATGAAAGAAGCCCTAGTAATGCTCGGCCGTATGCCATCAGCAGTCGTTCGTCCACCGCTCGTCAAACTATCGGACAAAGAAAGAGAGGGTGTTAGGATAGCAATCAAAAAGGCTAGACTTTCATACGAGGGCGCAGACAACCTAAAGCGAGTAGCATAATTAAGAATAATATTTTTATTAAAGTAAAACTCTGAAAGCTATTTTTAAGTTAACTCCTCAGACCTACTTGTTGCATGCGCGGCAGTATTTCATCTCTTATAACGGGCATATCTTCAATATAGTTGACAAGGCCAATTGC
The DNA here is from genome assembly GCA_002712335.1 of Rhodospirillaceae bacterium. Next base: position 55,479 of record PATI01000021.1, on the reverse strand, counting down.
CATCCCATTTAATCCACAGTCCGCTAGAAATTTAAAGCATTCCACAACTTCATCATAGCTACCCACAACGGGGTACGTTCCAGTTCCGCTGATTATCGCTTCCTTCATCTTTGCGAGCTTTGGCCCAGAAGACGAGCCCCCCTTTGTTCTTATTTGAACCGTATGCTCGGCCGCATCCCAATCCCCATTATCATACACAAGATAGTGATAATAATCTTTAGCCTCTTTTGAGGTGGCTTTTGTAATTACGTGTCCACTTGCATAAATACCAGCATTAGTATCCGGTGCTAGTTTCTTTAAATAACCTACTTTACCTGAGAGCTCCTCAAGTTCACGAATTGAAGTAAAAAGACAATCGCAATGACGCGCAGCGAAGGCACGACCTACTGGCGAATTACCAGCGCTAATTAGAAGAGGCCGTTCATCGCCATAAGGCATGGGCTTACATTTTACACCCTTAAGATTAAAATACTTGCCCTTATGATCAAAAGATTCGGTTTCAGCCCAGATCCGTTTAACTATGCTAATCCATTCCTCGGCATATTCGTACCTTGCATCATGATCCCGAATACCAATACCGTGCATTTCATGCTCGTCAACATTCCAGCCCGAAACTATATTTAGACCAAAGCGTCCTTGACCAATGTGATCAACTGTAACCATTTGTTTTGCACAAAATACTGGTCCAATCATCGACACATGCACTGTACCAAAGATTGCAATTCTTTCTGTTTGAGCTAATAACCCGGCAGCCCACGTCAATGTTTCGAAAGTTGCACTCGCTGTATCGGTAATACCTCCATAACCATGCCACCTCCCTATTGGTAGAATAAACTCTAGACCAGCTTCATCGGCTAATTTTGCTGCTTGTAAGTTATTTTTCCAAGAGGCATCCCAATACTCGGGAGCTAAGGTCATGGTCAAACCCCCTGAACAATTCATCCCAAACAAACCAATTTTAAACTTATTATCATTAAACATTGAGGTATTTTTACGAGTCATTCAGTATTCCGATCAAAAAGTTAAATACACTCGAGCCCAAAAAAAAACCTTCCAATTCTTGAAAAAATAATTGAGAAGAATCAATAACTGGATAGACCAAAATTCCATTATTAATTTTTAGATTTTCCGACANTTGAGACAAAATTTTTGATTAATTTCTCAAACAGGCATGCTACCCGCCATTAGTGTACGATGCAAATGGCGAATTCCCGGAGCCTTGATGTNACCCATACCTTTATGGAGGGTGCAACGATTATCCCATATTAGAACATCCCCTAATCTCCACTTGTGGATATAAATGATTTCCGGATTTTGCTGAACTGAGAAAAGTTCCTGCAAAAGCTCTTCAGATTCCTTCGCAGGCATCCCTTTTACAAAAAGGGTATGACGCGGCGAAACATAAAGAGCTGCCCGCCCGGTTTCTGGATGGGACCGCACGATGGGATGTATAACGTCTGGATGACCAATGTCATAAACAGACTTGCCATCACCGTGCTGTTTGGGAATTTTTACCCTTGGGTTCTTCAATCGGTTCCAAGAGTTTACTCCTTTTAAGTCTCTAATTTTATTTTGAGTAGAAACTGGCAAAGCTTCAAAGGCAGCATAGGTATTGATAAATGCTGTTTCTCCTCCTTCTTCCGGAACTTCGAGTGCATGTAACATTGTACACTTACTTGGAATAGGCATGTATTGGGTATCAGTATGCCACTCGTCACCCGCATTGGTCGCACCGACCCACTCCCCATTAAATTTTTTATTAGAAAGAATTAATAATTCCGGATGATCTTTATGTTTGTTTTTACTAGATATATGAATATCCAAATCGCCAAATTCTTCACTAAATTTTTTCTGCTCTACAGGGCTAAGTTTTTGATTGCGGATAACAATTACCTGATAGGCTAGAAAGGCTTCCATTATTGAATCCAAATCACCTCTATCCGTTAAATCGGGGATATTAACGTCAATGATTTCGGCGCCAAACGTATTGGAAAGTTTCTTAATCTGCATTCAGTAGTCTCTATCTCTTTGTCAAAATAAGTAACCAGTTCTTTTTTAACTAACTTAAAACTGACCAATATTAACCAAAAAATATGACGAAACTTTATAACAAAAATTTAATCTGGGGAACGATGAAAAATTTTTACTGGATTCTCTAAACTTAAAGGGTACCGAAATCAAAAAATTAGGTCTATATGTAAATACAGCAGATAAATAGAAAGATAGGGGGAAGGTTTTTAAATGAGACGTGCCGCAATTGTTAGTCCTGTTCGAACACCCGTTGGAACCTTTGGGGGTACACTTAAATCAGTTTCAGTCGAAGAGATGTCTGCTGTCGTCATCAAGGCAATACTCGATAAAACCGACATCAACCCTGAAAAAATTGAAGAAGTAATCTTCGCTCAATCTTATGCTAGTGGTGAAACACCCTGTATCGGTCGATGGGCTGCTCTTCAGGCTGGCTTACCAATAGAAACTGCAGGTATGCAAATTGACCGACGTTGCGGTGGAGGTCTGCAATCTGTAATAACCGCTTCAATGATGATTCAGACAGGTGCAGCGGACGTTGTCATTGCAGGCGGTGTAGAAAGTATGAGCAATGTTGAATTCTATACGACCGACATGAGATGGGGAAAGCGGGCTGGCTCGGTCAAATTGCATGACCGTCTAGATCGCGGACGAGAAAGATCGCAACCGGTGGAACGTTTCGGCGAAATTTCTGGGATGATAGAAACAGCTGAGAATTTAGCTACCGAATATCAAATTTCCCGAGAGGAGGCAGACGAATATGCAATGCGGAGTCAAAAAAGAGCGGCCGCTGCATGGAAGAATGGAATTTTTGAGGAGGAAATCGTCCCAATTACCGTTTCACAACGACGTGCTGAAGATATCATATTTGATAAAGATGAAGGAGTACGGCCCGACGTTGACATGGAAAAACTAGCGAGATTACGTCCGATCATGAAAAATGGTACAGTAACCGCTGGTAATGCGAGCCAGCAAAATGATGCTGCGGCTGCCTGCCTTGTTGTATCAGAAGATCTATTAGAGAGCTTTAATCTTGAACCAATAGGATATTTAGCTGGCTGGAGTGCAGTTGGTTGCCACCCTAGCATGATGGGGATCGGTCCTGTCGGAGCCGTTAAGAAACTTTTTTCTAAATCCGATTTATCAATAGATAATATGGATCTCGTGGAGCTTAATGAAGCATTCGCCTGTCAGGTTCTGGCATGTTTGAAAGGCTTAGAGTGGAACGACCCTAACCGATTAAATATCAATGGCTCAGGGATATCTCTCGGACATCCCATCGGTGCAACGGGCATACGCATAATGACCTCGTTACTCCACGAACTTAAACGCAGAAACGGAAAATATGGGCTCGAAACGATGTGCGTTGGTGGTGGCCAGGGTATCGCTGCATTATTTGAGGCCGCATAGCGGATACATATTTATCGAAATTGTGATTCGTCAATAAAACCGCCCATTCCAGACTTGGCACCAGCCTTTTCCATAGCTTCAAGAAACATTTCATGAATACGAGGATCCTGATTCTCATATTCTATTTGAGCACCGCCCTTATTGACATCAACATCCATACCTAAAAAGATCCGCTTCTTTTCTTCCATTAATGGATAACGTAACCCACCGCATGCGATAGCAAGATATCGAGTTGGTGTTGCGGAGGCATTAAAATGTTGGTGAAACATCATATCAGGTGGTGCAAATACCGTACCATGGCTCCAGTCAACTCTGGTTATCTCTTCATCACCTTCATACCAAAGAAGTGAATAGCCGTGTCCTGTGACACACATTACATGGAAATCTGCGCCATGCCGATGCCCTTTTTTATAAGTACCTACTGGCATCTCTGACATATGTGCATGCATTGCGCCATCTGCTAATACAAACATCATATTTGAGCCACCAGCTCCACGAGCTTCCCATTTTTGCAATTCAAAGGTTTGAAGATCAGGAATAAAATTGGTTTCCCACATGTGACGTCCAGGACGTTTGGGTATAAAAGTCCCTTCGCCTGCATAGTAATCCGCTGTTCCTTCTCGTGCAGGAAAACGGAAAGGATTCTCAAATACAAACTTATCATCGTGAAAGACATTCATGATCATTGGCATATTGTTTGTAGATGAAAGACGAGCTGTTTCCTGACCTGACCCATTAAAATGTTGATACTTAGCATTGAGGGGAAGAGCAAATAAGCTACCTTTTCCCCATTCAAAACTGTGTTTAGTGCCATCCGCGGTTTCAACTTGCGTACTACCCTGACCCGAAAGACAATAAACTACCTCTTCAAACATGTGCTGTTGTTGCGCTGTTGATTCGCCCGGCGCAAGTTCTAAAACCATAACTGATAACCAGTCACCACGACCCTTTAGATGTGCCAGTCCTCCTTTACATCCAAAACGACTCCATGGTTTTACTTCAACATCCGGCAAATGAATGCCAAAATCCTCAGTGATTGGTATTCCCTCTCGCTCAGCCCAATCTAGGAATGGGTCAGATAAAAAGGGCTTATCTCCTTCGGTCGACCTAAGCTCTTGCTCGAGGGTATCCATTAAGTGCTCCTTTATGCCTTTTACTTCCTGCACGGTGGTGCTTGCTGTCCTCTATATTATCCGGTTAAATCATAATAACAAATCCGTTTTGGGCATTAATTCCCTAAAACTTAAAGGAGAGGAAAATAATGGCCGATAAAAAGGCTGATTTTATTGAAATAAATGGATGTAAAACAGAAATTTGGCGAGGCGGCAGCGGGCCTACGTTGCTATTTCTTCATGGTGCAGGTGGTATTACTAGCTGGGCGCCATATCTTGATGAAATGGCCCAAAGCTATGAGGTGGTCGCACCAAGCCATCCCGGTTTTGGAGGCTCAGGAAATCCGGATTGGCTGGATAGCGTTTCCGACTTAGCTTTCTTTTATTTAGATTTCATTAAGGCACTAAAATTACAAAACATACATCTAGTTGGTAATTCATTGGGCGGATGGATTGCAAGTGAAATAGCGATCCGTTCAATTGAAAACATAAAAACACTCACTTTAGTTTCTGCTGCAGGATTAAACGTCGTCGGCGTACCGATGGGCGATATATTTATGTGGAGCAATGAAGAAACGGCTAAAAAGATGTTTTATGATCAAAATTTAGCCACTCAACGCATTGCCGCAAGCCAACAGATGACCGAGGCACAAAAAGATATACAACTTAAAAACTATTTCACTACCGGAAAGCTGTCATGGAACCCAAGATTTCATAATCCTGATTTGAAAAAGTGGTTACATAGAATTAAGGTGCCTACTATGATAATTTGGGGTGAAAACGATAATATTTTTCCACTCGAATATGGCGGAGCTTTTAAGGAATCAATACCAAATTCAGAGCTACATATTATCACTAAATGCGGCCATTTACCTCATCAGGAGAAAACGCAGGAATTTCTCGAAGCGATGGACACCTTAACCTCCAAGAATTGAACCTATGATTTAACCAAAAGAGCAGAACAATGCGATTTTCTTTTTTTCATCTAATGCCCTACAGCTCTGTTGACCTCGAGGCTATTCAAGATACCGCATGGATTAATTTCTCTAATAGTAATTACGACCCCAAGGAGGGTCATAAGCTCTATAATCGCTATCTTGATGAGCTGGAATACGCTGATGAACTTGGATTTGACGGTATTTGTGTCAACGAACACCATCAAACTGCTTATGGTATAATGCCTCAACCAAGTTTGCTCGCCGGGGCACTTTCAAGACGTACCGAAAATTCAAAAATTTGTATTCTTGGTCGCGCCTTACCTTTGACAGAAAACCCCCTTTCTATCGCCGAAGAATATTCAATGATTGATAATGTCACCGGTGGACGTTTAATAGCTGGTTTCGTTCGAGGTATTGGCTGTGAATATCATTCATATATGGTTAATCCCGCCAACTCACTTGAGCGCTTCCACGAAGCCCATGACCTGATACTTCAGGCATGGACGCAGCCTGGGCCGACAGCCTTTGAAGGAAAACATTATCGATTTCAATATGTGAATATGTGGCCGCGCCCCTATCAGGAACCTCATCCTCCTATTTGGATTCCTTCACAGGGTTCTGCAGAAACAAAGGACTGGGCATCCCACCCGGATCGAAAATATACGATGCTAATGACGTTTAGTCCTGTAAAAAACGTTATCCGCAATATGAATGCTTACTCCGACAAATGCGAGGAGTATGGTTACAAATGCCAACCAGAACAGCTGGGCTGGGCACTGCCACTTTATGTTGCTGAGACCGACGAAAAAGCAATTGAGGAAGCCCGAGATCACATCCAGAACTTTTTTAACAAATTTGTGCTAGCTCCAACCGAGTATCGAATGCCGCCAGGTTATTCATCAATCAATTCCTATAAAATGATACTGGAAAATAAGATGAAATTTCGTGAACAATTTTTGAGCATAGAGATGCTAATGGAAAATGGTATGTTTATTTGCGGCAGTCCCTCTACAGTAGTTGAAAAATTAGAAGAATATCAATCAGCGATGGGCTACGGTAACTTGGTAATCATGGGGCAGTTTGCAACCTTGCGCCATGACCAAACTAAAAAAAGTATGCAAATGTTTGCTGAGGAGGTTATGCCCAAACTGCGCCATATTGGGGCACCGACAGCCGCCGCTGCAGAATAACCTTTAATTGATATCCAAAATTTATTTGGTTAGTAAAAACAGTGTTACATTTTTTATAAGTTCGCAGTCGCGACTGTTATTAAAATTTTAGTTTTTTTGTGGCAGTATTTCTATACCGAGCCTAATATTTTATCTATTACTCTCTGATCGTCTATTGTCATTTTCCAAGAAGCTGCTTCAGCATTTTGCTTTAATTGATCGTATCTTGTCGCACCAGCTATCACACTAGCTGTCTCATTTTTCGAAGCAAGCCAAGAGATTGCAAGTGAGAGTAGACTATAACCTCTAGATTTGCTGAATGCCTCTAATGCTTCTAAAATATCGTAATTTATACTTTTTAGCCTATCATCACCATCGAGACGACTATTTGGAGGTGCGAGTTGATCACGGCGATATTTTCCGGTTAACAACCCCATTTCCAGTGGATAATAAGGTAGAATACTTACGTTATTTTTAACACAAATTGGGAGTAATTTAGTCTCTATTTCCCGCTGCAAAACATTCCATTTATTCTGGGCTGTTACAAAACCCTGATATCCAAATTTCCCAGCAATCCGAACAGACTCAAGAAGTTGCGCGTCAGAAAAATTGGAGCAACCGTATAGTCTAATCTTTCCTTCATCTTTCAATTCTTCAAGAGTAGCCAGAGTTTCCTCAATAGGTGTTGTCGGATCTGGACGATGAAGCTGATATAAATCCACGTAATCTGTTTGCAGTCTTTTTAAACTTAGATCAATTGCTATTCTTATATTATCGCGTGAACCTCTTCCTTTATCCTCAACATGCAACATATTGTAACCAACTTTGGTGGCAATTATTACTTGATGCCGCCTGCCTTTTAACGAATTACCGATGTATTCTTCTGAAAGTCCATTTCCGTACCCCTCTGCAGTATCAAAGAAAGTAACTCCAGAATCTAGCGCTCCATTGATGACTTTAGTGGTCGCCTCTTGATCAATTCTTCGTCCAAATGCATTGCACCCAAGTCCAACTAGGGTGACATCAATACCATTATTTCCTCCTACTTTTCGTGTTTCCATAATTTTATCCGATAAAAGTTTTCTAAATATTATTACTGATCAAAGGTATTTCCAAAATTTTGGAATGAAAATAGTTCTACTCAAGATTAATTTCTGATTTTTATCTGTTTTTATAATTTTCTAATATCATTTACGGCGAAGATTTTAATATATAGGGAATACAATCATTATTATCGTTGGAATAACAAATTTATTTGACTGAAATTGGATCACGAATTGTAACTCGTCGCATCATACGTCTCTTTTCTGGAGCAAAATGGGTACGGGCATGCACACTACACCGATTATCCCACATCACTAATTCTCCTACTGACCAACTATGTTCATAAATAAACTGACGGCTTTCAATATGATCAAATAAAAATTGAAGAATCTCTTCACTTTCTTCATTCGATACTTCTACAACTCGCATGCTCATTAGACGATTAACATAGAGAGCTTTACGACCTGTCTCAGGGTGGGTACGCACCACAGGATGTACCCATTGGGGAATGCTAGGGTCTACCTTCCCTTCAGGGCGCATAGTTGGGCTTATCCCGTAATCATAATAATTTAGGGCTTTCAAACCAATGATCCGTTCTTTCCAACTGGGAGACAAAGCTTCGTAGGCCTTTGTACAATTAGCAAAAAGCGTATTTCCTCCCAGATCAGGGACCTCTAACGAAAATAATGTAGCTCCCATACATGGTTGTTCATAGTAACACTGATCATAATGAAACATCATCTCGCCATCTTCCAAAGCCGTGGGTTTGCCGGTGTCTTTAGCATTGGTGATCAGCATTACATGTGGCTGTTCCTCAGCAACGGTAGTTGTTCTTACGCGTTCGAGTTCACCAAAATACCGGCAAAACTTTTCTTGTTGCTCGTCATTTATGGATTGGTTTGGAAAAACAAGAACTGAATATCGATACCAGGCGTTTTTAATTTCGGTAATTGTTTCTAAACTCAACTCACGAGATAAATCCACGCCCGTAACCGAAGCCCCAATCGCCTCTGATAGTGGTTTTGCTATCACTGTCATCTTTTCGTCAAACTATTTATCTTTAAATTTTATTTCTTTTTTTAGGTTATTAAGTTGAACTCTACTAGGCAAACCGATGTTAGGTGTTTATAAGCACCCCCATAATGCCAAAGGCCATATTAAGTTGAACTCCAAAGATAAATCAAACCCCCCGGTGCTGACCTTTCGTGCGGAGTTCACTGCTTATTCTTCTGCATTCATCAGTATCGGAATTCTACCAATGGTTCAGCTTATCGTTCCTTTATGGTGCCTAGTCAGCCTAGGAATGTCTGCAACGATGATTGGCATCGCAGCTGGCGCACGATCCTTTCTTGCTGCAATTTTTTCTATACATAGTGGGGCCGTCCTTGACCGTCTCGGAGTTAGACGAATGATGATCTGGTGCACTGTTACCGGTATCATACTGACCTTATTTTATCCACTAGTGCCCATGATTACCTCAATGGCTATGTTGCAGTTGACCCTCATTGTTTTTTTACAACTAGTAACCGGTTTTTTGCATACGATTGGATGGATAGGCTGCCAAACACAGTTGGGACAATTAACTAAAGGGTCTCCAAAACATATGGGTCGATTTACATCGGTCTCTAATTTTGCCAATTTTTTTACTCCTCCCCTTGCCGGCTGGGCTTGGGATATCGGACAAGCAACACCAATAGGAGGTGCTTGGTCCGCCTTTGGTATTATTGCTCTTTGCAATATTGCTCTTTGGATATCAGTTGTGATTATGCCGATCCCAGATACCGTAATAGTCCCAAAAGAGCGCCCACGAATAAGAGCTCTCCTGCCTTCATTCCTAGATTATAAAGAGGCTTTCAGATTATTTCTCATCCCATCCGTCGCGTTTGTTGTAATGGCATCTCTGTTCATGAATGGTCTCATTCAAGTCCGAATGAATTTTATGTCAATTTATATGGAATCAATTGGTTATGAAGGTCGGATTATTGGTATTATTACAGGTTTTGCATACTTTATTGCGGGGATAACGGCCTTACCCACGGAACAAGCAAAAAAATACCTTAGCCCGCACTGGATAGTAATTTTCATGATCCTTCTCTCTGCCATTGGGAATGCAATGGTGCCAGTTTTTGGAAATATTGCAGGGTTAACATTTAGCACCGTTATTTTTGGAGCTGGCGTCGGACTTGGCATGGCCTACATACTAATGCTCCTCTCTCGTAGCGTTCCAGTGTCGAAGTTTGGGCTTAGTGTAGGCCTCAGAACAACGGGCAACCGCTTAGGGGCTACAATTGTTCCGCCTATCGCCGGCATAGCAATAGATTTAGCCGGTGGTAATATAGGTGCTGGGTTTTATTTAATGTCTGCGCTTTTTACTATTGGTGCCGCCGGATTAACGTATTTAGCAATCCGTTCTAGAAATATAAAAGACACATTCTCCCAAAATTAAACTTGGCTAATAGCTGATTTCGCGGATTACAAACTTTGATAGCATAATTTTTTCTCTGATTTTATTTTAACTAATTAAAGCTTTATCTTTTTAGGTTTTGTGATAAAAGAGAATTGCGCCGATTTGAAGCACAGCTTGCGGGCGCATAAAAATGCAGCTAAAGCGCGGGGGTCACCCAGCTTGAGCTGAGGTGATTTTTTTATGGGGTGACCAGCTTAGTGAATGGAGACTAAAATGACTGATAGCAAAAACCCAGAAACCATAGCCCTTCATGCAGGATGGCGAAAAGATGACACAACAAACTCGGTAGCTGTACCGATCTATCAGACAACATCCTATCAGTTCGACAGTCCCGACCATGCTGCTAAATTGTTTGGCTTGCAAGAGTTTGGCAATATTTATACCCGTATTATGAACCCGACCAATGACGTACTCGAAAAAAGAGTCGCGGCCTTAGAAGGCGGGGTTGCGGGTCTTGCATTGAGTTCGGGTCAGGCTGCGGAATTTATCGCTATTACCAACATTGCGCATGCAGGCGACAATATAGTCAGCTCGACCGACCTTTACGGAGGAACGTGGAATCTTCTTCACAACACTCTCAGCACCCTAGGCATTGAATGTCGGTTTGTTGATCCATCTAATCCGGAAGCCTTTCGAGAAGCCTCTGATGATAAGACAAGGTGTTTCTTTGCTGAAACTTTACCTAACCCTAAACTACAGGTCTTTCCAATAGCCGAAGTTGCAGCAATCGGCAATGAACTTGGGATTCCCTTAATAATGGATAACACAGCTGCACCTATTCTTTGCAGACCTTTAGAGCATGGCGCCGCCATAGTAGTTCACTCAACGACTAAATTCATAGGTGGTCACGGCACATCTATCGGCGGTATGATCGTCGATGGAGGAAACTTTGACTGGGAGGCCCACGCAAGTCGTTTCCCGATGCTCAATGAACCCGACCCCAGTTATCATGGAGCAGTTTGGGTCGACGCCGTAAAACCTCTAGGGCCCATTGCTTACATTATAAAAGCCATGGTTACTCAGTTACGTGATATCGGCGCTGCCATGAGCCCTTCCAATGCATTTCAGTTTATTCAAGGGTTAGAAACTCTGCCATTACGTATGGAACGTCATTGTTCAAATGCTGAGCAAGTTGCTGATTTTTTATCAAAACATGAAAAGGTCAGTAACGTTATATTTCCGGGTGTAATGAAGGGTGAGCCCCGTGCTCGTGCAGATAAATATCTAAATGGGGGGTACGGATCTTTACTAGGTTTTGAGGTAGCTAGTGGCAGTAAGGGAGGAAAAAACTTTATTGAGGCACTCAACATGTTTTATCATGTTGCTAATATCGGTGATGCTAGAAGCCTTGCCATACATCCTGCAACCACAACGCACTCCCAATTAACGCCTGAAGAGCAGCTAGCATCCGGCGTTACTGAGGGCTATGTTCGACTTTCAATTGGTATTGAACATATTGACGATATTTTAGCTGATTTAGATCAAGCTCTTAGAAAAATTTAAAAAAGTGAGTAAAATTAAAGCGCCTCAACCGGGTTTTCCAACGACAAGGTTACGCCGCAACCGACAGGACGGATGGACGAGAAAACTTGTCGCCGAAAATCATCTCTCTGTTCAAGACCTTATTTGGCCAATTTTTGTGCATAATGGTAAGGAACCGAAGATAAAAATACCCACTATGCCTGATGTGGAACGCTTATCAGTGCAACAATTAGTTGAACAGGTGAAACAAGCTAAAGCCCTAGGCATTCCAATGGTTGCGGTTTTCCCTGTGGTAAACCCTGAACTCAAGTCTGCTGAAGCCGAAGAAGCATACAATAAAGACAATCTAATTTGCCAAGCAGTTGCTGCAATAAAGGACGCCCATGACGGAATAGGTATTATGTGCGACGTCGCTTTAGACCCATTTACTAGCCACGGCCACGATGGTCTTCTTCGAAACGGCCACATAGTTAATGATGAAACGATAGAGGTATTGTGTAAGCAGGCTATTGTCCAAGCAAAAGCAGGATGTGATGTAATAGCTCCTAGTGATATGATGGACGGACGGGTAGGTCGAATACGCACGGCACTTGATGGAGAAGGTTTTGAGAATGTCCGAATAATGGCTTATGCCGCTAAATATGCTTCGAACCTATACGGGCCATTCAGAGATGCCGTAGGTTCAGCACCAAACTTGGACGGAGGAGATAAAAAAACCTACCAAATGGATCCGGCCAATTCAGATGAGGCTTTACGTGAAGTAGAACTCGATATCAAAGAGGGGGCTGATATGGTCATGGTTAAACCGGGAATTTTTTATCTCGATATAATACAGCGCATAAAGTCAAAATTTTTAATGCCGACTTTTGCATTTCAAGTTAGCGGCGAATATGCAATGCTAAAAACAGCAGGCACCCAGGGAATATTCAATTTCGATCAGGTTTTCAAAGAATCACTTATTGCTTTTAAACGTGCGGGGGCGAGTGGCATACTTACGTATGGTGCATTAGAAATTGCCAAAAAATTAAATTAAGAAACCCCAAACCTATACGGTTTTTTTTAGGGAAGTATTTCTTTATATCCACCCCGGTAATATAGGATTGGTTTAACATCCTCACTGGCAGACGCCAAATTATTTACTTCACCAATTACAATTACGTGATCACCAGCATCTAGAATTGAATGTCCACGGCATTCAATATTAGCTAGACAATCTGGGATGATTGGTACCCCACTATCCCATGTGTCATAGTCAAACCCTTCCCATTTATCCGGTCCACTTTGAGCAAAACGATTAGACACATCCACTTGATTAGACGAAAGAATATTAACTGCAAAACCTTTCCCTACCGCAAAAGACTCGAAGCTTGCAACTTTACGATCTAAACAAAACAAAACCATTGGCGGATCTAAGGAAACTGAGGTGAATGAGTTTGCCGTCAAGCCGATAGGCAGCCCATCAACATCAACTGTTGTAATGACAGTGATACCTGTTGCAAAGCAGCCAACTGTGTTTCGGAACTCTTTTGTATCAATAGTCATTATTGGTTCCTAAATTTCATTAGTATTACCTCCAGTAACTACACTTTACATCAACACAAGGAAGATTGAAAATAAGTAAGCTATTTCTTAGGTGGTGCGGTATAATATAAGCCTCTGCCGCTAGCTATCAATTTCTCATCGAGATCGAAAACTTCGGCTTGGGCCGTCGAAAATGTATTACCAATTCGCACGATTTTACCCACCGCTTTGAGGTTGCCCGGCATTGCCGCTCGATGGTAATCGACCCTCATATCTACTGTAGGAGCCGGTGCTCCGAGTTTAGCTGCGATCATGAAATCAGCTGCCACATCTATTAATGCACCAAGTATACCACCATGCGTCACCCGAGCTTTTGGATTCGAAATCATTTCCTCCCGCCATGCCATCAGAATGTCAATTTTTTCTTCATCCAGTCCAATTATTTTTAGTCCCATCCAATCATTAAAATGATTGGCAACAAGACGTTTTTGCAACTCCTCCAATGTTTTTATGTTCTGAACCATTCGAGACACCCCTATGAAGATTTCCATTAAATTGTCGTGCCCCAGCGTTTACGTCAAGTACAAGATAAATAAACATTGGATTTCAGACTTGATTGGGCATAATCTGTTTACTTGACCTTCAATCAGAGCCAATTATGTTGTAATTATCTTCAATTTTATTAGTTATAAAATGAACCAAACTACAAGTTTTCCACCTTATAATATTTTTATGGGCACACGTCCCCTTCCCTGCCCTTATATGAAGGGACGAGTAGAACGTAAGGTTGTTACCGATCTTTCTACACCAAACGCAATGGAACTTTATGAAGACCTTTCACGTGCTGGTTTCAGGCGCAGTCACAGCTTAGCGTACCGACCGGCATGCCCAAACTGTAATGCTTGCATTCCAGTCAGAATAAGGGTGAAGGATTTTAACTGGTCTCGTTCTTTTCGTCGTATTATGAAACGAAATATTGACTTAACCGCTAGGGATATAGTCGGATCCGCGACAGAAGAGCAATATGTTTTGTTTACGCGCTATCAAAAGTCCCGTCATGCTCAGAGCGACATGGCCAGCATGAATTTTTTCGATTTTAAGGCAATGATTGAGGACAGCCCAATTGATACAAGAATTATAGAATTCAGAAATAAAGAAAAAGATTTAATTAGCGCTATGCTCGCAGACCGTCAGTTAGATGCCTTATCTGCCGTCTACAGCCTATTTGACCCTAATCTTTCTGACAGAAGCCTCGGAACTTATATGATCCTTTGGCTGACAGAGAAGGCGATAAAAAACAAAGCTTCCTATGTTTACCTTGGCTATTGGATAAAAGAGAGCAAAAAAATGGCTTACAAAAAACGTTTTCGTCCTCTTGAGAGTTTAACATCCGATGGTTGGAAAACCATCTGATATTTTAGCTATGAATTGTCTGAAGGGCCCTTCNATATTTTTATCATTATTTAAGGNTCTTTCCAGTTATCGTCGAGTTTTTGAAAATTTCTTTAAACAAATAAGAGTGTAGAATTTTTGCTTATTAGCTGACGTAAGTCTCTTTCAATCAAACCTATTGGAACGTGGAAAACCTCTCGGTGCTAAACGACCTGCCTGCGCGCGTTTACCAATAAAGAGTTGTAAGTTGGTATCAGTACGTTTTTTTGCACCATTTCTCCATTGTAAACCATCAGACAGCTTAAAGGCCTTTACATCTGACAATCCACCGTCTTTATAACTTTGTAACTTAGTACCACGACCGCGGCTCATTTCAGATATTTCAGAAATTGGAAATATTATAAGCTTATGATTTTCTCCAACTGCGGCGACATAATCGCTCTGCTCAGGTATTATTCGGCAGCTTCGTGCTTCTACTTCTCCAGAGATATTTAATACCTGTTTTCCTCCCCGAGTTTGTGCTTCAACATCCTCCTCTTTAACGATAAAACCTCGGCCGTCTGATGCAGCAACTATAAGTTTGCGTCCAGGGTTGCAGATCAATATCTCTACAACTTCATGTTCATTTCCAAGCCCCGTGACCATCCTCACCGGTTCTCCATGCCCTCGACCACCTGGCAGTTTATCACAACCGATGGTGTAAAATCTTCCATTTGTGCCAAATATTAATAGTTTATCTGTTGTTTGCGCATGCATTGCGAAGCGATGTCGATCACCCTCTTTAAATTTCAATGAAGAAAAATCTTCTAAGTGACCCTTCACGGTCCTAATCCAGCCCATATGCGAACAAACTATAGTAATAGGCTCTTTCTGTATTATNGCAGCCAATGGCACAACGCTGGCACTTGGTGCTTCACCTATTTCAGTCCTTCGTTTACCAAGTAAAGTATTCTTACCAAACCTTTTACGAATTTTTATTATTTCTTCAGTAATTTTTTCCCAACGTTTTCCCTTATTTGCCAATAAAGAGTTGAGTTGTGTCTGCTCTTTNTCTAACTCTTCTATTTCCTTACGAATTTCGATCTCGTCAAGTTTTCTGAGGGACCTCAACCTCATATTAAGTATGGCTTCCGCTTGTATTTCCTCAAGGCTCCACCGCTTTATAAGTAGAGGTTTTGGGTGATCTTCATTACGTATAATATTAATTACTTCATCAAGATTGAGATAAACCACCATATAGCCCGTCAGGACTTGCAGCCGTGCTGCGATTTTTTCTAAACGATTCGTACTACGACGAACCAAAACCTCATGTCTATGATCTAGAAAAGATTGCAGGACTTGGCGTAAATCCATCACTCTAGGCACTGTGTCGGCATCCAGTACATTCATGTTAAGAGGAACGCGAATTTCAAGATCGGTATGCTGGAATAACATTTCCATCAATATTTTTGGTTCAATCTTTCGGGATCGAGGTTCCAATACAACCCTTATATCTGCAGCAGATTCATCACGAATATCTTCAAGCATTGGTAGCTTCTTTGCCTGCATTAATTCAGCTACTTTTTCAATTAAACGACTTTTTTGAATTTGATAGGGNATTTCTGATACAATTATCTGCCATTGGCCACGTTGAAGTTTTTCTCTTTTCCACCTAGCACGAAGCCTGAAACTACCCTTGCCTGTTTTGTAGGCGGATAAAATATTATCAATACTATCGGCTAAAACCCCTCCCGTCGGAAAATCAGGGCCGGGCATAAACGAAAGCAGCTTGTTGATTGTTGCGTTGGGAAACCTGATAAGATGCCTCAAAGCACAACAAGTTTCATCCAGATTATGGGGTGGAAT
This sequence comes from Rhodospirillaceae bacterium, assembly GCA_002712335.1. The sequence goes on along the minus strand of PATI01000021.1, from coordinate 39,071 downwards.
AGATGTAGCCATCCCGACAGCTATGCCAGATGCGCCGTTTGCTAAAATATTTGGCACCGATGCGGGAATCAAGACGGGTTCGCTCTCAGTGCCATCATATGTTTCACGGAAATCAACGGCATTTTCGTCTATACCCTCCAGCAATGCTAATGCATAATCGGTTAGACGAGCCTCAGTATACCGCATGGCAGCGGCTGAATCGCCATCGATATTCCCAAAGTTACCTTGACCTTCCACCAGCGGATAACGAACGGCAAATTCTTGTGCCAACCTCACTAGGGCGTCATAAACTGCCGTATCACCATGAGGGTGATATTTACCAATTACATCTCCAACAACTCGTGCACATTTCTTGAAACCTGCCCTAGGATCCAAACGAAGTTGGCGCATTGCAAAAAGTAAACGTCGATGAACTGGCTTCAGCCCATCGCGAACGTCGGGTAACGAACGGGAAGTAATAGTCGACAAGGCATATGCAAGGTATCTTTCCCCAAGCGCATCGTTGAAGGGAACGTCGATGCTGTCTACACGCTTTAGCGAATCTTTAACCATGATGCCGTTATACACTATATCTAGTGCTTAACCAGTCAAAAGACACTATGAGTCCGTTCAATTATTTATTTTTCAACCATTCTTAGAAGCTTAAACCTTTCAATCAACCTATCTCGAACTGGCGGTAATCCATTATTTTTATCGACAATTACGTGTCGCTTAAAGAAAAAACCAGTCAAACTTAACCCTTGGCATAATTTTGCCCCCGTTATATTTTTATTATCACCCAATAAAAAATCTGGTAACCGCAGGAGTTTATTATGGTATTTTTGTCCTGCAGCCGCGGAGACTGCTCTACCACTTCGGGGAGATACGTAAATTAAATCCTTTTCAACTCCCGTCGCTGCACACTCCGATAAATCTAAACCAAAGCCTAAGTCAGAGAGTAAACCTAGCTCCCATTTAACATATTGGCCTTCCCAACCTGGATCCCCTAAACCAACTATTAAAGCTTGGAACTTCATAAAAATTTCGTCGGAAGGTGCGCGATCTGGCAAACTGATGTCAAGGAGAGCAGTAGCTGTGCTAAGAGCCATTAATGGTAATGGTGTCTCAAGGTTATCCGCTGCATGCGCATAAATTAACTCACACCTATAGGTACCAAGATGCTCAGTTAGCCGTCCCCGCCATTGGGCTCGCAAGTGATTACCCGGTTGGTATAAACCACGATTACGACTGCTCGCTCCACCTCGAACTAAACCTCCGTGGCGCCCGTGCTCTCTCGTTAACAAGTTTACCACTAGTGACGTCTCGCCATAACGACGCGCAGAGAGCACAAAACCTTCATCACTCCAATCCATAATTCTTTTATAATCGATTGACGGGCCCCTAGTACACGTACAATTCTACAGAACAATTCTAAAACATTTAAGAAATGCTAAAATCAAAACAGATTCATACAATATGCTCAGCCGTCGANATTTCATACAAAAAGCTTCTGGAACAATAGTTTTTCCTTCTGTAATCACCCCTGCATATTCCAAGACTAAAATTATAGATGGTATCGCTTCCGGCGATGTAACAACCAANAGTGCTGTTATTTGGGGTCGAACAAACCGCAATGCTCGTATGTTGGTGGAATGGGGAACTACCCCTAAATTCGATAATACTATTCGTGTAGCCGGGCCTGTCGTTACCTCACGGTCGGGATACACCGGACAAGTTGTTATAAATCGACTACCACCGGGCCAAGAGATTTTCTATAAGGTGCAGTTTGGTAGGGACCAAATTAACCAAAGTAGAGTAGGGCACCTTAGAANCTCAGACCCAAGCCAAGATATCACTTTTATTTTTGGTGGCGATCAATGCGGCGGTGGGTGGGGAATAAACTCGACTTGGGGTGGTCTACGCCTTTTTAAGACTATGAGAGAAACTAATCCCGACTTTCTCATTCACCTTGGCGATCGAATCTACTCCGATCACCCAATTTTAGATCGGGCTTCATTGCCTGACGGCGGGGTTTGGAACAACATTGTGACGCCTGAAAAATCATTTATCGCCGAAAGTATCGAGGATTATAGGGGTAATTACAGCTATAATTTTTTAGACACCCATTATAGAAAATTTTGTGAAGATGTACCCACTTTTTCTACTTGGGACGATCACGAGATTACAAATAATTGGTGGCCCGGACGAGAATTATCGCGTCGGATAATGTTCAGAAAAGGTTATATCCAGAACGATGTCGATACCCTCGCAACCAATGGTCGAAAAGCTTTTTTTGATTTCACACCGATGCAAAGGTTCCAGAGTGACCCAGAGCGTATTTTTAGAAAAATTCCATATGGAAAANATTTAGATGTATTTCTTTTAGATCCTCGTAGTTACAGAAGCCCCAACAACAATAATCAGCAAGAAAGACCTAATGAAGAAACATCATTATTCGGAAGAAAACAAATTAATTGGTTGAAATCTTCCTTAGCTCAATCACGTTCCTTATGGAAGATAATTGCAAACCCTGTACCCATTGCCCATACAAGTAAATACCAAAGACCAAGATATGATAAGATTTCGAATGGCAAAGACGGACCACCTTTAGGGAGGGAACACGAAATTGCTGATATTTTATCTCATATAAAAAAACATAATATCCAAAATATCGTTTGGGTTTCTGCCGATGTACATTATTCCGCAGCTCATCATTTTCATCCTGACCGAGCAAACTTTCGAGATTTTCTACCATTTTGGGAATTTATTTCTGGCCCGTTTCACACTAAGCCGGGACGCGGGATGCATTACGACAAAACTTTTGGCGCTCAAAGACACTTTAGAACACCCCGTCCGCCTAAAGGAAATTTTCCTCCGAGTGCCGGTTATATTTATTTTGGGCACGGAGAAATTAATGCAAAAACTGGTGCGTTAACCATTAGTATCAGGGGACTAGAAGGGGAAAGTCTTTATACGAAGACTATATCGGCCGCTAGCTAAAGATTTTTCAGTTCGCAAATTCTAAACCCATTTCTCTATAACGTTCTGGGTCCTCTCTCCAATTCTCTCGAACTTTAACGAAAAGAAATAAATGTATGCGCCGACCGAAGTGCTGTTCAAGATCCTTGCGAGATTGGGCACCCACTCGTTTCACTTGCTGTCCGCCTTTACCCAAGACAATTCCCTTATGCCCCTTCCTCTCAACATATATCACTTGGTTAATTTTTATACTTCCATCTCGTCGTTCTTCCCAGGAATCTGTTTCAACCGTTAGGGAATAGGGCAATTCTTGGTGAAGAGATAAAAACAATTTTTCACGAGTTATTTCCGCAGAAAAAAGACGATCATTCATATCGCTAAGATGGTCTTCCGGATATAGCCAAGGACCATCTGGGAGGCATTCCCCTAAAGTAAACAGGAGAGCATTAACGCCATCACCTTTTAGCGCGGAAATCATAAAAATGTCTTCAAAACACTTTGAAAAATTAAGATTTTCTGCTAACTCCAAAAGTTGAGGTCGAGGTATTAGATCGATTTTATTTAAGGCTGCGTAAACTTTTTTCTTTGAGTTCTTTATGCCCTTAATAATAAGTTGGGTTTCTTCTCCTATTCCCCTTTCTGAATCAATCATAAGAATAACCTGATCTGCATCCGCAGCTCCAACCCAAGCCGCTGAGACCATTGCCTTCTCTAACCGCCGATTTGGAGTAAAGATACCAGGTGTATCTAGAAAAATTATTTGATTATTGTCTTCTGTTAACACACCAACAACTTTAGTACGAGTTGTCTGGACCTTGTGAGTCACAATTGACACCTTACTTCCCAAAACGCGGTTAATAAGGGTTGATTTTCCAGAATTTGGAGCTCCAATAAGGGCCACTATTCCACAACGAGTTGACTCACTTCTAATCATCACTAATTTCCGTGACATGATTAAGTAGCTTCAAAGCGGCTGCCTGTTCTGCAACCCTCTTTGAAGACCCCCGAGCATTTTTAGGCTCGAAACCATCCAACACCACCTGTATTAAAAAAATAGGTTGATGGTCTGGACCCTCCTTTCCAATTTCCTTGTAAGAAGGCAGTCCTATTTTTTTTCCCTGTGCCCACTCCTGTAGGGAGGTTTTCGGATCTATTCGCGGTGCTTGGGCGTTATCAGATAGAGGACAGATGAATTTTTCTATGACTTTTTTTGCGGGCCCTAACCCACCATCACAATAAATTGCTCCAAAAACTGCTTCCACAACATCCGCCTGCATAGATTCATTCAATTCAGCGCCACCACCGTAAATAATATAGTTTTCCAATTTCATATCGGCGGCTACCGAGGTTAAATTCGCACGATCAACAAGGGCGCTCAAACGGCGGGACAATTGGCCCTCATTTTCGTTTGGATACCTATCCATTAAAAATTCACTTACTACTAAGCCCAGCACTCGATCGCCGAGGAATTCTAATCTTTCATATGTCTCTAATTTTGATGCATGAACGGAACTCGCATGCGTTAGGGCCTGCGTTAATAAGGACTCATTTTCAAAGTGATGGCCTATTTCACGACAAAAATTAACTAATGAGCTACCAACGTTCACCACTATTTAATACCCTGAAAAAACCTATGGATTCTGGCCGCTTGGTACCAACCCCACGGCTCAAAAAGCGAAGCGGTTCTATCTGTCGAAAAGAATATGATCTCCGCCCGACCGACAAGGTTTTCTGCCGGTATATATCCTACACCATTTATTCCATGCCGGTTTGGAATTCTGCTATCCAAGGAATTGTCACGATTATCACCCAGCGCAAAATAATGCCCTTGGGGCACCAGATATTCTGGTGTGTTGTCAAGTGGACCGATGTTTCCACTTTTTTCAATAATTTCGTAGCTTTTGCCATTTGGCAAGGTTTCGACATAACGTTTGGCGGCAATAAAATTACCATTTTCATTCCGCATTGGAAAAGGCTCTAATTCCTTCCGCTTAACTCTCTTATCATTAAGGTATAAAAAACCAGACTTTAGCTGAACTCTATCGCCTGGAAGTCCTATAATTCTTTTTATATAATCGGTCTTATTATCACTTGGTAATTTAAAAACAGCGACATCTCCTCGTTGAGGAGAAGAAAAGAATAACCGACCTGTAAATGGGCCTGCACTAAGAGGGAATGAGTGGCGGCTATAGCCATAAGAATATTTTGATACAAATAAATAATCGCCAATTAACAAGGTAGGTATCATCGATCCTGACGGTATATTAAAAGGCTCATAAGCTGAAGTGCGGATGATTAAAGCAATTAAAACCGCGTAAATAATAGTCTTCGTGGTCTCCCAAATTGAATTTTTCATGTGATGTTTTTTCCAAAGTCAAACATTGGGATCAGGAACGAAATTTTTTGATCGACTGGAATGGATAAAGACATTTAGAAACGATGCTGTCAATCAATGTTGTATTATTTAACCAGTTCATCTTTTTGAGCAGAAATTATTACAAAGGCCTCTGCAATCGGAGGTTCATCAGTCATACTGATATCAATTTTTGAAGTCATGCCAGCAGGTGTTATATCAGCTAATCTTATTGCTGCCCCGCCCGTCAATACAACAGTAGGCTTTCCGCCTTTAAGATTCATTACACCCATATCCCGCCAGAAGACCCCTTGTCTGAAACCTGTCCCCAAAGCCTTGGAACATGCTTCTTTAGCAGCAAACCTCTTCGCATAACTAGCGACTCTATTCTTTCTATTTTCAGACTTTTGCCGCTCAAAATCAGTATAAATACGATTTAAAAATCTCTCTTCAAAACGCTCTAAAACTCTTTCCAGTCTTCGAATATCAATTATATCAGTTCCGACACCTAAGATCATTTCAAGAACTCATTATCACATATTTGCAATCGAGCTTTGTTCATCAAATTACGCATTCTAATAATAGATTTCTCCAACCCCTCAAAGATAGACTCCCCAATTAAAAAATGCCCGATATTAAGTTCCTTGATTGAAGGGATAGAAGCGACCATTCCTACCGATGAGAAATCAAGTCCATGACCCGCATGGCATTCTAACCCTAATTTTTTGGCGTGCGAGGCCGCTGCAACAATTCGTCCAAAGGTCTTGCCATGTTCAATTGAGCCAGGCTTCGTAAGACAGAACGAACCAGTATGAAGCTCCACTACTGGAGCTCCCAATTTTTTTGATGAATCTAGCTGTTCCAAATCTGGTTCAACAAATAATGATAATTTAATACCAGCGTCACCGAGTTGTTTAACAAAAGGTTCTAATTTAGCAATATTATTTTTAATTTCCAGTCCGCCTTCCGTGGTTCTTTCCTCTCTTTTCTCTGGGACTAGGCATACAGCATGTGGCAAAACTTCTAGGGCGATTCCCAACATTTCTTCGGTTGGCGCCATTTCAAGATTCAACGGGAGTTCGATCTCATTTCGTAACATCTCAATATCTCGGTCATTTATATGACGTCGGTCCTCCCGCAAATGTGCAGTAATGCCATCTGCTCCCGCTCTATGAGCTATTTCCGCCGCCCGCACAGGGTCAGGATGCCGCCCCCCCCTAGCATTACGCAGGGTAGCAACGTGATCAATGTTAACCCCTAAACGTAAATAATTACTGTCCATTTTTACGGCTGATCTATCCCATATAGAGCACGGGGATTTTTTTCGAGAATTTTATCAGCGACACCCTTGCCCAAGCGACTGTCTTCTCTGAGCAATTTAACGGCCAAAACTTCACTGGACGGATCATGATGACCATAGTCAGTGCCAATAACTAAATTATCCTCCCCAGCGTATTTAATAACATAATCTAAGTGATCTGTATTCTCACAGGCTACATACATATTGTTTTCTTTTAACGGATTTTCATACCAGTCCCAGCCGTTACGCCGGAAACGATCTTCTAAATCACACAAAACATACGGCACCCATTGTGAGCTAACCTCTATAAACCCCCACCGTACAGCAGGAAATTTTTTAGGAATTTGTTTCTCTAATAGCGTGTGGAATGCTCCGATAACTGCAAGCTTAAATTTTGTAAAGGAAGTATCTGTGTCGAAAAAATCATGATGAAAAACACTACCATTACCCGAATGCATACAAATTGGTAAATCAAGCTCCGATGCCACTTCCCACAAAGGATAAAATACCGGATCACCTATCGCTCTGTCACATTCTAAACCTCGCAAAAAAATGCCACAGGCATTATTTTCTTTTGCGAATAGCAATTCTTCCCTGATTAAATTTGGCGACCGCATTGGGGGAAGGGCCACCCACCGCATCCTACCATTAGACTGGTGGCTTATATCGGCAACCCATCTATTGTAAGCCCTAGTTAACGCTAAGTCGGCGTTAATGTCGTCAGTTACTGGACGCAGATACAGGGTCGGGTAAAGAACCTGAATATCAATCTCGAGTTCATCCATATGAGCTAGTCGGCCAGGGATATCCTCCATTTCGGCAATCGCTCTGGACATCTCAGTACCTACATTACGATCTTTGCCCATGGGACGATTGCCTACCAACCAATAATTATGCTGAGTACTGCGACCATCATTGGCTTTCAACTCGGGCCCGTAAGTTTGAGTGACAATAAAAGGAGTAAACCGTTTGTCTTCTCCTTCAAGGTAATCCCATGTTTTTGATGTTTCCAAAACATGTGCATCTGAATCAATTGCGCCCATTTAACAATACTCCAATGTTTTTTTCTATTGAATAACTCTCGATACTTTGCTTACAGCCGCAATCCCCCTGAGGGACGCCATAATATCATTCAAATGTTTACTGTCACTAACCTCAATATCAAGTAACATTTCCATTAAAGTAACTGTACGCCCTGTAATTCTCAAATTTGTAATGTTACCCTGCCCATTCGCCACCACAGTAGCAACACTTGCGAGCCCTCCCCTCTGATTGGCAACAACAAGATTAAGACGTCCGGTATGACTCACGTCTGCTGTTGACTCTAGATCCCAACTAATATCTACCCAACGCTCCGGCATTTCGTGAAAACTTTCCAGACTAGCACAATCTATAGTGTGTACAGCCACGCCCTTTCCTGGTGTTTGGATCCCTACTATTCTATCACCCGGTAGCGGATGACAACAATTCGAGTAATGAACCGCTACCCCGGGAATCAGGCCGCGGATTGGTATGGCATCAGCCATACTATTTTTTCTATTAAGGGAACTAGAAACTCCATTGCTACTAGTCACCTTATTAATATTTTCGTCAAATTCTCCATTTAAAACAAATTCCACAATACTATTCGCGGTATAATTCCCGCGCCCGACCGAGATATATAGTTCATTCAAATTTTGAATTTTAAGCTTCGCAACAATAATGTCTAAAGCGTTTTCGCTAAATCTAAATCCAAATTTGGAGAAAGACTTTTCAATCATCGCTTTACCAAGCCGCTGGTATTCCGTTTGTTCCTTAGTTTTTATAAACCTTCGAATTCTTGAGCGCGCCTTAGCAGTCACAACAAACTTCTCCCAGTCAGGGGAGGGGATACCTGGCTTAGAAGTAATAATTTCCACCTGATCACCATTACCCAATTTTGTATGTAACTGCACTAATCGGCCATTTATTTTAGCACCTACACAGCAATCCCCAACCTCTGAATGAACAGCATAACCAAAGTCGACGGGCGTAGAGCCGCGAGGTAACGCGATTAACTCACCTTTCGGTGTAAAACAGAAAACCTGCTCTTGAAATAAATCAAGCTTGGTATGTTCAAGAAATTCATCAGGGTCGTCGGCATGCTCGAGAATTTCTAAGAGTTCTCTTACCCACCGATATTCAAATATTTCTTTTTCAGTCGCTGAACCTTTATGTTTATATTGCCAATGCGCTGCCACGCCCAACTCAGCGGCCTCATCCATTTCTTTGGTACGAATTTGCACCTCTATGCGGCGTTTTTGGGGTCCAATTATTACTGTATGAATAGACTGATAACCATTACGCTTGGGTGTTGATATATAATCTTTAAAACGGCCGGGGACGCAGGAATAATTGCCGTGAATAGTTCCCAACGCTTGGTAACACTGGTTGATATTTTTCAATATTACTCGGAAGGCCATAATATCCGACAATTGAGCAAATTCGACGTTTTGTCGCTGCATTTTTTGCCAAATCGAATAAGGTTTTTTTTCTCGACCCGAAATTTCCGCCACTAACCCTGTTTTTTTCAAAGCGTTAATTAATTCAACCGATATTTCCTCTTTGACTTCAGTTTCTATTGATTCTGTTCGCAAAAATTCCAGTCTTTTACATATGGTATTGCGCGCATCAGGGTATAGCTCAGCAAAAGCTAAATCTTCGAGCTCATTTTTTATAGCATGTATACCAATCCTCTCCGCTAGAGGGACATAAATATCCATAGTTTCTCGGGCAATGCGGTTCCTCTTTTTTGAGTCAGCAATAAATTCCAATGTACGCATATTATGAAGCCGGTCAGCCAACTTGACCAACAACACACGAATATCTCGTGATGTGGCCATTAATAATTTACGAAAATTTTCTACTTGGCGCTTGTTGGCTGACTGCAACTCAAATTTGGAAAGCTTTGTTACACCATCTACCAAACGAGCTACAGATTCTCCAAATTGGGCCTGAATTTCATCAATTGTCGCGACAGTATCTTCGACAGTATCATGGAGCAAACCTGTTATGATGGTATCAGAATCTAACCGCAGGTCTGTGAGGATACCAGCAACCTCTAACGGGTGAGAAAAATATGGATCACCTGAGGCTCGTTTTTGCGAACCGTGCGCGACCATCGAAAATACATACGCGCGATTAAGTGCATCTTCCTTTATCGCATTATCATAGGACTTAACGCGGTCAACTAATTCATATTGACGGATCATATTGACCTCCGCCAGTTTTTAAAATTTAGAAACGCAAATTCTATCGTCCATTTCAAAAGAAAACACTTGTCCATTACTATATTGTTGCAAGAGCCTAGTCTCCCTTAAGCTCTTTTTCCGGAACATCTTCAAACATCACTTCAGCCTGTGTCTTTGCATCAGCTTCCTCTGCTAAGGCCGATAACTCTGCTTCTACCGATGCAGTCAATGCCTCTTCTATAGCAAGAAGTTCTTCGGCCTCTTCCTCGGGGTCATCAGTGTCGCCATGATGTTGAAGACCTAAAATTAGCTCTTCCTCCAATTCTGACGTTTCAATGGTTTCGTCTGCAATTTCACGTAATGCTACCACAGGATTTTTATCATTATCGCGTTCAACTGTAAGTTCGCTTCCCACCGATAATTCACGAGACCTCTGAGCTGCCATTATAACGAGTTCAAAGCGATTGGGAATTCTTTCTACACAATCCTCTACCGTAACCCGCGCCATGCGTCATACTCCTTGCAATTTCTAGAATCTGTTTTCCATATAAATGGGCGGGCAATATATGTGCTAATTCATCAACATGGCAAGCATTTCTATCGTTATTATAAAATTTCTTAAATCACGCCCTTTCACAGCGTTGATTTTTAGGTAACTCCTTTATTAGTTCCAAAATATGTTTTCCGTTAACAGGGTGAATCCAATTTGGCGCTAAGTCAAAAAGCGGCAATAAAACAAAGGTCCGTTCATTTAACCGTGGATGTGGCAAACACAGTCCACCATCCCCCTTTTGCCTAGTGGCTTTGTTGTGGTATGCGATCAAGTCGAGATCAATGATGCGGCTTGCATTCTTTACTGTTCTTATCCGGCCAAATTTGCCCTCTATTTCGTGAAGATATGCTAACAACCGTTCAGCCGAAAACTCCGTCGTAACTTCAAAAACAGCGTTCAAATAATCTGGTTGATCAGTTAAAGGTACGGGTGCACTTCTATACCACGGTGAGCACCTAACCACTTTACAATCGTTCGAATCTAGGACTTGAAGAGCCGATCGCAAAACTTCAAATGAAGAACCAAATTTCCGACTGGTAAGATTTCCTCCAATACCAATAAATATCATAACAAAGTAACTATTCCTTCATTCAGAATCCTATCAGGTTTTCCTTATGGATTGTTATGGAATTTTTGTATTTTTATCAGTAAATTTTACCCTGTAATGACACTATCAATGCAACTCCAAAAGAAAAACAATCAATTTAAACAAATATTTTGGAATTTTCAAAAAGATTAGGTTTACTATTTACCTTATTAATTTGTTTAAAATGATAATTTGTAAAAAAACAAAGTTAATTTTATTAATTTTTGGTTCCAAACGCCTCTCTGTCATGGAAAAATGGGATTTAATATTAATTATATGCTATTTATCCATTGGGCATGTGAGTAATGATTAAATTGTTACAACTACCGAGTAAAAATTGTAAAATCTGTCCACGTCTCTTTGGTTTTCGGAAAGAAAATAAAAAGAAATTTTTGGGCTGGCACAATGCCCCGGTAACACCATTCGGAAGTCTTTCTTCACAATTATTGATAGTGGGTTTGGCGCCTGGCTTAAGAGGGGCCAATCGGACTGGGCGACCTTTTACGGGTGATTATGCCGGTGTTTTACTATTTGACACCTTGCTTAATTATAATTTTGCAATAGGTAGCCACGAAAACCATGCCGATGATAATTTTGAATTACTTGACTGTCGAATTACCAATGGAGTGCGATGTGTACCTCCGCAAAACAAGCCCATCGGCAGTGAAGTAAATGGATGTCGTCCTTTCCTTAAAAACGAAATTGATGCCATGCCTAACCTTAAATGTATTTTGGTATTAGGTGGCATCGCTCATAACACTGTGTTGCGCGCTCTAGATCAAAAAGTCTCTTTGTGGAAGTTTAAACACAATGCCTTGCATAAACTTCCTAATTTACCTCTACTTATAAATAGCTATCACTGTTCAAGGTACAATACCAATACTGGCCGTTTAACCGAAAAAATGTTTAATGACGTTTTCCAATCTATCCGCAAATTTATTTAGGATAAATCTGCCAAAACCTCGTCAGGGTGCGATGAAACATCGAACCCCTCGTAGATTTTTAGAATTGTTCCATCCTCACTAATTAAAACTGAAATTCTCGTCGCCCTCTCTTGGTCTCTGCTTTCAGCCGCACCATAGGCGATTGCAACGTCACGTTTAGCGTCACAGAGGAGATTTATTTTCATCCCACATGCTTCACTCCAGTCTCTCAAATCATTAACGGAACTGAAAGTAATGCCGATTAATTCGGAATTTTTATCTTGAAACTCTTGGACTCGGTCACGGAACCCCTTAGCTTAAACTGTTCAGTTTTTTCCGAATGCTCTTGGAACAAACCAAAGAAGAACTTTTTTACCGGAAAAATCGGATAAATTTACTAGGTCCCCATTTTGATTTTTTAATGAAAACTGAGGGGCCTTACTAGCAATTTTTAACATACTCATATCTTTTCCTTTTTTAATAGATTTCTATCATTTTTAAATCTTCAGCAGTTTTAATTACTGTAGCGTTCTTCCTTCCAAGGATTGCCATTATTATGATACCCGCGCAACTCCCAATACCCTGGTTGATCAGCATGAGAAAATTCTACTTTTCTTATCCACTTCGCACTTTTCCAAAAATACTGACTAGGCAATAGAGCTCTAACCGGACCTCCATGCCCTGCTGATAATAAATCTCCATTCCACATGAACGCCAACATAACGTTAGATTCCGTAAATTGTTTAATAGAAATATTGGATTTATAACCATCGTAGCTATGAAAAATGCAATGTTTAACTGTGGATAATGGTTTAACCGTCTTGATAATATGACTTGCCTTTATTCCGACCCAACGATTGTCGTAACGCGACCAACCAGTAACACAGTGGATGTCAGAAATCATTTCCTCATGGGGTTGACTGAGGAATTGTGACCAAGTCCATTTAACAGGTTTTTTAATATCACCATCAATAGTCAAAGCCCATTTATCAAGATCCAAATTGGGTTTGGTGCCAAGATCAAGCACTGGCCAGTTTTTAACAAGGCGCTGACCTGGAGGTAGACGATTACGCTTCAAAATACCAGACCCATTTTTTAATAATTTTAAAACTCTCAACATTTTTTAACTTTAGATTATTTCGCATTTTGACTCTCACTAAATAAATTAACCCTTATCACGCATTAGTCTTGCTTTTTGTCTACCCCAGTCTTTTTTCTTTTCTGACTGTCTTTTGTCGTATAATCGTTTTCCTTTAGCAAGACCAAGCTCCAGTTTTGCCATCCCACGATCATTAAAATAAAGTTTGAGGGGCACCAGTGTCATGCCTTCACGCTGAATCGCACCTATAAGTTTTCCTATTTGTCGGCGGTGCAATAATAATTTTCGGGGTCTTCGGGGCTCATGATTGAACTGACCAGCTTGTTTATATTCTGGAATGTAACTGTTAATCAGGAAAAGTTCGTTAGATTGTTCGGTAGCATATGATTCACTGATGGTGGCCCTACCTTCTCGTAGCGACTTCACCTCGCTACCGTTCAGGACTATACCCACCTCAAGACGTTCCTCTATCGTGTAGTTATAATGCGCCTTGCGGTTTTGTGCCGCAATTTTGACCGGATTAAGTTCGCCTGCCATCACAGCTAGTTTAGCAATCCAGCAGACCTCATGGATGCTTCAATAATTTGTTTGCTGCTATCAGATAACGGTCCCAAGGGCAGACGAGTTTCCGCCTTACACTTACCGAGAAGGCTTGCACCATATTTTACCGGACCGGGGTTAGATTCACAGAACAAATTAGTATGAAGAGACATGAGCCGCTCATTCAAGGCCTGAGCTCCGTCAAGGTCACCCCTCCGCCAAGCTTTATGAAATTCTGACATTTCCTTAGGAGCAATATTGGCGGTGACAGAAATACAACCGACGCCACCCTGAGCTAAAAATCCAATCTGTGTTCCATCCTCGCCGGACAATTGTATGAAATCCATACCAATTGCATTTTTCTGGAGTGTTGCTCGACCAACATCGTTTGTTGCATCTTTAACGCCAGCAATATTGGATAATTTAGCCAAGCGTGTCATCGTCTCAACTGACATGTCTATGATGCTGCGTCCCGGGATATTATATATGATAATGGGTAAATCTACTGCATCATTAATCGCTTTATAATGAAGATACAAACCTTCCTGGGTAGGTTTATTGTAATAGGGCGTGACAACCAGAGCTGCATCTGCACCAGCTTTTTTGGCATGTTCTGTCAACATTACTGCTTCATCGGTTGAGTTTGAACCTGTGCCAGCTATTACGGGAACCCTGCCATTTGATACACTTATACACATTTCAACGACGCGTTTATGTTCGCTGTGGCTAAGTGTTGGCGATTCTCCAGTTGTCCCGCAGGGAACGAGACCATCTGTACCCTGTTCAATTTGCCAATTGACAAAATTTTCATAGGAATTTTCATCAACTTTTCCTTTATCAAAAGGCGTGATGAGTGCACAAATAGATCCGTGGAACATTGTTATCCTCGTAATTCTCTAAGTATAAGAAGTAGCAGCCTAAAATTTTATTCGAAATAGAGACTAGTTATTAAAACTGGGCCCGGCAAGCCATTGAATTACTGATGGCTTTTTAAGAAAAAGTATAATTTTGAAATATAACTATATTTTAACAAATATATTATTTAGAACAGTCCAAATTCAAAAGTAATTTAAGTGTCGGCTCTGATGGTATGCGGAAATAGCACAGTAAGTTATCAAGATGTGATCAATGCGAAGCTTCGATTAGCTGGAGCGATAAGAAAGACGCCTTTGATACAATCCGAAATATTAAGCGATGCCTTTAATGCAAAGGTTTTTATGAAAGCGGAAAATTTACAGCTAACTGGGTCATTCAAAATTCGTGGAGCCATAAATTTCATCAGACAGCTCGAAGAAGACGAAAAAATTCAAGGCTTAATAGCTTATTCCTCTGGAAACCACGCCCACGCCGTGGCAAAGGTTGCTAGGATAGAAGGACTGACCGCAACAATTGTCATGCCCAAAGACGCCCCGCGCATAAAAATTGAGGCCACGAAAAATTTGGGAGCGGAAATTATATTTTATGATCGTAACTCTGAGTCTCGTGAAGATATAGCTAGAGAGATTGTAGCGGAGAGGGGTGGTATACTAATTCCCCCCTTTGACCACTCCTTTACAATTGCAGGTCAAGGGACTGTGGGATTAGAAATTATCGATCAAATGGCTGCCTTAGATGAAAAACCTGATATTATTTTGGTCCCGTGTAGCGGAGGCGGACTGACCGCCGGCATCGCGATCTCCATAAAACATGTTTTACCGAATGTTGAGCTTTACACTGTTGAACCCGAAAACTTTGATGATACTGCAAGATCACTTAAAAATGGAAAAATTGAAACGATTGCCGAAAACCAACGCTCCATTTGTGATGCTTTGCAGGTAAATAAGCCCGGCAAGTTGACTTTTTCTATTAACAAAATGCTTCTGAGTGGTGGGCTTACCGTAACAGATGAGGATATACTTAAAGCTATGTCCCTAGCATTTTTTAGAGAAAAACTAGTATTAGAACCGGGCGGAGCCGCAGCTATAGCGGCTATAATGGCTAAAAAAATTGATATTGAAGGTAAAAATGTAGTAGCCGTGCTTTCAGGTGGCAACGTTGACCCCGAAACGTATAAACATTCTATAGAATCTTTATAGGATCTATTTTTTGTTAAAATCAAATATCAACTCTGAATTCATCCCGAACCCCAGAAGCCCAAGATAATCCATGACCGGAACAATCCGGCGGACTTATCATACCATTTTCATCGACGCTCGCCGTCGTACAAAATAGTGGCTCTAGTAATGGGAAGTGTTCCAACCACTTAACCGCAGGATTAGCCACAGCAACGTGCACAAATAGAGCAGGTAAAAAATGGGGTGCAACCGCGAGACCATAGTAACCCGCGATTGTCGCAATACGCATGGTTTCCGTGATGCCGCCTGTCATGGCCAAATCGGGCTGCACTACAGCGCAAGATTTTGATTTAAAGAATGGTGTTAATTCAACCAAACCTTGGTGGTGCTCTCCAGTTGCCAAGGGGATTGGCGAATGTAACGCTAGCTGCTCATATCCTCTAATGTCCTCGGTCTTAAGGGGTTCCTCTAGCCATGCTAAATTATAATCAGCACATGCATTTGCGAGCCACTTGGCAGTGAGTAAATCACATTTTTCATTTGCATCACCCATAATCTTCACCGTATCTGGCAGAGCTTCACGAACTGCCCTTAGTCTTTCGATATCTTCGAAATCACCTGCAAAACGCAATTTAACTGCTGAATACCCTTTATCCACATACCAAATGGCCTGTTTAACTGCATCTTCGGGTGGTTGCTTGGGACCGAACCCACCGCTGCCATATACCGGTATGGGTTTGGAAGTGCCTCCTAAAACCTCGCCCAAGGTTTTGTTTTGCGTTTTAGCCCACAAATCCCATGCTGCAACATCGATAGCAGAAATTGCCAAATACCCCACACCCCTTCCCAAACGGTTTAGGGACCTAGTTAAAGAATGCCATAGGGCTTGAGGAGGAATTTGTGTTTTACCTATGACAAATTCCTGCAGCATATTCGATGTCATCAACGAAACGGCATGCCCGCCGCCTCCCAAAACATAACTAAAGCCCATGCCTGTTTCACCACTCGGTGTATTTAACTCCACTACTATGATATCTACCTCTGTTATACCCGAGCCCCCAGTTACCCCCGGCAATGGGTAACGCCAAAGTTCTGATCGGCCAGAATTAATGACAAAAGGTTCCATTTAATCCAACCTCCCATCAACCCAAATTTCTATATTCACTTGATCACCATCTTCCAGAGAAAGTCTCTCCCTAACGTTTTCAGATGCAATTAACTCCATTTGATCATCTGGATAATCTTTCACATCCGGAAGAATGATAGCTGCTTTAATCTTTCCAGATATTTCTGCTTTATAAACAAATGATTTGCACCAGTTTGGGTCTGGAGGCTTTATTAATTGGCCAGGTACAGACTTTATACAACTCCAAACCTTCATATCCTCATTAGAAGATAACTTCACGTTAACCGTACCGGGAAAAGGCAGTTGACCCAGTATGTCACAAAAAGCTTGATTGGCCCACTCCACATCCATAAATCCGGCCGCCTTACCAAGTCCGGTTGTAATTCTACCAGTTAACATTTTATTCTGCATTGGCGCTTTTCCTGCTCCTAATATTTAAAAATGAAACTTGTCTACAAACTTTACACATATATATTTCTAGGGACTTGGCGGGTGTAGCTCAGTGGTAGAGCACGAGCTTCCCAAGCTCGGTGTCGAGGGTTCGATTCCCTCTACCCGCTCCAGTCCCCAGTCAAATGATTTTTTTATCACGTAACTCAGATAATTCGGTGTCTCCCATGTTAAGGAAATCGCGAAGCACGTTCTCTGTATCTACACCTAAAATGGGCGGTGAGTAACGGTAAGTAACCGGCGTATTCGAAAACTTAAGAGGACTGGCAACTAACGGAAAGGTACCTCCGTCGATAGCCTGATGAGGCATATTTATTATCATACCTCGGTCTTTTACGTGTTGATCATCGAATACCTGCTGAACAGTGTTAATAGGTCCACATCCAATGGTTAACTTTTCGAGTTCGGTCAGCCATTCACCAGACGACTTTGACGCTAAAACGGGTTTTAGTACCTCAATCAACTGCTCACGATTATTTACACGGTCTCCATTGGTCTTAAATTTATGATCATCCGCAATGTCTGTTCGGCCGGCAAACTCGCAAAATCTTCTAAATTGTGTGTCATTTCCAATGGTCAACATAATGTGTCCATCTGCTGTAGAAAAAACTTGATAAGGCACAATGTTTGGATGTCCATTTCCGAGACGTATGGGATTTTCACCACTAATAAGGTAGTTCATTGCCTGAATTGATAGCCATGCTACTTGAGTATCCAACATTCCGATATCAATAAATTGACCTTTATGATTGACTTCTCTTGACCTCAAGGCAGCACATATTGCCACTGTTGCATACATCCCGGCCATGATATCCGCGATTGGTACGCCTGCTTTCATTGGCTCGCCGTCTGGGTCACCCGTAACACTCATGATGCCCCCCATCGCCTGAATAAGGGGGTCATAACCAGGACGCTCGGCATAAGGCCCTGTTTGACCGAAACCAGTAATGGAACAATAAACCAGCTTAGGGTTGAGCTCCTTAAGGTCTTCATACCCCAGCCCATACCGAGTGAGATTTCCAAGTTTGAAGTTCTCTACCAGAACATCAGCCTTAGTCGCAATTTTTCTTATCAAATCTTGACCTTCGGATTTAGAAATATCAATTGCTACAGACTTTTTGTTTCGGTTTGCGCCCATAAAATAGGCACTTTCGATAGTATCGTTACCCTTATCGTCTTTGAGAAAAGGAGGTCCAAAACGTCTCGTATCATCTCCGCTGTCAGGGCGCTCTACCTTTATGATTTCTGCCCCCATATCTCCAAGGGTTTGCGTGCAAAAAGGACCGGCCAGAATCCTAGTTAGGTCAAGTACACATATCCCATTAAGGGCACCAGCATTTTCTTCCATAGTCTATCCTGTACTCGTTTTACATATTTTTCCAAGACGTTAATAAGCTAGGCAAACCTCAAGTGAAACCCCGTCACCATGTTGACACCGACATTACCTTATTTCACCCTATAATTAAATTTTTAATGATTAGAAAATATTATGGATAAAATCGAGAAAAAGCTCGAAGCCTTAGACTTTCAACTTCCCAAGCCATTTGTATATCCGAGCCCTAACCGCACCGGCTGCGTTGTTACAGGTAATCTCGTTTTTATTTCTGGCCACCCGCCACCATTAGATTTTGGTGTAAGGGTGTATGGGAAAGTTGGGGATACCATTACAGAGTCAGAAGCAGTGGAATCCGCGAGAGCTACCGCTCTCTGTATGCTTTCGTCTGTCAAACAAGAATTGGGAACGCTCGAAAGAATTACGCGAGTAGTAAAAATTAACGGGATGGTTAATTCTGCTCCTGGATTTCAGAGACAATTTGCTGTTATAGACGGAGCATCCGATCTTTTATACGAGTTATTCGGACCCCATCGCGGTCAACACGCCCGCAGTGCAGTAGGCATGTTTGAATTACCACGTCAATTTTGTATGGAAATTGAGGGTATTATGCAGATCTCCGACTAATTCTTATATTCCACAACTTCGTGCCTTTGTTCTCCCAAACCATCAATTCCCATTTCAATTATATCTCCAACCCGCAACCATTTTGGAGGGTCAAATCCCGCGGCAACCCCATGAGGAGAACCCGTAGTCAAAACATCCCCGGGATTAAGTGACATAAATTCACTGACATAGGATATGAGCTGAGAAACTCCGAATACCATGTCCGAAGTATGACCATCTTGGCGCATTTCATTATTAACCTTAGTCCAAATGCGTTTGGATTGAGGATCCCCGAATTCATCTGCTGTGACGAGCCATGGTCCTAGCGGTCCAAAGGTATCAGCACTTTTTCCTTTAGTAGTACCGCCAGACCTCTCTCGTTGAAAACCGCGTTCTGAGCCGTCATTCATTATCGCGTACCCAGCGACGCATTCCAAGGCTTCAGATGCCGAGACATTGATTGCCTTTTGACCGATGATAACCGCAAGCTCAACTTCATAATCAAACTTTTTAGAGGTTTTGGGTTTTACCATAGCGTCATATGGCCCGGTAAGAGAGCTAATAGCCTTCACAAAGATCACCGGCTCCTTTGGGGGCGTATATCCCATTTCCAGAATATGGTTCATATAGTTTTGGCCGATCGCAACGATCTTTGGAATTCCGAATAGGGGAACGCCCAAACGCGGATTCCCTGATACTTTTGGTAATGTTTCCACATCGATAGACAAAAGTGATTTAAGTCCTGAGGGTGAAATAATATTTGGCGTAATTTCATCAATCTCATTGGATAGATCTCTGAGAATACCCTCACCGTCAATCACCCCAGGCTTTTCTGCATGTTTTGTACCATACCGTACCAACTTCATTTTCGATTCCTCATATCGTATTTTAATAACCAACCTTACTGTCACTTTACCGTAATATCGGAGTGTTATGAAAAAGAATTATTTAAAAAATTTTAATAAACATTCATAGCAAAGACCCAAGTTAACGATCTTGATGCAGTATTTAAGTTTTTCAGTTATGATAGGTATATGAAAACAAAAAGCACTACTGTTGCCAGCACCTGTTGGGAGTGCAGTACCCATTGCGGAGGTCTATTCACAACTGAACAAGGTCGCGTGATCGGCATTACGCCCAATATTAAACACCCTGCTTCACGAGGGGCATTTTGTGTTAAGGGTCTGCGTGGATTACCAGAACTAACCTATCACCCGGATCGCATTTTAAGACCAATGCGCCGAAAAGGGAAACGAGGACAAGGTAATTGGCAGACCATAACATGGGATGAAGCACTTGATGAAATGTGCGAAAAATTTCTTATGGTTCAGAAACAATATGGGCCTTTATCGCTTTGTGGTGCCGTCAGCAATGCCCATTTTAGCCGCGGTGTCTCTCTAGCTCTTCTAATGCGTGCATTTGGATCGCCCAACTGGATGATGAACCAAGATTTATGTGGTGGTTGCCGTGCGTTATCTGACAAAATCACGGGACTAAATATAAATAATGGCGAAGATATTGATAACACCCAATGCGCATTGATAGTCGGCAGAAACCCATCTGCTGCTGACCCAACCCAATGGCTCGCTATCAAGCGGGCCAAAAAAAGGGGTGCAAAAATTATAACAATTGACCCTGCCCGCACCCAATCAGCCGTGATATCAGATCTCTGGCTTCAACCAAAATTGGGCACCGACGCTTCGATAGCACTTGCTATGATGAACTGGATAATCTCTAAAGACCTCTATGACCATAAATTTGTTAAAGACTGGTGCCATGGGTTCCAGGATCTTGCTGAGCGCGTCAGAGAATATACACCGGAAATGGCAGCACAAATTAGTGGTGTAAAAGCACAGGATATAATTACGGCTGCCCAGTGGTACGCGAGAGGTCCTTCGACCTTCATAAGCGGGCATGGTATCGACGCCTTCAGCGCCGGCGTACAGACCTACCGTTCTTTCCACACCATGGTCGCTATTAGCGGCAACCTTGATCGCGTGGGAGGAAACCGTCGTATTAAAAAACCAGCTGGCTTTACCAACTATATTGAGGTGCTTCATAAGCCGGAGTTCCGGCTGCCATTTGAAATCGAAGAAAAAACGATTGGTGCTGATCGCTTTCCTCTTTGGGCTGGCCCAAAAGGTTGGCAAACTGCCTGCCATAATCCATCGGTCATAAATGCCGTGTTAACCGGCAAACCCTACCCGGTTCGTGCGATGTATGTAACTGGTGTCAACATCGCCGTTACCTATCCCAATACCCAAAAAACAATTAGAGCTCTCAAATCTCTCGACTATTTCTGTGTTGGCACGCACATGATGACGCCAACGGCAGAATTTGCGGATTTAGTTTTACCAAAAACCACAGGCTTAGAGGACGAAGAAATTTCACTGGAAGCCAACGGTCCGTGCCTAAGTGTCGTTCAACCATCGCACCCACCGCTTGGGGAAGCCAGAAGTGATTTTTGGATTGTAGGAGAAATAATTAAGCGGCTGGAGAGACGAGGAAATAAGCAAGCAAGAAGTTTTTTTCCTTGGAAAACAAAAAGGGAATTCAATAAATACCTTCTCGGAGACTCGGGTATTAACTACGGTAAATTGTTGGAAAAAGGTTATTCAAGATTCAACTATGAACTAGGAAATTTTTCTCAAGATGGGTTTAGGACATCAACAGGGAAAATTGAACTATTTTCTGAAACCCTGAATGCTCTCGGCCTAGACCCATTGCCAAATTTCGTCGCAACTTCTGGTAACGCTGGTAATAGAGAATTAAATGAACAATTTCCCTTTTTACTTCTCACGGGTGCTCGAGAGAAAGCGTATCACCATTCACGATTTAGAGATCAGGCCTGGGCCCGCAAAGTTGCCCCTGACCCTTGGGTACAACTTCATCCCGACACTGCATCTCATGTAGGAGTTAAAACGGATGACTGGATTTTAATAGAGACACCCGATAACCCAGGGAGATGTCGTCTGAAGGTAAAAGTGACAGATGAAACAATGAAAGGTATAGCGCGCACCGGAATGGGCTGGTGGTATCCTGAGGCTCCCGGCCCGGAGCACGGCGCTCTGGATATAAATGTTAACGCCGCACTTAGTTATGATGGGCCCAAAGATCCGGTGACTGGGTCCTCTGATATACGCGGTATTCCTTGCCGCATTTTACCAGTTCAAGAAGTTACGGCCACAAAATAGGTATATTTAAATACGAAAAGTGGGGAGTTCTGACAGCTATACGTCATTTTCATACCCATTAGAACAATCAGGCACCGAATGATAGGTGATAGCCTTCCCTGTCTTTATCCAGTTTCTTTAGCACTTGAATATCCAAATCACCAGATTAACCTCTTCTCCTTGACTATGATCTGGGACAATAATATTACCCAGAATAACAATTGGAAGGTTAGAAATCACGCAGTAATCGGCCAAAACCATCTATTTGGTCCTTTACGCCAGCCTTACGCATTGACTCCCAGGCAATTGCTTGAAGAGAAGTCATCACGCTCACTTCAAATTCTTCTTCTAAGGGTTTGATCGCATCAATTACAGTCCAATGTGGACACCCAAAATAAAGTGTATCTGCCTCAGGGTTTTCCATTATTGCTCTTCTTCCCCACTCCAATGCAAAATTTGGCGGCAACTTTCCCAACTCAATCAAGCTATAACCACCGGAAAATACACCGCTAGTTTCAAGCCCAAAATAGTCATTCATATGTTCTTCGTGACGTTTGTTTTGATCCTCCAAAAAGGGATGCACGATGCACACTTTTTTTGTATCTAGAGCCGAAAAGGCATTTCTTTGAGCAATAGCTGAACAGGAAACCTTCACACCAATTTCCTGTTCTAGATTTTTAATTAAGAGGTCAATAGCCTTATTGCCTTTGGAGATATTGATAGGCAATCCTCCGAGTAAAACTAGATCAGCACCCGCCTGCGCCATAGTATACGCGGCCTCAATTGATAATTGATAGCATTTTTCAAGATCATCCGGAGACCTTGTACCTAGGGGGAGAGTAATCATCATCAATGACACACCATCTGGCACAATCCGATACCAATCAACGGGATAAACTTCTGTTGTCAACGCCGCAACGGTATAGCCAATCCGAGCCCTATTCCCAATGATTTGATCCCTGCGCATTATTTTTTCCAAAGTTTATAGACCTTTTTTATTAGTGGACTATCGGGAATAATACACGAGACATGTCCAAGTTTTGAAGTATTTTAATTTAGTAAGTGCGACGTCACATCAGAATAAAAATGTATTAATATAAAAACAGAGAAAGGTTATTTAAATTTTTAACTTTGGTAAATTATTAACTGTTACAGCGCAAAAGTACCCAACAAAAGTTGCCATAGTATGCGGTGACGACAGGCTTAGTTTTATGGAGCTTGAGGATAATGCGAATAGTCTTGCAAACGGCCTGATTGAAATTGGGCTTGGTACTGGCGACCGAGTAGTCATAATGTTGCCCAACTGTCTTAATGTAGCCATTAGCATGGCTGCTGTTGCAAAAGCCGGTGGGATTATCGTACCAGTTAGTACCCGCCTGACCGGACAAGAAATCAAATACCTGATAGATGATTCAAATCCCTTCGCAGTAATCTATTCGCCCGATTGCCGCGATATAATTAAAGACCTTTCCGCAGTGAAAAACTTTATAAAAATCACCACTAATGTTGCTTTAAAAAATGAAATTAGTTTTAACCAAATAATCTCTAACCGCCCCAGTAAACCGCCAAATCTCAATGGAAAGCAGAATGAAGAAGCGCTGCTTTGCTATACATCAGGAACAACGGGAGAGCCCAAGGGTGTTATTTCAACACACCAGAACATTATTTTTGGCCAATGCTGGCTGGGCGCATTGGAGTGGGAACTTCACAGCACTGACAGAATGTTATGCATCACTCCTATGGCGCACCGGATTGGTATAGCAAGGCTTGCGGGATGCTTCTGTCTAGGCTCAACATTAATTATCCAAGAAAAGTTCGACCCCTTGATGACGATAGACCTAATTGAAAAAGAAAACATTACTCATTTAGGGGTTGTCCCTACCATTGTCCGAATGCTTTTACCACAAATGGAAAAATATCCAGCTAAATGCAAAAACTTAAAGAGCATACTCGCAACTGGAGAAAGTTTCCCCATATCACTGAAAAAACGATTATTCACAACCTTACCTAACTTACGACTGTATAATTTTTACTCGCAAACCGAAGCGGGATTGGTCAGTTGCCTAAAGCCAGAACAACAGGAAACCCACCCAGAATCCATTGGCCTACCCGCCAATGGAGTGGAAATTCGGATTGTCGATGGAAACCTTAACGATGTACCAGTTGAGTCGACGGGCGAGATGCTTGTACGCTGTGGAAAACCAGGCGAAGCAACCGTCATGAAAAGGTATTTTAACAGATCGGACGATACGGATGCTACATTTGTTGATGGCTGGCTTCGTACTGGTGACTTGGGTAGGCGTGACAAAGATGGTTACTTTTATTTCGTCGACCGTCTTAAAGATATGATTATAAGCGGCGGCCTAAATATCTACTCAAGAGAAGTTGAAATTGCCTTGGAAAGCTATCCCAGCATATCTGAAGCCGCCGTTATCGGAGTACCAGATTCTCTATTTGGAGAGGCCGTAATGGCCTTTTTAACATGCAAAGAATTAACTTCACCGCCCTCAGATAAGGAACTTGCCTTACATTGTCAGAAATTAATCGCCAGCTACAAGAAACCGCGTCACATTCACTTTTTGGACCAGTTACCCAGAAACCGTAATGGTAAAATAGCGAAAGCAGAACTGAGGACATTGTCGGAAGAAGTTTTAGACCTCTAAGGGAACCAACTCTAACCCTCTCGATATACCTGTCTTACCGGTTTTTAGGTCAAACATAACCTGATCATAGCTTCCTGGTTTTGTCGTGCGGACGGTTATTGCAACTGACCTTGGGCTATTGCCATTTTCAGCATGCGGAATATGCGGCGGCACTATGTCCACGGTGCCTGCCGGTGCCTCCGACTTAATTTTTAATTTTAATTCTGCGTGACCGGCCTTGCTTCCATCATCTAAACGTTCATAAACATGCGTAACCTCTTGTCCGTAGAGAACGCCATATACTGTCCATGTGGGACCATGATCATGGGCCATCGCAACATGTTTGGGCTCTCGCACTAGGCCGCCAACAAAAAAATCGTACTGGGGGTCGTGATGCAAAATGTATTCCCTTCCTTTTTTCCTTTCCCAACTTTTTGATGTATTGATAAACTCTTGATCCAAAATCAAACACTTGAGAATTGGCCGAACACCCTCCCAGTGTTTTACCTCCGGCAACCCCTTAGCAAAATGAACATGCATGTCCTCAATAAATTTATTGAACACATTATGCTTATATTTTTTCATGTAAAACTCCCCCTTAAATCGAAGTTTAATTTTGTGAGATCTAAATTTTGCTCAAAATATATTTACCAACATAACATAATAATTATAAATTAACCCGTTTCATACCATTTGGCGGATACCGGTCGCCATCAACCGATTTACCATGGAATATTTTATCCAATCGAACCAAATTTTCACTTGTCAGTTTAACATCAATGGCATCTAAATTTTCTGACAAATGCACTCGGCTTTTACAACCAGGAATAGGAAAAATATTTTCACCCTTTGCAAGCAACCAGGCTAAAGAAATTTGAGCAGCTGTTGCGCCTATACTAGCGGCAAAATTTTCAAGCTGAGATACACATTCCCGATTTTTTGTATAATTTTTTTCAAAAAATCTCGGAAACTTTCCTCGAATATCATCTTTGGATTGCGCGCCCGGTGAGTTGACGGCTCCCGCAAGAAACCCATAACCCAGAGGCGCATAGGCCATGAGTGCCATGCCGAGGTTAGTGCAAGTGTCATGGTGCCCTTTTTCAACATCTCGTGTCCATAAGGAGTATTCGAATTGCAGAGAAATAAGTGGGTGCACTTTTGATGCCCTGCGGATGGTGTCAGGCGCAGCCTCCGATAAACCCACAAAGCGCACCTTTCCCTCTTCCACCAGCCTTTTAATCGCTCCGACCGATTCTTCAACTGGAATAGAAGGGTCTACCCGGGATTGACACAAAGTATCGATGTACTCAACACCAAGGTTTTTTAGACTTACTTCACATATTTCTCTTAATCTAGTGGGGGCGCCACTCCCCGCCGCAATGCTGCGGTCGTTTTCATCCCTAATTGTACCGGTCTTGGTATGAATAAAAACCCTGTCACGCCTTCCCTTTATAGCTTTTCCTATAATCTCATGATTGTGCCCAGCCCCGTAACGAGCAGAGGTGTCAATCAGGTTAACACCACGCTCCATTGCTGCGTGTATTGTTGCTATAGATTCTCTGTCATCAGCCACCCCGTAAGCTCCCGACATACTGAAACAACCAAGGCCTATACGGGATAATTTTATTCCAGAGTTGCCAAAATTCCTGTACTGCATTTCAACACCTTATTTCATGGGTAGTCTTCTGCCGCAAGCCACTCTCTTGGCACTATTTTATTTGATTCTTCACCCTTCATTTTATTGTATATCACCGAGCCGGCCGCAGCGAATTGCATACCTAAACCGGTGTTATTTTTGTAATACACTATATTATCTTCTGTCTGCTTTACTGTGGTTTTTCCGGTACACAGTTCACCGAGCTCAACAACTCTTTCTCTTTGAACATCACCGCTTTCGATAAGGTCGAGAAGTTCGGTTTGCCGATTAGATACAACACTATCCCAATCATTAATGATGATATCCGATGATCGAACAAAAGTTGTTTCGTCAACTTCGTGACGCTTTAGGGTAACGTCAGAGTTTGCTACAGAAATAACCATCTGACCGGGCTTCAGCATATTTCCGTCGAAGGTCGGTGTCGTGGAATTTGTCATTGAGCAAACAATATCAACGCCCGCAAGAACCTCCTCGGGACTCTTCACAGGTATAATTTCTACACCCGGCAACGGAACCTCATTTGGAAAGGCCTCACGATTTCGCCGCGTTGGGCTATAGACCTTAACACGTTTTATGCATGGGCGGGCTGTGCAAATCGCTTCGCAATTCGCCCTAGCCTGACGACCTGTCCCAAACAGACCCAGTTCACTTACATCCTGGCGCGCTACCTTATCCACGGCAACGCCAGTGGTAGCTCCAACGCGAATACCACTCAATTGAGACTCATGCATAAATGCAACTGGTTCAGCATTGTTGAGATCATATAGGATTATCACCGTCCAATTTGCAGAATCAGGGCTGCTGGTTGTCTTTCTTCCGGGCGCACTACTTTTAGCCAGCATATTGGAGCCGGCACGAACGCACGCCATACCATAGCTTGGAACTGCGCCTATATGAACATTAGCAAAATACTCTCTTTCAGGGTCATTTGGGGCTTCTACTCTATACCTTAAACGAGGCAAAGTTTTTGCCTTCCCTTTCGCGAAGTCACCGAAGCATACATCCATGGCTTCGATGCATTCAGCCATGGTTAAATGCTTTCTAACGTCATCGTCACTAATTATTATAGCCACTCTTTTCTCCCTAGTTTAATTTCTGGTTTATAAATACAAATAGCTTAAATTAATCAAATTCTCCAACAGGATAATGTACACGATGACGATCACCATAAAAAAACTTTCTAAAGCAGCCGGAGCCGAGGTAGTAGGCCTGAATTTAAAATCAAACCTTACTCCTGACGTTAAAAATAAGCTGACAAAGGCATGGCATGATCACATGGTTTTATTAGTTCGGGGACAAGAAATTTCTGAAATAGAGCAAGAGAAATTTTGCCGGGTATTCGGTGATATTGCAGGATTAAAGTCCAAAAACTCAGACGCAAAATTTTTGTATGTTACCAATAAGGAAGACCCCAACAATGCAACTGCTGTCCAACTTGGGGAAATGATGTTTCACCATGACCAAGCCTACGCGGAAAACCCATGCAAAGCTTCCACCTTATATTCTATCGAAGTTCCGGATATTGGTGGTAACACCTGTTTTGCCAATTGCTGTGCAGCCTATGATCAACTCACTGACTATTGGAAACAGAGGTTGGAAGGAAAAACTGCCCTAAACTACTTCAATTATGATACCAACCCCAGCCTACGTCCCGATAAAATAGACCCCGAAGCACCCCAATATTCGCACCCGATAATACGAACGCACCCGGAGACTGGACGAAAATCTATTTACGTAAGTCGCTTAATGACAATAAAAATTAATCAAGTAGACGAAAAAGAAAGTGATGAAATTCTTAATTATCTTTTCGATTTAACTGAGCGTTTTGAAAATGTTTATGAACATGCTTGGCAGGCAAATGATCTCGTACTCTGGGATAATCGTTGCACGGCTCACGCACGAAAATCGTTTGACCCGGAGAAGCGGCGGCTCCTTAGGAGAATGACTATCATCGATGAAAACCCTGTCTCCTAGGTTTTTTCGGTGGGATGAATTTGGAAACCATACAGACCCTTGATCGACGAAATCATTTTGAGTTTATTGGAATTCGTACCGGGAAGTTCCCAACTGAGATGCCCTACATCAAACACAGAAAATAGCAACTTGTCGGTTAATTTATCGAAAGGTAGCCTGTAAAGTCATTACAAGGAAGGTAAATTAGCAGATATCATGTCTGAAAATTTAATAGGGAAATCGATACGTCGTAACGAAGATCATCGACGCCTCACAGGTAAAGGTGAATATAGCGACGACTTTAACCTTCCTAATCAAGCATACGCTTACTTTATTCGGTCTCCACATGCGTTCGCGGTAATTAAGTCAATCAATGCTGATAGAGCGCTTAAACTAGATGGTGTGCTTGGGTTTTTTACCGGCCAGGATTGGTTGGCGGATGGCCACGGCCCAATTCCCCATAGCCCGGTCCCTTCCGGAGGGGACGGCCTCGGCATGAATAAATTGAAATGGTCTGAAGTTTTCCTGGGAATAAATTATCCTTTAGCACTAGACAAACCTCGATTTGTCGGCGAACCCGTGGCCATGCTGATCGCCGAAACAGTAGAACTTGCCGCTGACGCGGCTGAACTGGTGGAAATCAAATACAAAGTGCTTCCATCAGTGACAGCTACAGAAGCTGCAACAAAAGATGATGCTCCCTTAGTTTGGGAAGAAAACCTTGGAAATGTTTGTCTAGATACCACTTTTGGTGATTGTGAGAGCACCGAAACTGCATTTTCCAATGCTTTCCATATCACAAGTATGAAGTTTCGTATAACGCGAAATACTGGTGTACCTATCGAGCCGAGGGCCGGGCTGGGCAACTATGACCCGCGCACTGGTCTTTTAACGCTTTTTGCTGGGGGTGGAGGTGCGGTACGATATAAAAAGGAATTAATTAAAATCTTTAGTTTAGAGCCCGAAAAAATCAGGGTTGTGACCAAGGATGTGGGCGGAAATTTTGGAACGAGAAACCGTCTTTTTCCTGAATACCCTCTTGTTATGTGGGCAGCAAAACGATTGGGGCGCCCGGTCAAGAATACTACAACCCGAACCGAGTGTTTTCTTACTGATTTTCAGGGTCGTGACTTGGTAACTTCTCTGTCCCTCGCATTGGATAAAGAAGGAAAATTTCTCGCCATGAAAGCAGATAACCTTTCCAATATTGGCGCCTATACACTCTCTTTCACACCACTATCAAAGGGGGCTGAAATTGTTACTGGAGGATATGCGATCCCAACTGCCTGTGTGCGTGCACGAGGAGTTTTTAGTCATTCTGTCCCGACCAACCCATACCGCAGCGCCGGAAGGCCCGAGGTCATTTATGCTTTGGAGCGTTTAGTAGACACAGCCGCAAACGAGATGAATATTGACCGTGTGGAAATCAGGCGTCGGAACTTAGTTCGGAATAGCTCAATGCCTTTTGCTAACCCGCTCGGTATGAATTATGACAGCGGGGAATACCATTACTGCCTAGAAAGAGCCTTGTCGCTTTCTGAATATGCCAGCTTCAATGATCGAAAGGAACAATCTCAAGCCAAAGGCTTGCACCGCGGGCTAGGAATCTGTTGCTATATCGAAAGCTCTTCTGGGGCTCCCCAGGAGCGAGCAGAGATTTCTTTTACAAAGAACAACGAAATCGAGGTAATTATTGGAACCCAGGATAGTGGTCAGGGACACGAAACAAGTTTCTGTCAGGTTGCAGCAGAATGGCTTGGTGTGTCTTTTGAAAAGGTAAAGTTGCTCCAAGGGGATACTTCATTTGTGTCGGTTGGAGGCGGTTCACATTCCGGTCGTTCGATGAGGATGGCAGGCACTGTCATTGTAATGGCTGCAGAAAAACTGATTGAAAAAGGCAAAAAGATTGCCTCATATATCTTGGAAACTGCTCTTACCGACATAGAGTTTAATAATGGAATTTTTCGGGTTGTAGGCACAGACCGCCGAATAGATTGGTTTGAATTGGCTAAGAATATTCGAGAAACAACAAACTTACCTAACGAACTGAGTGACGGGCTAAAAGAAAACGCGGAAAATTATATGCGTGAACCCGCTTTTCCCTATGGTACTCATATTTGTGAGGTTGAAATTGATCCAGAAACGGGAGCAATTTCCTTGGATCGGTATACTGCAGTTGACGATGTCGGGCGCGTTATAAACCCGACCATTGTCGCGGGTCAAATTCAGGGTGGTGTCGTACAAGGGGCCAGTGAAGCGCTTTTCGAGGACTTCATTTTTGATCCAGAAAATGGACAGCCACTTGCAGCAACACTAATGGATTACGCTATACCGCTAGCATCTGATATGCCCTTCTTCAAAACCGAATGTCATGAAGTTTTGACACTTAAGAACCCCCTTGGCATTCGTTCTGCGGGTGAAGCTGGAACAACACCGGCCCTGGGCACCATACTCAATGGTATCGTAGATGCTCTAAAATCTTATGGTATAAAGGATATCGAGATGCCAGCATCCCCGCACAACATTTGGAAAGCAATTCATAGCCATTATAAAATAAATAAACATCAAACAGGAAATTAAAATAATCTCACAGCATTAGATTAAAACTCATCTTTATGTTAGAGGTATAAACAATTAATCGAAAAGAGAGGTCGCACGAGGATATGGGCGCAAATTCACAATTATTAAAACTTCCGGTCGGAGAATGTACTGTGACGCGCAAAGGCGCTGGCCAACAACTGTTGCTTCTTCATGGCGGCGGGGGTTCGATCGCCGACCACCCAGTCGTTGATCAGTTAGCTGAAACATTTGACGTAATAGCGCCTACTCACCCAGGTTTTAATGGGACTAAAGTCCCAGAACATTTTGATGGTATGCCCGAATTGACACATTTTTACCTTGATGTGCTGGATGAATTGAAAATCGAAAATGCCGTATTGGTGGGTATTTCAATGGGGGGCTGGCTAGCAGCAGAACTCGCATCAATAAATAGCAAACCATTTTCAAAATTAATTATGGTCGATGCGGTCGGTGTAAAAATTGGAGGACCAACGGATCGCGATATTGTTGATGTGTTTGGCATCCCGCCAGATCAAGCAACAAAGTTAATGTATCATGACCCGAAAAACGCTCGGGATATGAGTAACCTTTCAGACAAAGAGGTACAGGATGTGGCGGCCAATCGAATAGCACTCGGTCTTTACACTTGGGAACCCTATATGCATAACCCGAAATTACCCCAACGTTTACACCGCATCAAATTGCCAACTCTTTTTCTGTGGGGAGAAAGTGACGGGCTCGTTACTCCTGCTTATGGAAAATCTTATGCCGATTTAATCCCTGGGGCCAAGTTTGTTCTAATCCCGGAGGCGGGACACTCACCTTATGCTGAACAAACCGAACGGTTTGTCCGCGAAGTTTTAGCTTTTACAAATTAACGGATAAAAAAATGAGAACTTATTGGTTTACAGAGGACGCGTACCCTGACCTTCCCCCTCAAGACGACTATGAATCTATACGCGTTAATTTACCAAATTCCAACTTTGACCCGCAAAGAGGTCATGAGCTCTATAACTGGTATCTTGATTTATGGTGTATGGCCGAAAGTTACGGCCTCGATATAATGAATAATGAACACCATCAGACAGCAACTTGCATGGTTCCTGCCGCTCCCTTAATGCTGGCCATTCTGGCTCGCGAGACAAAATCAGCACGATTATTGATTTTAGGTAACCCGATTGCAAATCGTCGCAACCCTATTCGAGTCGCTGAGGAAATGGCTTTGATTGATGTAATTTCAAAAGGAAGGTTGGAGTGCGGTTTTGTGCGGGGTGTGCCTTATGAAGCAGCACCGGCAAACCGGACCCCCCTCCGCGGGAGCCAAAGGCTTTGGGAAGCCCATGATATGATCATGAAGGCTTGGACCACTCACGATGGCCCTTTCAATTATGAGGGTCGTTGGTTTCAAGGAAGACAAATCAATATTTGGCCAAGACCATACCAACAACCAGCACCACCTGTCTGGGTGACCATGGGCGGGCGGAACAGCACTACACCCGTTGCAAAGCATAAGCATGTAGGTGCCGTTTTTCTTGCAGGCTATCCACGAATTCGTGAAATTTTCGACGGATATCGAGAAGATTATTTGCAAATGCATGGAGAACATGCTCCTTTCGATCGTTTAGGTTATTTGGCCCTGATTTATGTTGGTGAAAATGAAAAAAAGGCACGGGAAGGTGCTGAAAAACTCTTGTGGTATATGAGCGCCAACAAGGTTCCGGGATACTGGTCAAATCCTCCAGGCTACCATCCACCTCAGGTAGCGGCGCAAATTATGAAAGGCGCTAGAGGGGGTGCGGGAATACCGCTAACGGCAACACTTGATGACCAAATGGCGAGAGGAAATGTTTTTGCTGGAACCCCGGATCAAGTCTACGAACAAGCTAAAAATTTCTGGGAATATTCGGGTGGTTTTGGCAACATGCTGATGATGGGCCAGGCAGGATTTCTAACTCATGAGGAAACTGAAACATCGATGAGGCTTTATGCTGAAGAAGTATTTCCACGACTGAAAGAGTTAGAGGCCTCTACCACTCCCGCTGAGGCCTGGGAAAAATCTAAGGCAATGAAGCAACGCGATAATATACCTTTGGATGGTTTTGCACTGGAATTCGTTCGATAATTTTATTTAATAAAGATTTTTAAAATAAATCGAAATATTCCTTATGTTCCCAGTCGTTTGGCTCTGACAAGAAACGGGCAATTTCCGCTTCCTTGATAGCAACGATGTAGTTTATAAAATCATTGCCGAGTGCCTGCCGAAATGTCGTGCTTTTTCGAAGAGCGGCTAACGCATCAACAAGGCTCGCAGGCAATGTGGGCTTGCCTTCCTCTTGGTAGGGAGTAGACGAAGGCAGGCCTGGATCTATTGCATTTTCAATGCCATCCAGACCAGAAATAATCTGTGATACAAAATACAGATATGGATTAGCTGCCGGATCACCAACCCTATTCTCAATTCGTGTCCCCGGGTCATCAAATCCACCAATAGACCTAATCATTGCTCCACGATTGTCTCGTGACCAAACAGTCCGATCCGGAGCAAGAGTAAAAGGCTTGTAGCGCTTATACCCGTTGATTGTCGGCGTTGTGAATACTGAAGCCGCTTTTGCATTCTCGAGTAATCCGCCTACGTAATTTAAACCAAGTGGGGATAACTCGGTATCATTTTCAGGTACAAATAAGTTTTTACCTGTTTTTATATCCCATAAAGACTGATGCAGATGCCAACCGCTAGAGAAGAGATTGGGCAAGTTGGGACGGCACATAAAGGTCGCGTGATAACCCTGACGGCGGCATATTTGCTTCACAGCATTTTTAAATTGAACCACGGCATCTGCCGCTTCCACGGGTTCCATAGGATGAAATGTGACCTCAACCTGGCTAGGACCAAATTCTACTTCAGTTGAACGCAACGGTAATCCCATTTCTAAAATCATTTTCCGGATCAAAGACATTATTGTTTCATGCTGATCCCCACGGATTTCTGTAAGATACTGGAAACCATGAGATACAAGATCAACGGATGGCGGAAGACCCGGCTGTCCGGCATCTTCCGGACGAATTGGCTCAGGTCTTAGTTGAAACAAATGAAATTCGAGCTCCAGTCCCAACTTAAGTTTATAGCCCAGTCCCGACATACTTTTCACCGCTTGCTGCAACAGCGCCCTAGTAGAAAACGGAACTGGTTCGCCATTGGGAAAATATATATCACAAAGGAGCCAACCTGTTTTCTCGGCCCAGGGCAATACCTGGAAAGTTTCAGGATCGGGTACCATCACAAAATCGCCGGCTCCAGTCATAGCCTCTAATCCGAAACCTCCTCCATCTGTCCATATGGGATAAACTGTCTTATGTGAGGTGTCCTTGGCTAAAAGGGTAGTTGTCATTGTAATTCCGCTTGTCATCACGGATAAAAGGTCACTGGCTACAATACTTTTTCCCCGAAGGATGCCGTGTTGATCAGAGAATGATAAACGAATAACCTCTAGTTTTTCTTCCTCTACAATCCCAACAACTTCCGCGATTTTTTCTTTTTGCAAATCTGTCAGTAAATCAAACTTTTCTGCAAATCTGACCCTCCCATGAGATACGTCATTAGCCATTAATCAATACTCGCCCACGGAGAACGATCTCGTCTTGCACAATCATAGTCATACCAGCATTTATCCAAATTATTCCTTGTGCCAATAGTATCTACGGCTATGGGACCAGTCATATCCTGTTCCAATGACGTAGTTGACGTCACCTCACCTCTTTCTAAAACATTTATCTTTTCGATTAGCAGCTTTCGATAGGCAATAATTGCTTTATCTGTTGACCCAAGATGCTCTTGGCTCCGATTGTAGATACTGCCTGGGGATTCAACAGCCCAATTATCATGGACATTAATGTCAAGGCCCATTCCAGTATATGTAAGGGTTTCCTGTTCCTTAGGATTGTAACCCCAGTCATTTGATCTATTTCGTATTGGTCGATAATCGGGCAAACTATAAAGTTCTCGTCTCTGATTTCGCATAGCAATTTTATCAACTTTATTTTCAAATGCAGTAAAGATTGCATACCAGTAACATTCTCGATCATTTATTGGGACATGCCACTGGCTAATAGTCATATCATTACTCATCGGTATTACTATAGCATTAGGAAAGGCAAGATTAGTAACCCTGACGTGCACACCAAAATTACCAAGATCTCGTAACGTTTTTATCCGAAAACCAGAGTTGGTGTTTTCGATTTTAATCTCTGGGCTTACCGCCTCGCGCAACAGTTTAGTTACAGGGACCTCCGCGGTAGCATCTCTGAACTGAAGTCCATAACCCTCATCTGGTTTTTCATCCTCAAAAAATCGGTGTAAAAAAGAGGCATGTGCGGGGTCAATGCCAACCTCCAGAGCCTGAAGCCAATTCGCATCAATGTGACCTTTAAAAGCGAAGGTATATTCCTCCGGCGCAATAAAACAATCGAAGGAAGGCAATGGCGGAGGTTCAGATGCTCCAAGGTAGGCAAAAATAATCCCTCCACGCTCTATACATGGATACGCCTTGTGCTGGATTTTTTCATGAAATTTACTTCCCGGCGGTTCCGCAGGCTGTTCCAGACAATGTCCCTTTGAATCAAACAACCAGCCATGAAATGGACACCGGATACCGCCATCTTCCAAGCGTCCGAATTTTAGATCTGCGCCACGATGTGGACAATTTCTACCAATTAATGCGTAACCATTATTTTCATCCCGAAATAGAACGAGATGTTCACCTAATAATTCAACAGCAACTGCTGGTCTTTCTCCAGATAACTCCTCAACCAGCGCCGCGGGCTGCCAGTATCTGCGCAGAAGCTCTCCTGCCGGGGTCCCAGGTTCTGTAATTGTCACTCTAATATTTTGTTCTTCGCTTAACATTCGCGCAGGCTAGAGGGGACAGACAGTATGTGCAAGTTCCTACAGGCATCGCTTGTAAAATAAACAGATGCTTTGTAGCATGCGATTAGCCTAAAAATAATTATAATAATTAATTCAGGGAACTATCCTAAGTGGAAATAGTACGGAGTTATATCCTCCCGGTCATCCGAGCCTTTTTAGGATCACTACTTATCGCGAGTGTATTCTTAATTGTCGCGAATGCCATTGGAAGGTATTTATTTCTCGCCCCCATTATTTGGGCTGAGGAAATACTTGGGTATGTTCTCGTTTGGGCCGTTTATTTGGGTGGCGTCCTTGTCACATGGGATGGCGGTCACCTCAAAATGGATCTCCTGTCACGCACGTTGCCGTTTATTCCCAAAACTATAGTAAATGGTATTTCGGTTTTCGTTTTCATTTTTATAGGGGGATTAATTGTTTACCAGTCTTGGTTTGCAATCGCTGAGCTAACACATGTCAGTCTTGTTGCTGAAGTGCCCATGAACCTTATGCATGCAATAATTCCTACTTCCTTTGTATTTATTATTTTCTGCATCCTGTTGCGCCTTCGTAAAAATTTAACGGGAACACTTGAAAGCGAAGCAGAACAAGTAGAAGCACTTCGTGAAGCGGCAGCTGCTGCAGAACGTGCAGGTAAAACGGTTTCGAAGGAATAAATTTATGGAAATGTTTCTTGTCATGGGCGTTTTGCCAATCATCCTTCTTGTCCTAGGTTTTCCTATTTTTGTAATCCTTATGGTCTCATCTGTTATCACCATCCTCTTTATAATGGACTTGCCGATAACCATGGTTCAAATCGAGCTTTTTGGCAGTGTAGACAATTATAAACTCATAGCGGTCCCGTTTTTTATTTTTGCAGGGGCCATCATGGCGCAAGGAGGAATTTCTCAACGACTTGTTGAATGGGTTGTTTCCCTGATGGGCGCAATCCGCGGCAGCATTGCCCTGACTACTGTAGGCGCTTGCACCATCTTTGGAGCAATATCGGGGTCCAGCCCTGCTACGGTTGCGGCTATTGGAGGCATGTTGTTTCCATCACTTCGAGAAAAAGGTTATCCTGAAAAGTTTGCTAGTGGTCTTTTAGCATCATCAGGCGCGATTGCCGGTATTATACCGCCATCAATTGCCATGATTTTATATGGTGCAGCAGCGGAAGAATCCGTTAGGCACTTGTTTATAGCCGGAGTCCTCCCTGGTCTATTTATAGCTTTCTGTATGGGTGTTTATATATATTTTTATGCCCGAAAACGCGACATTCGCGAAGGTACTAGGTTTGAAGTTAAGCGCGTGGCGCGCAGTACTAAAGCGGGGGCATGGGCCCTAGGCACACCACTGATCATCCTTGGCGGTATTTATGCTGGAATATTTTCTCCCACAGAGGCGGCCGGCGTTTCATGCCTATATGCCGTTATTGTAGCAATGTGGGTATATCGTGATATGAACCTCACCGGCCTGTGGAAAGTTACAATAGAGTCGGTATACCTAACCGCACAGGTGTTAATTATTGTCGGTGCTGCGACCTTGTTTTCGCGCCTACTGACTATCGCCGGAGTTCCCCAGGAAATGGTTAGCTGGATTCATAACCTCGGTTTGCAACCTTGGATGGTTCTTCTGATTATCAACATTTTTTTATTAGCGGTCGGTTGTGTTCTAGATCCGGCTTCAGCAATTTTGGTTTTAGCACCCATACTGAAACCTGTAATCATTGCGGCGGGCATTGATCCTATTCACTTTGGTATCATCATGACAGTGAACGTCAGTATTGGAATGTTCACTCCACCCTTTGGTCTTAATATATTTGTTACCCAGGCACTCTTCCGAGTTCCGCTTTCTAGTCTTTACCCGGGGCTCGTTCCCTTTATCATTATCAATATAATCGCGTTAGGCGTAATTTCTTATTGGCCAGACCTTTCACTTGTTCTTGTCCGGCTTTTAGGCTGAAATACTAACTAAGAAAACTATAAGTCGTTAAGAAACGGCTCAAACAAAAGAGGAAAAATTATAATGAAAATTAAAACTATCCTAGTCTTCACTGCCGCAGCCACTATGCTTTCATCGGGGATGGCTTACGCACAACATAAGATGAATGTTGGTATGGTTACCATCAATGACCCTCAACATGCGTTCGCAAAGCACTACGCCAAATTAATTAACAAACGTAGTGGTGATAAAATTAATGCGAAAGTATTTCCAGCTGGCCAGCTGGGAAAAATTCCGCGCCAGTTGGAAAACCTTAAAATCGGTGCGCAGGCTGCTTTTGCCTCCCCACCGGGGTTTTTAGCAGGTATGAACCTTGCATTTCAGGCGCCCGATGCACCAGGAAAATATAAAAATTTTTGGCATGCTCACAATGCCTTTACTACCCCAAAATTTCGAGACAAGTTTCTTAAACTTGCCGACAAACACGGAATCATTGGGGTGTCAATCTATAACTACGGACCGTCATCAATCGCATCTCGTAAGCCCATCCGAACTCTTGCAGACCTTAAAGGTTTGAAAGTCCGAGTTCTTGCAACAAAGATGGAAAGTAAACTTGCAAAGGTTTTGGGTATGACAGGCGTGCCAATGCCATACTTGGAAGTACTGCCGGCCCTGCAAAGAAAAACGATTGATGCCTGTCGGAGCTCCATTGTGGTAATGGGTGCATCAAAATTTTATACAACTACCAAATCAATCACCTTAATAGAGTCCGGGATGATCCCGAGCGCCCTTTTCATTTCCAAAAGGTGGATGAAAAAGCTGTCCAGTGACCTGCAAAAACTGGTTATAAAAACCGGTCGCGATGCAGAGGCTTTTGCCGGCAAGTATGCTT
The DNA here is from genome assembly GCA_002712335.1 of Rhodospirillaceae bacterium. Next base: position 261 of record PATI01000021.1, on the reverse strand, counting down.
ACGATGCAAATAAAAAAGCAGAAGCCCTTTGGAAGAAAAATGGAGCTGAGGTAATCCGTTTGTCATCAACTGATCAAGCGACGGTCATTAAACGTCTAGCACCGCTTGGTGATGAGTTTCTTGGAGGCAATCCAAAAACTCAAAAAATGTATAATATTTTACAAGGAGTGCTAAAGACCGCTTCAACAAAGGCACCTTAATAATTTTACTAATATGTTAAAAGTACTGACGGGCCAGGCTTATTAGCCTGGCCCTTCTGCG
>PATI01000020.1 GCA_002712335.1 Rhodospirillaceae bacterium | reverse complement strand
ATAACCGTTTTTGTCCAGCGCCAGCTCGACTTCGCTTACATTATCACGCCCATGGGTATCAGACATAAAGCCTTCTGATCGCTCAGAAATCCACTTTACGGGACGCCCTACCAAGCGAGAGGCCCAAAGAACAAGCGGCAACTCGTTATACGTGCCACCGCGCATCCCAAAACTTCCTCCCACGTCGCCCGGTATTATCCGAATGCTAGTTTCAGGAATATTAAAAATTTGCTGCGCTAACTGAAACCTAAGCGGATGTGGATTTTGTAGACCAGTATGAAGTGTATATCGATCTTGACGTTTATCATAATAGCCAAGACAGCCACGAGGCTCCATGGCTACAGCAGTTATACGGTTTACGATCATTTTTTCTTGAATGATATGTTCCGCTTCTTTGAATGCTTTACTAACTGCTAATGCATCCCCCATTTCTTGGAAAAAGGATATATTGTCCGGGCAATCAGACCAAATTGCGGGGGCACTATCAGATATAGCGTGTTCTACATCTGTGACTGAGGTTATAGGTCTATACTCAACCTCAATTAATTCTGCTGCGTCGCGTGCCTGACTTTTTGTTTCTGCAACTATAAATGCAACGCAATCACCAACTAGACGAACTCGGTCTTCGACAAGTGCTGGCCAGTGCGGATGATACATAGGCGAGCCATCTTTTTTCGTTTTATTAGCGTCTTCACACGGCAGACTCCCAAAGCCTTCCGCTGCCCATTCTTTTCCGGTTAAAATCCTTAATACACCTGGAGCTTTTTCTGCTTTTGACGCGCTAATTGAAATAATATCAGCCATTGCGTAGGGGGAACGCAGGACATAACCCCATACTTGGTCCCGTAAATTTATGTCATCTAGGAATTCGCCCCTTCCAGTCAGTAGACGCGGATCTTCTTGTCTCGCTACGGATTGCCCGACTGCAAACTCTCCCATCGTTTCTTTCCTTTCAAGACGACGAAATATTGTTAATCATCATATCGGAACGTTTAGTTCACAACAACGGTATGGCATCTATCTTATAAGTTCTGTAACCAATGGTGTTGCTGCTATATAAAGATTATACTGCGTAATGTGGATTACTTGGAAAGTTAAGCTATTGAACATTTATGGCTGTTTTATGAGACGCTCAAATTTTAAATATTTTCTTTGCGTATTATTTTTTGTCACTTTGGAACTTAGCAGTTTAGCGTTCGCACAACCCAGCACAAACCTCGCACAAAAAAATCTATCTACTGCTGAAAAAACCAGATTAACGGCAATAGTAGATACTTTAAAAAATGATAAAGAACGGCAAAAATTAATCAGTACCTTGGAAACTTTATTGGCCGTAAATTCCAAAGTTGAAGCAACTCGTGATACACCAGTCGGTATCGGAGTTGGAGGAATTAATTTTCTAACACAACGCATCGAATCCCTTACAAACGAGATTGTGTCAGGGGCTAAGGCGATCCTAGACCTGCCAAACATATTCAATTGGTTTAAACAACAGATTTCAAATCCCATAAAACGCTCTAGTTGGATCAATATTATTTGGAAAGTTCTTTTATCCATTACAATCGGATTCTTAATAGAGAAATTATTTAGAACCATCATAGAAAATCCTCGAAAGCAGTTAGAAACAAAGGAAATTGATGGCTGGTGGGTTCAAGTTTCTTCTCTTGTAGGTCGAACGGCTTTAGATGTGATACCCATATTTGGTTTTATAGGAGGTAGCTATTTAATACTGATACTTTCTGACCCGGGAATTCTTACTAAACAAGTTATCACAGCATTAATTATAGCAAACGTAATAGTCCGTCTTATTATGGCATTTGCAAGAATGCTTCTTGTTCCTTCAGCGGGTTCTCTTCGATTGATTCCTATTAAGGACGTTGATGCAAATTATCTATTTATTTGGATAAGGCGTATTTCAGAATTGACAGTTTATGGAATTGCGTTTGTCCAAATTTCACAGATCTTGGGATTACCTCAAGAGGGTGTGGACGCTTTCCTAAAAATTATCGGTTTCATCGTAGCTTTGATGCTAATCGTCTTTATTCTGCAAAATCGGAATTTATTTACAAATTTATTCCAAAATAAAAAAGCAAACACCAAAGAAAAAAGGTATTTTTGGGATCGTGTAGCCGAAGTTTGGCACGTGCCCGCTGTCATTTATGTCGTCGCGATGTACCTAGTTTGGGCTCTTTCAGTTGAAGATGGTTTTGCAAAATTACTTGAATCGACAATCTTGACAGTTGTCATCGTTATAGCTGGCCAATTATTTTTGTTAGGAATCAAACGGACAGTCCGGAGGGTTTTTTATCTTAAACCAGAGGTGAAAACACGCTACCCTGGTTTAGAAGCCCGAGCCAACAGATACCAACCAATTCTTATGAAGATTTGTGCAATTATTGTTGGAATAATAGCAATTATCGCCATCTTTGAATCTTGGGGTCTCAACGCTTTTGATATGCTGCGTACACCTTTTGGGCAACAAGTAACTGCTAGTTGTGCTACTGTTATTCTTTTATTGGGAATTTCAGTTGCAATCTGGGAACTCACTAGTGCTACGGTCGAACGATATTTGTCTCGGATGGATGGAGACACTTCGGCGCGTGCCAAAACTTTATTACCCCTGCTGCGCACAGCTATTTTAGTTGCACTAGTTACACTCGTTACATTAGTTACCCTTTCAGAACTAGGATTAAATATCGGTCCACTGTTGGCAGGCGCAGGCGTTATCGGTCTAGCTGTAGGTTTTGGAGCACAAACACTGGTTAAGGATATAATCACCGGGCTATTTATGCTCATTGAAGATCATATATCTGTCGGCCACTTGGTGAAGGTGGGTGGCCATTCTGGGATTGTTGAAAAATTAACATTACGAACTATCCAGCTTCGGGATTTAGGGGGAACCGTGCACGTCATTCCCTTCAGTGAGGTAACAACCTTGGAAAATCTAACAAAAGATTTTTCACGATATATTTTCGATATAGGTATTGCCTATCGGGAAAATACGGATCATGTCGTTGAAGTGCTCCATGAATTAGGGGAGGAGCTCCTTAAAGATGCGCATTACAGCGAATTAATATTGGAGCCATTGGAAGTTCTTGGAGTTGATAGTTTTGGCGATAATGCGGTGGTTATCAAGGCTCGGATTACAACAAAACCAGCAAAACAATGGATAGTTGGTCGGGAATTTAACCGACGGATTAAGAAGCGTTTCGACGAACTTGGTATTGAGATGCCGTTTCCCCATCGTACAATTTATTTTGGTGAAGACTTGTCGGGTACTGCTCCTCCTGCGCGAGTTATGCAGGTTGAGGGTTCAAATAGTTTACCTAAAATAAAAGAGGAAGAAAAAACTTCACGAATAAAATCAACTGCTGCTCCCACCCCTGACTCAGATGGATCTGATCTCACTGACGGTGATTAAAAATATATCAAAATAACTATGCAATTATTATCGCCACGTAATTTAAACCCTATAAACTGGATTGGGCTCAGAACCCACATTGGGAAAGAAATCCAAAGATTTTTGAAAGTGGGGCTACAAACCCTGTTAGCTCCAACGATTACCACTTTATTGTTTCTAGCTATTTTTAGTCTGGCTCTGGGTCGGGCGGTTCAATCAATTGGTGGTATTCCTTTTGTACAGTTTTTGGCTCCTGGCTTAATAATGATGGCGGTAATACAAAATGCATTCGCAAACACAGTCAGTTCTGTAATGATATCAAAAATTCAAGGTAATATAGTGGATATGTTAATGCCGCCGCTGTCGCCAAGTGAATTTATAATTGGGTTTGTTTTGGGGGGTATCGTTCGTGGTATATTGGTGGCTTTGTGTGTTGGCATTGCTTTATGGATTTTTGTTCCATTAAAGATATATAATATTTGGGTGATAATTTTTTATCTTGTGTCATCTGCCTCAATTCTCTCGATGGTTGGATTAATGACCGGAATAGTTGCCGAAAAGTTTGATCATCAAGCGTCTATTAGTAATTTTATTATTACACCCCTGTCATTTTTGTCGGGTACGTTTTATTCGATTGAACGTCTGCCCGAATTTTGGAGAGATGTGGTAATGTTTAATCCATTTTTTTTTATGATAGATGGGTTCCGTTTCGGATTTTTAGGCCAATCAGATGCCACGTTAATTCTGGGTATTTCGTTGCTTTTAGTGATAAATATCCTACTGTGGATTATATGCCTTCGAATGGTAGCTACGGGCTATAAACTAAAGAGCTAATTAGGATAGTTAGTTAAGTTGGGTGCGTGTCCGGCGCTGAGTTGATTATTGACAATGATTCTACTGCGACATAGTTCCTACCGGGGTTTTTGTAAATTTAATATTGTCCCAAAGTTTTAGGAGTATAATTTTGACACCAGTTGTAATGCCTAGTTATGGTCGAACAGATATCGCTTTCGAATACGGAGAAGGAGTATATCTATTTTCTACCAATGGAGACCGTTATTTAGATTTTGCTTCTGGGATAGCTGTTAACGCGTTGGGACATAAGCACCCAAGGTTAGTCAAGGCATTAGCTAATCAAAGCAATAAACTATGGCACGTTTCTAATCTTTACAAAATACCTGAACAAGAGGAACTGGCCCGAAAATTGGTGGCTGCGAGCTTCGCCGATACAGTTTTCTTTTGCAATTCTGGTGCTGAGTCTGTTGAAGCAGGAATAAAACTTATAAGAAAATATCACTCGCATATCGGGCACTCCGAGAGATATAGGATCATATCATTTGACGGCAGTTTTCATGGACGAACACTATCAACCATTGCGGCTGCAAAAAACAAAGCACATGTATCTGGTTTTGGTCCTATGCCGGATGGGTTTGACCAAGCTTCTTTTGGAAATATTCAAACACTGCGTGATAAAATAACAGATCAGACCGCTGGTATTATTGTCGAGCCCATTCAGGGTGAGGGTGGTATCCGACCCTCCACCCAAGAATTTCTAGAGGGCTTACGTAAACTTTGTGACGAGCACGACTTATTGCTATTTTTTGATGAGGTTCAGACAGGTGTTGGTCGAACAGGTAAACTTTTTGCCTATGAAAATTTTGGTGTCAAACCTGATGTAATGTCGCTTGCAAAAGGTTTAGGTGGTGGAATCCCCGTTGCGGCTTGTCTTGCAACGGAGAAAGCAGCTGTGGGAATTACGCCGGGAACACATGGCAGTACTTTTGGTGGCAATCCACTTTCCATGGCAGTGGCGAATGAAGTGATTGATATAATGGCGGAGGACGGGTTTCTGGATAATATCCGAGTTTGTGGAAAATTGTTGTTTGACCATTTGGTCGAATTTTCAAAAACAAAATCTGATTTTATCGAAACCGTTAGAGGTTGTGGACTGATGATTGGGCTTAAATGTATTATGCCCGTTGCCGATGTCGTTGAAGCTTGTCGTAAGGAAGGTTTGCTCACTGTCCCAGCAGGTGACAACGTTATGAGATTATTGCCACCCTTGATCATTAATGAAAATCATATCAACGAATGTATCAAGATGATGACACGTGCCCGTGAAAGGATCTTGTCAGAATGAAGGTGAAACATTTTTTAGACCTTGATCAAATTGATGCTAAAGAATTGAGGCAAATAATAGAACAAGGTCGGAATTTTAAAAATCAGAGCGCGGAATCTCGGTCTTTGAAAGGCAAGACTTTGGCTATGATTTTTGAGAAACCATCGACACGAACTCGTGTGTCCTTCGAGGTTGCTATGAAACAACTCGGGGGATCGACGGTGGTTTTAAGTCATGATGAAACGCAAATTGGTAGAGGTGAAACAATTACCGATACTGCACGTGTACTAAGCCGTTACGTCGATGCCATTATGTTACGAACAAGTGATCATGAAATAATTACAGAATTGGCGAATAACGCCGAAGTTCCGGTTATTAATGCTCTTACGGATCGCTCACACCCCTGCCAGCTCATGGCCGATGTGATGACTTTTGAAGAACATAGGGAAAAGATAGAAGGCCGTTCAATTGCTTGGGTCGGCGATGGAAATAATATGGCGGTTACATGGATACATGCTGCCGTAAAATTTAATTTCAAGTTAACGCTAGCCTGTCCTTCTAGTCTTTCTGTTCCGCGGTCGGAAATTGAATATGTATCTGAAAACGGAAATACTATTATAGAGACCGAGGATCCGGTAGAGGCGGTGAGAGGTGCTGATTGCGTTGTAACCGATACTTGGTTTTCTATGGGTAGTACGAAAAACCAGAAAAGAAAGAAGCTTTTGGAGCCATATCGAGTAACCGATAAGTTAATGGCAAATGCTGATGCGGATGCAATTTTTATGCATTGTTTGCCGGCCCATCGCGGTGAAGAAGTNACTAGCGGTGTTATAGATGGTTCTCAATCTGTTGTCTGGGATGAAGCGGAAAATCGTTTACACGCCCAAAAAGCTATTCTTGTTTGGTGTTTGGGTTGAGTCATAACCCTANACCGGATGATTATGTACAAGGGTTCCAACTGGAGANCAAAGTAGCTCAGGGCCGATTGGTTCGATTGGGTGATACCATCAATCAAGTTCTTAAAACGAGGGATTATCCGCCTGAAGTAGCGGTTCTTCTCGGTGAAATTCAAGTTATTGCTGGGCTTATGGCTGGAGTATTGAAGTTCAAAGGCGTCTTATCCATTCAAATAAAAAGTGATGGGGCAGTTACAATGCTAATGGTAGATGTAACAAATGAAGGCGCAATGCGTGGTTTAGCAAAATTTGACTTAGAGAAATTAGAAGANTTAAGCCAAAATTTATCGAGAGGTCCCCAAAATAGTGTTCCTAGATTTTTGGGTAATGGGTATTTTGTTTTGAGTGTTGATCAGGGTGCAGGAAGCAACCCATATCAGGGTGTAATTGAATTGGAAGGGGCTACACTAAGTGAGTGTGCCCAGAAATATCTAAGTCAATCAGCACAAATTGATGCGGTGCTTAAAGTTGTGGTCTCAAAAAATCAAGGGAAAGGTGGTTCCAACTGGCGGGGTGGTGGATTGATGCTACAAAAATTAGTCCCAACTGGGCGGCAGAGTATGTCAGGAGAGTCGGGGAAACTAGAGCTGGAAGATTGTTGGCGGAGAGCAGTTATCTTTCTTGGTAGTTGCACCAATGAAGAACTTTTGGATTCGAATTTGCATCCACATGATATACTCTACCGATTATTTTCAGAAGATGGTGTTAGAGTTTTCAATATCTCCTCTTTATTTATGAAATGCCGGTGTTCCATAGACAAAATTAAGAATGTACTAGCATCTTTTCCACGGGAGGAAGTTGAAACTATGAAAATTAATGGAGAGGTTCGTGTAAATTGTGAATTTTGTAATGTTGATTATATATTTAGTGAAGACCATATTGCGGCCCTTTTTAAAGAGTCTAATTCTTATCTAGATTGACATAGGTTTTATATTAGTAAGGGTAGCTTTATGAATTATATCCCAAAATATTATTTAGCAGTCCTATCATTAATATTCTTTCTTGGCTGTGATACGATTAAGACTAAAAAAAATTTTCCTGATCTAAGATACACACATCTCCCGACAATTTCACTTTCTGTGTCAAAGGTTGAAGTAGTCAATAAATACCAGCCAAAATTTAAAAAACCTAATGTAGAATCAGAATTTCCAATTTTACCTTCTGTTGCTCTTAGAAATTGGTTTAATGATCGGCTATCCGCTTTAGGTGGTTCGGATTTTATTCGAGCAACAGTTCTAAATGCTAGTGTAGTCGAAGTCCCTTTAAAGAGGAGAGACGGAATCCGAGGTATTTTTACAAGGGATCAAACCGAGCGATATGACGCTGTGTTATCTGCTAAGATCGAAATATTTGACTCACTGGGAGTTCTTAAAGGAACAGTTTTTTCAAAAGCCAAAAATTCTCAAACAGTAGCCGAAGGGACAACATTAGCGAAACGAGAACTAATTTGGTTTACTATGCTTGAGGCAATGATGAAAGATCTAAATCGCTCTTTAGAAAACCAAATTCGAAAATTTTTTAAGCCCTGGCTAACTTAGCGTTTCCAGAAAGAAGGTATAAAAAGTATTAAGATTGTAAATAACTCAAGGCGTCCGAGAATCATGCCGGCTGACAAGGTCCATTTCGCAGCGTCAGGCAAGGAGGCAAAGTTTCCAGAGGGTCCAATAATTGGGCCCATGGCTGGCCCCACATTACAAATCGCTGTTGCCGCCCCCGTAATCGCGGTAACATAATCTAAGCCTATTGCACCTAAAACAAGGGCTAAAGCAGCAAAGGTTGCTATAAAAAGGCAAAAGAAATTCATCACGGAGTGGACAACATCTTCAGCAATNGGTCGGTGGTTATAATGTGGTACAAATACTCCGTGAGGTTGTAGTAATTTTTGGAATTGGGAATGAATTGTTGAAAACAAGACCTGAAAGCGAAAGATTTTGATGCCACATGCGGTTGAACCTGCACAACCGCCAACAAACATAAGTAAAAATAATATTACTACTGGAAAGGATCCCCAGTTTTGATAATTNGCTGAGGTGTAACCTGTACCAGTCATTATAGAGACCGTATTGAAAATCCCAGTAATGGTTGCCTGATTGAAAGAAAAATTATTTGTCGCCCAGAGCCAAAAAGTAACGGCANCTGAGGCAAAAAAGGCAATTATAAGAAAACAGCGGACCTGCGGGTCACGTGTAAGAGCTAATGACCCCTCGCGGATCATACGCAGATAAAGTAAAAATGGCATAGCTCCGACAAGCATGCCAATAGTAATGAAAATTTCGACAGATGTATTTTTAAATATTGCAATGGACTGATCAGAGGTAGAATAGCCCCCGGTTGCAATAGTAGTCATAGCATGGATCACGGCGGGAAAACGATCCATATCCAAAATCCATAAACCAATAGCCCAAATGATCGTTAAGCCGATATATAGAAATGTAATCCAGGCAGCAATTTGGCCTGCCCGGGGAAGAGCCTTTTCTTGTGTTTCAAAAGCTTCGACCTTAAATAATTGCATTCCCCCCACACGTAACATTGGCAGCACTGCTATGGCCATTACAATAATGCCAATGCCACCTAACCATTGGAGTAAGGCTCTCCATAAAAGGATTCCCTTGGGCGCGCTGTCGAGGCCTGTCATCACTGTAGAACCAGTTGTCGTTATTCCTGACATCGCCTCAAAAAATGCATCCGTATAACTGAGTTTGACTTCGGAAAAAACAAATGGCAGAGCTGCAAACATCGTGATTGATAGCCAGCTAGCAGCTGTTAAAATAAAGGCCTGTTGTATTGAAAGTTTTCGGATTGGAGCTTGGTTAGTAAGGACNAGAACACCACCAACAAATAGAGTTAGAGTTCCAGCCGCAGCAAAAATTTTCCAATCTTGATGTCCGTTTATAAGGTCTATCGTAAAGGGTGCCAGCATTGCTACTGCAATGGTGGTTAATAAAATACCAATAACAAACAANGCTGGTCTGAGATCAATCATCGTTGTGTTTCTCTGCAGATAATTATTACCTAAAACCTAAAATACATGGTCTATAACATAATAATACAGATTGAGCTGACACAATGTCAGCCATGGTCAGAAATAATTTTGGGCTTTACCTACGAATTAATGAGCTCCATGAGGCGGCGTTCCATATTGGCATCATCATAAAACGATCCGGTGAAAGTTCTGGTAATCATTTCGACGTTTGGTTTTTTAACACCACGCGTTGTCATACATTGATGTTGAGCTTTGATGATAACAGCCACACCCCTAGGCTTAAGGGACTTTTCAATGCACTCGGCAATTTGAGCGGTCATGGTTTCCTGGGTTTGCAATCGCCGAGCATAAGCATCCACGACGCGAGCTAATTTACTAATACCTACAACTTTTCTAGCGGGCAGGTATGCCACATCCGCAGTCCCTATAATAGGCACCATGTGATGCTCGCAATGGGACTGAAAGGTTATATCGCGCAATAGAACAATATCATTGTAACCACTGACTTCTTCAAAGGTGCGCGACAACATTTCAGTGGGATCTGTTTCGTAGCCACTAAAGAACTCTCCGTATGCATTCACAACTCTCTTCGGAGTATCCAAAAGACCTTCACGATCAGGGTCGTCGCCAGCCCATAGCAGGAGCGTGCGGACCGCTGCTTCAGCATCCTCTTTAGTGGGTAGCTCTGTAACCTCAGCAGGGCTACTACCTATAACGCGTTTTAATGGGTCCATAATTGATATCCTCCTGCCATTATTTTTTCCACCCTAATGGCGCAAAAATTTGGCATCCAATTAGTTCAGCTGTCTGGCTTGATAGGGGCTATCAAGGGAAAAAGCTGGTATTTCTATATCGAATCTTTCGCCGGTTTTAGTTTCCATTTCATAGGAACCAAACATAATTCCTGATGGGGTAGCAAGTGGTGTACCACTTGTATACTCAAATGCTTCTCCGGGTTTTAACATTGGCTGTTCTCCAACAACTCCTTCACCTTTAACCTCTTGTAACTGGCCACGGGCATCCGTTATACGCCAATGTCTGTTTAGAAGCTGAACGGCCTCCAAACCCTTATTTCTTATTTTAACCTGATAGGCCCAGACATAATGATCTTCGTCTGGAGAGGACTGATCTTCTAAAAAAATTGGTTCAACGGAGACACTTATACTTCTNGTTATTGCTTCATACATTTTACTTCCTACGAGGCTCTTAAACTCATTTGTTTCAAAAACCATTTTAATTTAAGTGTTCGGTTACACCTTTGCTAGAGCTTGGGCAATATCTTCTTTTAAGTCCTCTATATCTTCTAAACCAATTGAAAGTCGCACAAAACCATCGGTTATCCCTAATTTAGACCTTTCATCTTCAGATAGTCTCTGGTGTGTTGTAGTAGCAGGATGGGTAGTAAGGCTCTTGGTATCACCAAGGTTGTTGGAGATATCTATTAATTGTAAAGCATTCATAAAGCGAAATGCATTACTCTTTTTTCCATCTAAATCTAAACAAACTACCGTTCCAAAATCAGACATCTGTGCTGTCGCCAATTCATACTGAGGGTGCGAGTTCAGTCCAGGATAAAGAACTTTTGTAGGAGTTTTGTGTTTGACCAGAAACTCGGCGATATCTAACGCATTCCGACAATGTGTTTTTACACGCATTTCAAGTGTTTCCAGACCTTTTAAAAGCAGCCATCCATTAAATGGACTCATCGAAGGCCCAGTATGCCGATAGAAAGGACTTAACACATTATTGATCCATTCTTTTGACCCAAGAATGGCGCCGCCCATAGTACGACCTTGTCCGTCAATGTGTTTGGTCGTAGAATATACAACGATATCTGCTCCCAATTTCATAGGGTGTTGCAAAACGGGTGTTGCAAAAACATTGTCCACTATGACTAGGGCGCCNGCCTCGTGTGCTATTTTGCAAACTGATGCTATGTCTATAATTTCGAGACCAGGATTGGATGGAGTTTCAAAAAAGACGGCTTTCGTTGGTTTATTTAAAGCCTTTGACCACTGATCGATACTTGCACCATCAACGATCTCAACCTCAACACCAAAGCGTGGAAGAATTTCCGTTAGGATGAATTGGCAAGAGCCAAATAAGGCTCTAGACCCCACAACGCGATCTCCTGCGTTTACTTGACAAGCTAAGGAGGCAAATACTGCGGCCATACCGCTTGCCGTCGCTCGACATGCTTCGGCGCCCTCCAATAGACTAAGGCGATCCTGAAACATTTCATTTGTAGGGTTTCCGTATCGCGAATATATGAAGCGATCGACTTCGTTTTTAAATGCAGCTTCTGCATCTTCCGCTCTATTATAGATGAAACCTGAAGTCATGAATATTGCTTCACTGGTTTCATCAAACATTGAACGCTGAGTGCCGCCACGCACCATTTGGGTTTTGGGCCGCCAATTTTGCTCGTTTAATTTATCTGCCATATCTATTTCCTCCCGCTCTATCAATTTTATTTCAGAAGTCAAAGCTCCGAATAAAAAAACCCCGACCAACAAGGCCAGGGCATTGATAGGCACCGACCTTTTAGCGGTTTTTTTTAAGTGGCCGCAAGCCAGTCGGGCTCAAATCACCACAGATTGCGTTACTACATTTGTAATTTAACTTCGTCAAGGGAATAGGTTATTGCAAAATTAATAGAAAGGGAGCTTCTATACATTATACAACACTAAAATTATATTCTAATTTATAGCTATTACCCTATATACTTTTCAATATCGCAAGTGATANAGGACCCATATNGAAGACGTAAAAAGTGCAAGTGCACCAAACTGATGCAATAAACCAAGCGGCATTGCCACTTCAAATAATAAGGTCCCAACGCCTAACGCCATNTGACCAACTGCTATAATTACAAGAATTTTAATCGAACGTGAGGTTGCAGCGTCTATGGATGTTTTTAATGAGAATAAGAAAAATAGAATCGTAAATATAACAGTTCCAACCGCGGCCAAGCGGTGTGTAAATTGAACCGCAGCAGTATTTTCAAAAAAATTAATCCACCATGGCGATAAATTTAAAAGGTCTTTAGGAACTATATGGCCGTCCATAAATGGAAAGGTATTATAAGCTAAACCTGCGTCTAATCCAGCTACAAATGCTCCCCAAATGATCGTAATAAAGATGCAAAAGAGAATGGTGACAGCGCTAACATGCAACCATCTCTCCTTGAACCTATGTCGCTTGTGGCCTANGCATTTTAAAGAATACCAAAGCAATAAGCCAAAAATTACAAAAGCAAGACCNAGGTGAGCTGCCAATCGGTATTGGCTAACATAAGGTTCGTCAATTAATCCGCTTTTGACCATATACCAGCCGAGTAAACCCTGAAGGCAGATCAATAAAAATATACCGCCTAATTTCCAAGAGAGGTTTATTTCAATTTTTCCACGTATAAAAAAATAGAGAAATGGTAGTAAAAATACTAAACCAATGAGCCTACCCCAAAGACGATGTAAATATTCAAGCCAATAAATAGACTTAAAATCTTCAACACTCATCCAAAAATTGATTTTTAAAAATTCGGGACTGGTTCTATAAGCAGAAAATAAAGCATTCCAATCATTTTGATTATTAGGCGGAAGAAGACCAGTAAAAGGTTTCCAATCTACAATTGATAAACCACTTTCTGTTAATCTGGTTGCGCCTCCGAGGAGGATCATCAATCCCACCATCAGACAGCAACTCATGAGCCAGAACCCAACAAACTTTGAGTATTTGTGTGGAAGATGGTTCTTAGCCACTGGGATTGGTGAATATTTTTGACTCAACATCTGTGCTTTATTACATATTACTAAATCTGATTAGAGCAAGAATATTCTCCTAAAAAGAATAATTTTTTTATATTTTAGCTAAAAAGAATAATTTTTTTAGTTTGAAATTCTTGACAGTCCTTTTGGTCATACCTATATATCCAGCACTCTTTGGGGGAGAGTGCTAACAAAATATAATTTCCCCTTTAATATCAAACGTTAATTGGAGTGCGCAAATGAAATTTAGGCCATTGCACGACCGCGTCGTGGTGGAGGCTCTCGAAGCTGAAGCTAAGACAGCAGGCGGCGTAATTCTCCCAGATACGGCTCAGGAAAAGCCGCAGGAAGGGAAAGTCATTTCTACTGGACCAGGTGTCCGTGGTGATGACGGAAAAATCAGTGCACTTGACGTTAAAAAGGGCGATCGTGTCCTTTACGGCAAGTGGTCCGGCACCGAAATAAAGGTGGACGGCAAGGATTACCTGATAATGAAGGAATCCGACATTATGGGCATCATCGAGTAAGGAGAACGAACCGATGGCAGCTAAAGAAGTAAAATTTGATACCGCCGCTAGAGATAAAATGCTAGCTGGTGTAGATACTCTCGCCGATGCGGTGAAAGTAACTCTTGGCCCGAAAGGGCGAAACGTCGTTCTCGATAAAGCCTTTGGAGCACCAAGAATAACTAAAGATGGTGTTACTGTTGCAAAGGAAATCGAGCTTTCAGATAAATTTGAGAATATGGGCGCCCAAATGGTGCGTGAAGTTGCTTCAAAAACTAATGATGAAGCAGGTGATGGTACCACAACAGCCACGGTTTTAGCCGGTGCTATTGTTCGCGAAGGCTGCAAGGCAGTTGCTGCGGGTATGAACCCTATGGACCTTAAACGTGGCATTGATGCAGCGGTCGAAGCAGTGGTTGCTGACTTGAAGGCGCGTTCTAAAAGAGTAAAGGATGAGGCGGAAATTGCACAGGTAGGTACAATTTCAGCAAATGGTGATGCCGAAGTTGGTTAGATGATTTCAGCAGCGATGCAAAAAGTGGGCAAGGAAGGCGTCATTACGGTAGAAGAGGCCAAAGGATTAACTACGGAACTTGAAGTTGTTGAAGGTATGCAGTTTGATCGTGGTTATCTTTCGCCATACTTTGTTACAAACGCTGAAAAAATGGTTTGTGACATGGAAGATCCTCTAATTCTTCTACACGAGGCTAAACTGTCAAGTTTACAACCTTTACTGCCGCTTTTAGAATCGATTGTTCAGTCGACACGACCTCTTATAATTGTAGCCGAAGATGTGGAGGGCGAAGCCTTGGCCACATTAGTGGTAAATAAGTTACGTGGTGGATTAAAAGTTGCTGCTGTAAAAGCTCCAGGATTTGGTGATCGTAGAAAAGCCATGCTCGAGGATATAGCTATTCTCACAGGTGGGCAGGTAATTTCTGAAGATCTTGGTATTAAGCTTGAGAACGTTACCATGGACATGCTCGGTTCTGCTAAAAAAGTTTCTCTCACCAAAGAAGAAACTACTATAGTGGAAGGTGCAGGAAAAAAAGGTGAGATCCAGGGACGTTGTAATCAAATTCGTGCCCAGATTGAGGAAACATCTTCTGATTATGATCGCGAAAAGTTACAAGAGCGTTTGGCTAAACTTGCGGGTGGCGTGGCTGTGATTAAAGTTGGCGGCGCAACCGAAGTAGAAGTTAAAGAAAAAAGGGATCGCGTTGAAGATGCAATGAATGCTACCAGAGCAGCAGTCGAGGAAGGTATTGTTGCTGGTGGTGGAACGGCACTTATTTATGCAACTAAAGCGCTTAAAAAAGTTAACCCAGCAAATGATGATCAGCGCGTTGGCATTGATATTGTTGGCAAGGCAATTCAGACACCGGTGCGTCAAATTGCTGAGAACGCGGGTGAGTCAGGCGCGGTTGTCGCGGGTAAGTTACTCGAATCCAAGGGTGCTTCCCTAGGTTTTAACGCTCAGACTGGAAAATATGAAGACTTGGTTAAATCAGGTGTTATAGATCCAGTTAAAGTCGTTAGGACTGCTCTGCAAAATGCTGGATCAGTTTCTGGACTTTTGATTACGACAGAGGCGATGGTTGCTGAGGCACCTGATGACAAGCCTGCTGCCCCACCGATGCCCGATATGGGTGGTATGGGTGGCATGGGTGGAATGATGTAAGGTTAATACCTTCATTATTTAACTAATGGCTATCAACGAAGGCCTCGCTAATGCGAGGCCTTTTTTGTTTAGATATGCGTGAACTTTTTATAACACCTTCTATGAGAACTATTTAAGATATGGATATTTATTTACTAATTTTGGTAGGCGTGGCCTATTGAGCCTTTGGGCATGGTGAAAAGGCTTTAATAAAAATAAAACTTTTATAAAAAATAAAAAATAATAAAAGAGGATAATTGCTTGGGGTTGTGAGCTCTATCTAATAATAAATTGTGCTTATTCATTGACGTCGAGCGTCCTCAAGCCTAATTTTTGCGCCACCCAACTAAATAAACTGGTAGCAAATGAATTCAGTTGAAAATCTTATCCAAAATGCTCGAGCTTGGCCATTTGATGAGGCTCGAAAATTAAATAGTCGTTTGGGGGGACAAAAGCCAGATAAAGGCTATGTATTATTCGAGACGGGTTATGGTCCGTCCGGTTTACCTCATATTGGAACCTTTGGAGAAGTTGTCCGTACAACTATGGTAAGGTCTGCTTTCACTGCTTTGACTGGCCTCAAATCCCGCCTATTTGCGTTTTCCGATGATATGGATGGGTTGCGGAGTATTCCTCAAAATATTCCAAATAGAGAGATGCTGGAAAAACACTTAGGGAAGCCCTTGTCATCTGTTCCAGACCCTTTTGGTAAATTCGAGAGTTTTGGTTATCACAATAATGCTCGGCTTAGGGAGTTTTTAGATGAATTTGGTTTCGACTATGAATTTCAAAGTGCAACTGCATGTTATAAAGAGGGAAAATTTGACGAAACATTATTAAAATTACTCAATAATCTGGATGAGGTAACGCAAGTGATATTGCCAACATTGGGTCCAGAGCGTCGGGCTACATATTGTCCATTCCTACCTATTTGCCCCGATACCGGCGTGGTGCTCCAAATACCAGCCATTGCAACCGATATTGACGCAGGCACTATAACTTTTCAACTTGATGAAGGTGGGAAGTTAGAGGTGCCGGTAACCGGTGGCCACTGTAAATTGCAATGGAAAGCAGACTGGGCTATGCGGTGGACTGCACTTGCTGTTGACTATGAAATGTCGGGTAAAGACTTGATTGATTCTGTTCGGCTGTCATCCAGAATATGTAAAATTCTAGGCGGCAGAGCACCGGAAGGATTTACTTACGAACTTTTTCTGGACCAAAATGGAGAGAAGATTTCCAAGTCTAGAGGTAATGGCCTAACTGTTGAAGAATGGCTTAGGTATGCTCCACAAGAGAGCCTTCAACTTTATATGTTTAATTCGCCTCGAAAAGCGAAACGTCTATATTTTGATGTTATTCCTAGGCATGTTGATGATTATTTAAAGTTTCTAGAGGGGTTTCATGTGGAAACCGATGACAAAAGACTAGAGAATCCCGTATGGCATATCCATTCGGGTCAGCCGCCTTGTGAAAATAATCATATCACCTTTAGCTTACTTCTTAATTTGGTATCTGCATGTAATACGGACGAAAAAGCGGTGCTGTGGGGTTTTATCACGCGCTATGCCCCAACGGCCAATCCGAAGACGGCTCCTATACTTGATAGTTTAGTTGAGTATGCCATTAATTATTATAAGGATTTTGTCCAGCCAAAAAAAGTTTATCGAAGACCAAATGAACAGGAGAGAATTGCACTTGGGGAATTAGTAATACAACTTCAAAAGTTAAANCAGGATGNGAGTAGCGAAGAAATCCAAAAACAAGTTTATGAAGTTGGAAAAAATAACGGATTTGAAAATCTTCGATATTGGTTTAAAGCCCTTTATGAAACTCTGCTGGGATGTGAGCAAGGACCACGAATGGGATCCTTTATTTCACTTTATGGTATTGAAGAGACTGTAGATATGATTGAGCGGGTGCTCTCTAATGAAAAANTTTCATGAGGTTCTCATCCAGCCTTTGACCCCAATGCAAGGCGCGCATAATTTGGAATAGAAAAAACGTTATTCTTATAAAACGGTTGCCAAGCACTGATTACAGTATCTTTTAAAAGAGAAAATTCAGTATCAGTCATGCAATCGGTTTCTTTAGAAAAACTTCTTTTCAAGTTACGGATAACATACTCTTCAATATCCACTACATCATTGTTATATCTGAGCTCACGTTCCTCAACTCGTATAAAACCAGATTCCTTCATAATTTTTCCCAAAGTTCCTGGTTTAGCCATCGAGTGGCGATTTGGTTTTGGACCCTCTCGTATTCCTAAATGTTTGGCAACAGCACGACGGGGCACATAAAACGGAGGATTTTCTTCATAAGCACCCCAGACAATTAACGCAACACGACCACCTTTTTTTAAAACACGACCTGCTTCTTTTACTACATTAAACTTATTTTTTGCGAACATGATTCCGAAGCGACATGTTATCGCGTCAAAAAATTCAGATTCAAAAGGTTGGGATTGCATATCGCTGACGATAAATTTCAGTATTTTTAAATTTAAATGTTGAGCCCTTTGCCGTGCAACTATAAGCATTGAGGGGGTAATGTCGGTACAAAAAACCTGTCCTCTCTTTTTCATAAAACTTGCAATGCTTATAGCAGGGTTACCAGAACCCGACGCAAGGTCTAACACCTTCTCTCCAGATTTGATGCCAACTTCCTTTATAATCATTTGGTTAAAGGTATCATCCTTAGAAATACCTTTTTCAGTAGTTGATGACCATGCCTTGGCTCGCTCCGACCATCTTGACTCAGAATCTTCGTTATTGTTTTTATTAGTCACCGGCTGTTCCAATTCCAAGCCGCATACTAATTGGTATTACATAAATATCCCCTCTTAAATATTTGACACATTCGCTCTTAATATTTTCAAGAATTATTTTTATGTCTGATTGAGATAAAAATTTTAATTTATCTGGTATTGTACGGGCTACAGCACGTTGAAAATAGTCATCATTCGGAGTTATTTGTCTTTCCCATTTCAGTTCTATTTCCTCGAAAGTTGAAAACCCAGACTCTTTTAAAATTTTTTTCAGTTGGCCAGGTTCCGATAGGTTATGCCGAATCATTCTATATGGGAAAACCTCGCCAAAATGGGATTCTAAGCCTCTTCTGACAGCAACAAATGTTGGATTAGATTCTATATTGTCCCAAACTAGCCAAGCAGCCTTACCCCTTGGTTTGAGTACTCGTAAGGCCTCTTCCACACTTTTTACTTTGGTATCTGAAAACATTAGTCCATTCCGACATGTAAAAGCGTCGAAGGTATTGTTTGGGAAAGGAAGGGCACTCATATTTCCGACAGTAAAAGTCAAATTCTCTATATAAAGCCGCTTAGCACGCTCCATTGCAATTCCGAGCATGTCGTAGGTCAAATCACAAGCTGTTACATTTCCTCTGGTATAATTTTTTGCTATGGTTATTGCTGGATCTCCTGCACCAGATGCAACGTCAAGAACATTCATGCCTTGCCTAATATTGGCACACTCTATTAAACGACGAATAAAAGGATCTTGATTAGGTTTGGNGTTAGTTGTTTCTTGTTTCCAACCAACACTTCTATTTTTCCAATAGGTATCTTGTGTNTCTTTATAATGCACGTGCTGAATAACTAACTATCTATATTATTTAATTTTTCATCCGAATATTTTTAACTGAAATAGCATATGATTGAATGTAATTTACCATTGCATGTAATCCATTTGCCCTGTTACCGCTTAAGTGAGACCCTAATTCGATTTTTTCAAAGAAATCAGGGGGAGTATCCAATATTTCTTCTGGAGTGCGTCCCGAATAAACGCGTAATAACAAGGCAATTAAACCACGGACAATCATTGCGTCGCTATCAGCATTATANATAATTTTATCCCCCTTGGTCTCAGGTTTAAACCAAACCTGAGATTGGCAACCTTTTACACGAAAGTCCTCTATACGAAACTCTTTTGATAAACCCTCAAGAGATTTTCCCAACTCGATTATATATTCATAGCGGTCCACCCAACCGTCAAATAAACTAAATTCATCCACGATACTTTGTTTGGCTGCGGAAATATCGACAAAATCACTTTTCATAAAAACAACTTAATAAGTTTATAATCAGATAGCTAGTGATGTGACCAATTACCACCTATTAGNATAATAAAGAAGGGGTTTGATACTCGATACGAATCAGCGACTGATTTATGTTCCTAGCATATTTTATTGGAGTAATTCGATGCTTGGTATAGGTGTGTCTGCGGTCATGAATGGTCGTGAAACCAAGAAAAAAAAGACTTCTTTTGATTTAATGAAAAGTGGTACAGCTGTTTTCCGATTGTTACCAACAAATTTAGCACATAAATGCGCAATAAAGGCTCTAAAATTTGGTTTGGTGCCTAAACCAGCAGGAATAGAAGACCCTATTCTGGAGACTGATGTATGGGGTATGAAATTTGTCAATCCACTTGGTATGTCCGCTGGGTTTGATAAGAATGCTGAAGTAATAAATGNGGTATCAGATTTAGGTTTTGGCTTTGCCGAAATAGGGACGGTAACACCTTTTCCCCAGCAGGGTAATCCAAAACCTAATTTATTTAGGCTCCTAGAAGATGGCGCTCTCATAAATCGTCTTGGTTTCCCAAGTAAAGGAGCGGAAAAATTTGCTAGCAATTTAGAAAATATGAGAGATATTTCTNCTTTTAAAATTGGAATCAACATCGGAATTAATACTGGTACATCGGACCCAGCGGGCGACATTGATTATTGCTTAAATAAATTAGCGGGATATGCCAGTTATATCGCAATTAACGTTTCCTGCCCCAATACACCGGGCTTATGTGCTTGGCAGGCAGGTGACAAATTGGCCGAGTTGGTAGAAAAAGCAAAACTGACTTTAAGTAAACAGGTTAACGAGAAAACCCCGCCTTTATTGGTTAAAATTGGCCAAGAGCTTGGAGATGATCAGTTGGCGGCTGTATCGAAAGTTGCTTTNAATTNCGGAATAGACGGCCTTGTAGCTTGTAATACTACTGTCAAACGACCAGCTACCTTACTAAGCAATCATGCCAAAGAGGCAGGTGGCTTAAGTGGTTCACCTATNAAAAAACAAGCAAATCAAACACTTTCAAAGCTCTATAATATGACTAATGGTAAAGTTGTTTTAATTGGTTGTGGTGGCATCTCCTCTGCAAAAGATGCATATGAGAGAATTAAGTCNGGAGCTTCATTGTTACAACTTTATACTGCGCTAATTTATGGTGGTCCTAATATAATTAACGAAATTAAGGAGGGTTTGGCANCGCATTTAAAAGAAGATGGTTATGCTAATCTTTCCGATGCAGTGGGTGTAAATCACGTCTGAAGGGGTTTGTTAATAATTAAACTAATTTGATAGTTTGAAATCTAAGAGTTCCCCTTAAATTCAAATTTTTGAAAAAACTTCACCAGTTATTTATTAATCAGATTATAGTTNTAAAATTTAATTTAGTGTTGAAATCTTTTATGCTCTATAGATGAAAAGAATCCAAAAAATGGCCGATCACATACCAATTATTTCAAGTCTTTCGGAATTAAGTTCAGATTTTGATGCCTTTATTATTGACCTCTGGGGTGTAATTCATGACGGCGTCACTCTTTATCCCAAAGTCATCGACTGTTTACAAAAAATTCATAAAACTGGTAAGCCGTATGCAATGCTTACTAATGCGCCACGCCGGGCTGATGCAGTTCGGGCTGGTATGAACCAAATGGGAGTGCCAGAATATTTATGTCCTATAATAATGTCCTCGGGGGAAGCGACTCGGCTCGGTTTAGAAGAGATGCGGGAGGAATGGTTTCTTGGGGTCAGAAAAACCTATTTACACATTGGCCCTGCTCGTGATGACGGCTTATTAGATAATTTAGAATTTGAAATGGTGAATACNGTGGGGCATGCCGGATTGATAGTGAATACGGGTCCATGGGGAGATGAAGAGACTGTCAGCGACTATGAACATATTCTTAAAGAGGGTGCAAATGCGAAAGTAAAGATGGTTTGTGCTAATCCAGATCTTGAAGTGATACGTGGAGGCCGCCGGATAATTTGTGCAGGGGCATTGGCAAAACGATATGAGCAACTTGGCGGTGACGTCCTTTATTATGGTAAACCTCATCAACCTATTTATGATAGTTGTCTTCATAAAATGGGTAGTCCCGATTTGAATCGGGTTTTAGCAATCGGAGATTCACTTCGGACTGATATATTGGGTGCCAAAAACTTAAAAATTAAATCACTTCTTGTAATCGGTGGAATTCATGGTGAAGAATTTGGACTTGCAGCTGGTGATACTTCTACTGATGCTGGACGCCACATAGCCAATGTATGCGCGAAGAAGGGTGTTTGTCCCGATGTTGCTATCCATCATTTATGCTGGTAGGCCAGTTATAAAATAAATTTTACAATTTAATTTAACTCCGTTATGCCCAAAATCTTTATATTGAAATAATTCTTTTTTACAAAACCGAGACTGTCTAAATAAATCATTTAGCGGGCCTAAATCTGATTCAGGAGAGGGATAAAACTTGCACGCACTGTTGCTGACTATTTTTGTTGATACCGTTGGGTTTGGTATCATCCTTCCGTTATTACCCTTTTTTGCCGAGAAGTTTGGTGCTAGTCCTCTTGAAGTAACATTATTGGCTACTGTTTACTCATTTTCACAATTCATTTTTGCTCCTGTGTGGGGGAGGTTTAGTGATCGTATTGGGCGTCGGCCAATAATTTTAGCCACCTTAACAGGTTTATTTTGTGGCTATGTGGCTCTAACAATTACAAATTCTTTACTAATGTTATTTTTAGCCCGCGCCTTTACTGGTGCTATGGCAGCAAATGCTGGAGTGATACAAGCGTTTATAGCTGATGTTACTGACACATCAGCCAGAGCGGGTGCCATGGCGAAAGTGGGTGCTGCACATGGTTTNGGTTTTATAGTTGGCCCGGCTATCGGCGGAATGCTGGCCGGTTCAGATCCCGTAGATCCAAATTTAGTCTTACCATTTATGATTGCNGCGTCACTTTCAGCTACGGCCCTTGTAATTGCTTTTTTCCAAGTTTATGAGACGATTTCTGGGGATTTACGAGGTCATGTAGTACAGCAGCAAAGATCTTTACACCGCGTTTTTAAAGAAGCAATCCAAATTCCTCAACTAGCCTTACTTCTAGTTCTAGTCACTATGACACCATTCGTTTTTTCGGGCATAGAAACAACTTTTGTTCTTTGGTCAGAACGTTTATTGGGTTGGGGGCCATGGCAGAATGGTCAAATTTATACCTTCATGGGCATAACAGCTGCAGCTACGCAGTGGTTTTTGGTGGGGCGCCTCACTAGTCGATTTGGTGAACATCGTTTAATATGTTTTGGAGCGCTAATGATTTTTATAGGCGTTTTGATTTTACCCCAAATGAATGATGCCATCGGACTATGCATAGCATTTGGATTTATTGTTTTTGGAGTGAGCGTCAACAACCCATCTCTCTCAAGTCTCGTGTCTAAGTACGCTCATCCGAGTGAGCGGGGGAGCCTATTAGGTATATCACAATCCTGTTCAGCGATGGCTAGAATAACAGGGCCGGCCTGGGCGGGATTTGTTTTTGGCAGTTTTGGACCAAATTGGCCGTTTTATTCCGGCGCGGTTGTTATGCTTTTTATGTTTTTATTCGGGATGTGGATTAAATCCACTGAAGATTAAGTTGGACCAAGTGGATAATTGAATTAATTTTAATCGCCTTTATTCTTGACGTAGCCATTATTGCTTATTAAAAAATGCCCTCGCCGTTGTAGATTTCGGGTTTTTTTTGGAAAAGATTATGTCACGTCGATGCAGCATATCAGGTAANGGAGTTCTTTCTGGCAACAATGTAAGCCACGCCCATAATAAGACGCGCCGCCGGTTTTTGCCCAATATTCAAATATCGTCAATGCCCTCCGAAATTTTAGGAAGGTCAGTTAAGCTTAAGCTTTCAACCCAAACCATTCGTACGATCGAGAAAAATGGTGGGATAGACGCTTATTTGCTTTCAACCTCCAACAGAAAACTATCTGTTGAGGCACTACAATTGAAACGTAGAATCAAAAAAATATCAGAAAAAACCTCGGCTGATTAATAATCCTTAGATTATATCCTCGAACATTTTATTCTTGGTTAGATGGCATCGCAGGCCATCAGAGTTGAGTAGGCACGGTTTATACTTTTGAGTTTTTCCTCGGCGTCAGGATCATCACCGTTCGTATCGGGATGATTTTTTTTTACTAACTTTTTATATTTTTCTTTTATTTCCGCTTTAGTTACGGGAGTATTTAAATCAAAAATTGCTAACGCCTCTTCTTCCAAGGAGCCTGGTTTCGGTTGCCAACCAGCATTATGAGTATCTGCGGGGTTTTTATTTTTTTTATCCCAGTTATCAACACCAAAACTTCCAAAATCAATACATGGTGTTGCTCCACTGCTAGGGTTAGTTCCCAAAGGCCAGGTGGGACGCCACCAAGTTGTATCTGCTCGTAATTGTTGTTCAATTTCAGTTTGTGATAACCCCGCATGAAAATTCCAGCGAGCGTTGTAGAGACGAACGTGTTCTAAACAGAACCAAAAATAGTTATCGAGTTCTTTTTTCGATTTGGGCGCTCTATACTTTCCTTCTTTACTACAGCCAGGAAAATCACATTGACGAGGTTTCGCCTTAATATGCGGTTCGCTTAGGATATTAAAAATTTGGTCACGTTTTTTCACAAAACCAGTATGAGGGTCTGGTGGAACTCATTCAACATTTTTAGAAAGAAAATTCTCAGGAGGCTCCGGTGTATAAATGTGGCCAGCGTTCCCTGACTACAGGGCCGTTACTGTCCATGGCGTGACAGGTATTAATTTGGTACGGAGGATTTTCTTTTTCTTTTGTTGGATTTTTGTTTTTGATTGCTACTTCTCTTTTGACAGTCTTATATCCGACAGTGCCTATCGGGCGTAATAGGTCAATCATATGTATACAGCCTTTTGCCCCCCCAAACAAAGATCTTAATTTTCGATTCCAGCCCGGCCCTATCTGTTCACCCTTAAGAGTTTGGAATGTCGTCTCTACACCTGGACATATCGCGTAAGGTGTTCCATCCATCGCAACGTCAATTGAAGTAATGATTATGTTGTGATCAAGGGTGAGCCTTATCCACATGTCGTGAATTGGTACGCCGGGTTTTATAGTACCTCGATAATTATTTTGAAAAGAGTGTGCAGCTGTATCCCTTAGTCGTCCTTCTACGTCCCATTTTCCGTCCGATCTTCGGTAGCTGGAAACTTCCATTTTACGAGTCTGAATAGGTTCGCGGTCGGCAGGTCTTGCGAGCGGCATTATTATACTCCAAAAAATCTACAATTTAGGCTCAAACTATTTTTTTTCATGTCGATTAAGTTTCTTGAAAATTCTCTTCTATCTGCAGAGGGGGTGTAATTTGGATTAAAGCCAATCTATTTTTTCGTCGGCTTATTATTTGGAAACGGAATTCTTCAAAAACAAATATTTGACCCTCTTCTGGAATAACTTTTCCAATTTGGATTACCAAACCAGCGATTGTCGCGGCATCATCGTCTGGGAGCTCCCAGTTGAGCCTCCGATTTAAGTCGCGTATGGTTACTCTTCCATCTACTAAATAACTGCCATCGTTTTGGGAGCGAACCCCAAATGGGACTTGATCGTGTTCATCGGCAATATCTCCGACGATTTCCTCTAATATATCTTCGAGTGTAACGATCCCCATTAAAGAACCATATTCGTCAACTACTAATGCGAAGTGCTCTTGACGGTGCCTAAATGCCTGAAGCTGGTCATGAAGAGATGTTGATTCGGGAATAAACCAAGGTGGTGTTGAAACTGCATCAATATCAATATGGTCTATTGTTTCTAGGTTTTGGTGTACATGAAGCAATAAAGCCTTTGCGTGGATAACACCTACGATATTATCTGGTTCACTTCTCCACAGAGGTATACGTGTGTAGGGGCTATTAACTACTTGTTTGATAATTTCGTTTGTGGGCAAATCCGCATCCACCATAATTATATCCTGGCGGTGATGCATAACTTCACCGACATTAACCTCAGATAAATCCAATATAGAACGAAGCATAAGACGTTCGCGTTGAACCGCAGGTTCATCACCCATATGCAGGTCAATGGCACCACGGAGTGTCTCTTGCGAAATAGCTAATTCGTCATCTGAGTTAAATTTCTTCCTAAACGGTCGCAATGTGACAGAGATTAAAATATTTATGGTATGAGTAATTGGCGATAAAACCGCAACAACGTACTTAAATGTTGGTGCAACTAAAAGCGCTACCCGGTCCGCATTGTGGAAGGCATATGTCTTGGGCATGACCTCGCCAAAAATTAAAACTAGGGCGGTCATCGCAATAGTTGCATAAATTACACCAGCTTCACCAAAAATTCCTATCATTAGACTGGTAGCTAAGGCAGAGGCTAGAATGTTGACGAGATTGTTGCCTAGTAAAATTGCTCCAATTAATTTATCTCTATTAGAAAATAGTTTGGTTACAATAGCGGCGCGTCTGTTGCCGCGTTTTTGTAGAAGATGAATACGCGGTTTTGATGCAGCTGTTAAAGCGGTTTCCGATCCAGAAAAAATTCCAGAAACAATGAGCAATATAGCAATTCCACTAACGGTAGCGAGTGTTTCGGTCTCCATTTCTCAGTAGTCCTATCAAAAACCTATAAAATAATCCAATATTATTCTATTGCGGATATTTAATTTTTTTTCTTCGATTTAAAACCGCGATAACGCTGTCTCTTTCAACTTCTGAAGTGATAAAAGCATTCCCAACTCCACGTGTAAGAATGAAATTAAGCTGGCCATTTTTTACTTTCTTATCTCTTGCCATATGGTCAAGTAAGACTTGGCTGTCGTAATTTTTTTCTAGAATGTCATCCAATTGGGTGGGCAGTCCCATTGATAAAAAATGTTTTTGAACCCGTGCAGCTTCTTCCTTAGCACAAAAGCCCATTAGTACCGATAAATCAAAAGCTAAAAGCATTCCAATTGCTACAGCCTCTCCATGAAGAAGGCGAGAACTGTAACCCATTTCTGCTTCCAAAGCATGACCAAATGTGTGCCCAAAATTAAGAAGGGCACGGTTGCCTGTTTCTTTTTCATCTTGATTTACAATTTTAGCTTTGGCCCTACAGCTCTCCATAATTGCATATTTTTGGAGACCTTCATCTCCTTTTATTAAGGCTTCTCCATTTATCTCTAGCCATTCAAAAAATTTCTTATCTCCGATAATTCCATATTTAACCACCTCGGCATATCCTGCCAGAAGTTCGCGCTTTGACAGCGTTGCCAAGACACTTGTATCTATTAAAACACCCTTTGGTTGATAAAAGGTTCCAATTAAATTCTTTCCATGTTCTGAATTCACCCCGGTTTTCCCTCCGACAGAACTATCCACCTGAGCTAAAAGAGTTGTTGGGATTTGTAAATAATTTATTCCTCTTAAAATTATACTTGCTGCAAACCCCGCTAAATCACCTACAACACCCCCTCCAAGAGCTATTAGGCTAGTCGAGCGTTCAGGATTTTTATCGAGTATTTTTGAAATGAGATTTTGGAAGTGATTGAATTCTTTTGTAGATTCACCTGGGGGTAGTGTGACGACAGAATAAGCTAGTTTTTCTGCATCTAAAGCATAAACAAGCTTACTTAGATGAAAATCGGCAACATTTTGATCGGTTATAATTATTACGGACGTGTTTTTTAATAAAGACGGAATAAATTGGCCAACATTTTTAATCAAATCGCTACCTACCACGATATTGTAACTTCGGTCTTGTAAATCCACTTTAAGAATATCAAGATTCTGCATAACAGCTGACCTACCTATCTCGAATACTTAAATTAAATGTTTCTATGGCGTTGATGATCTGCTTTACAGTAATATCAGGTGCCTCATATCCGCTGTCGATGACCATGTCAGCTTGTCTGTAAGATGGGTATCGTTGGTTGATAAGTTGCTGGAGTTTTGCTCTCGGATTTGTATTCTTTAGCAGAGGTCGGTTATTACGACCTCTGGTGCGCGATAATAAAAGTTCAATATCAGCACGAATCCAAATAGAGATTGCATTTTTTTTAATACGTTCCCGCGTGTCTCTATTAACGAAGGCTCCACCCCCGGTTGCCAAAACATGAATAGGATCGTCTAAAAGTCTAGAAATTACCTTCTTCTCCCCATCACGAAATTTAGGCTCGCCATATAATTCGAAAATGTCGGATATCGAACATCCGGCTGCCTTTTCGATTTCATCATCTGCATCTACGAATGGCAAGTTAAGGGCCTTTGCTAATCTTTGACCTATGCAGGTTTTTCCAGCCCCCATCAGTCCCACTAATACAATGGTTTTTGAAATTTCTGGTAAAAATTGTTGTTTCATTTATCAGTCAAAAAATCTCAAGGCCTCTACCTTGTTGAAACAATTAACCATGGAAGATAAAATGCCTAAATTTTGTCATGATTAAAGTATAATAATAATTATTTAATCTGCGTTATTATCCATATGTTATATGCTATCAATAAATCGAGTTTTGATAAATATAAAGTATTGATTAAGGAAGCTGTTTTTAAACCTATAGGAATATTTGGCACTAAATATGCGTCTAAATCTTTTAATATCAATTTGCCTTCTTGTTTTAATATTAGGTTCTGTTGCCTTTGTTCTGACATGGGAAATTCCGGCTCCAACTAAAAATATAGAAAAGATATTGCTTGATGAACGGTTTCCCAAATAAGAAATTTATATTTTCGATCTGCTTTGTTAGTTGCATTACATTTGTACTGGGACCAAAAGTACCCACAGTCGTTGCCGAGTCTTTAGAGTTAAAAGAAGCAACCAAAAATTTGAAGTTGCAGGCTAAAAACATTCCTATCCAACTGGTTCCAAAAATATCTGATTCTAAAAATAGAAAAGTGGGACATGGGGCAGCAAACCAAGATCAACCTAAAGGGTACATACCTATTTCGCCTTCTAGAAGAGTCAATACTCCTGTTGCTGTGCAAAACTTGCAAGAATTAGATAGGGACTCAATAGGTCTTCTTGATGACAACCAGGGTGGTTTAGGGGCAGATATGTGGTCAGGCATTAGCCGCTCCCTTGTTACAAGATTGTTGGTGTTATTACCGTCCCGAATTAATTCACCAATAATGCGTAATCTAATGAGGCGGTTACTTTTGACTGAGGCCGTTGCTCCAAAAAAAGTTAGGTCTCAACCTGCTCTCTTACCGTTAAGAATAGGGGCGTTATTTGAAACTGGAGATTTGAAGTCCGCCCTAGCATTAATTTCTTTAACATCGAATCGAACATCTGAGGAGGGTTTAGCCCGTATCGGAATAGATGGGCGTCTGTTTGGTAACGATACTGCAGGAGCTTGCCAATTAGTGCAGGTACAAAGTGATCAATTCAAAGGGGTTTACTGGCAAAAAGCTGCTGCCTTTTGTCTTGCTATGGCTGGTAAAATGGCACAAGCAAATCTAATTTCTGATGTTCTAGCAGAGAACACAAATTCTTTAAACCCTGCCTTTTTCTCTGCAATGGATAAACTTTCCGGAGCAGCAAGTCCAAAAATAAGCAGTTTAAAAGGCCCTTCCGCTTTAATGTTATCGCTGATGCGTTCCGCAGGTTTGATTTTGCCTAAAGATGTAATTGAAGATGCCAGCCCTTCGGCGCTTCGTTTAATAAGTTTAAGTCCAAATGCCCCTATTGAGGTCCGTCTTGCAGCAGGAGAATTGGCAAGAGTACTAGGAGTAATTGGTTCCAAGCGTCTTGGGGAAATTTATAATGTTATAGATTCAGATTCGACTTTGATAACTAATCCTATTCAATACCTGTCGGAAAATTGGGGACCTAAGGGCCGTGCTTTTTTGGCACAAATAGTTGAAAAACAGGAAGATACCGTCGAACGTGCAAAAATTATTGATGAAGCTCTCAAATTAGCTCAAAAACAAGGCGAATGGAAAATTACAGCATTAGCTATGGTCCCCTATGTTGAGACTATAGAGCCTTCTGCAGATTTAGCTTGGTTCTCTGGTACTGCCGCTAGGATATTCATAGCTACTGGGAATTACAAATCGGCCCGAAACTGGCTCGAATCCTCGAAAGACCAGGAGATGAAATTGAGTAATAGGATGGACCTTTATCCGTTACTAACATTAATTACTAAGAGTGATGTTACTAGAGTTCAAGTAGTTGAATTGAGGGACTGGTGGAAAACTCAAAATGTATTAGGTGATGGTGGTTTGGCAAAGGCAAGAACCTTCTTTAGCCTTTTAAATTCCATGGGTGTTGCAATACCCTCAGATCTTTGGGCGGAGGTCTTAGATGACGGGCAACCGATAAAAAAATTTGGACCAAAGGCCACTATAAGGAATGCATTATCTCAGGTCGCTGAAGATGGCAGTCGTGGCGCAACTGTAGCCATGACCTTGATAGCACTCGGCGAACGGGGAATATTAGATCAAAATCTGTTTGCCGCAGAAATGTCGATTAAAGCGTTGAGGCGCATTGGGTTAAAACAGGAGGCCCGAGCCATTGCGTTGGAAACCGCGATCGGGGCTGGTTTATAGAGGAGATTCAGTCTTATCATCGACGCAACAAAAAAAGAAAATAAACCTAGGGTTCCTGTAAAGTTAGCATTTTTTGAGAGGTTAACCGCTGAACTCGGATCCGCAAATAATACCATAAATTCTTATCGTCGAGATATAGAATTATTTGAAGATGTTTTAAAAGAAAAGATTTCTGATTTAGATAAAATTAAAGCAGATCCTATTGATCAACGTTCTTCAAAATTATCTCAAAGCAAAAAAAAAGAAACAGATACTTTGAAAGAGTTAAGAGATTTACAGCTTCTCTTTGAAGATAACTTAAAAAAAGAGCAAATTTTTAATTTGAAAAAGAAAGCTGCAAATAATTCTTTGGAGGCTGCTAGAGTTTCTAGCGAGTTTGTTCGAGAGTTTATGGCTTTAAGCCCTAAAAAAAACAAAAAAAAAGAGACAGCTTACAGAAATACAAAAGAGAATGTTGCAAACCCAAATACTATGCGTCGTCGGTTGTCAGTTTTACGCCATTACTTTCGTTTTATGGTTTCAGAAAAACTTATTGAAAATGATCCAACAAAACATATTTATTTTCCACGTCGAGGCAGTCGTCGTCCGAAATATTTGAAGGAACCAGAAATCAGGAAACTAATTGAGACGGCTCAACCGACCCTTAAGTCTAGTTTGCGCGAAATTAGGCTCTATACGTTAGTTGAAATATTATATGCGACAGGTTTACGGGTATCTGAGCTTGTCGGATTGCCTTTAGCGGCTTTGGCGCGTGACCAATCAATTATTACCTTAAAAGGTAAAGGTGGCAAAGAACGCATTGTCCCGTTGGGGGACCCGGCGAGGGATGCCATCGAAGTTTGGCGTGAAAAACGAAAACATTTTATCAAGCGTTCTCACTCCGTTTGGTTATTTCCAAATGAAAATTCTGAGAAGGATGAGCACTTACCCAGACATGTATTTGCCTATGAGCTAAATAAACTAGCAGAAGAATGTCTCAAGAAAAAAGTGTCACCACATTTTTTACGACATTCGTTTGCGACACATTTATTAGCCAACAATGCTGATCTTAGAACAATACAAGAATTGCTTGGGCATACGGATATTTCTACAACTCAAATTTATACTCATATTCTGGAGGAACGTTTAAAAAAGACTGTTCAAAACTTTCATCCAATGGCAAAAGATTCTATATAAGATTTTTCAGTAAGGATATTTAGCACAGAGGAATATATGCCAAGCTTTTTAGATTTTGAGAAACCTGTTGCTGAACTAGAAGGCAAAATGGAAGAATTGCGTCATATGTCTGATATCGGTGATATTAAGATAGCAGATGAATTATCCAAACTTCAGGGCCGCATCGATAAATCCTTAAAGCAAATCTATACGAAACTATCACCTTGGCAGACTGTTATGGTGGCACGTCATCCAGATCGACCACATTGCATTGATTATATAAACTCTTTAATTGAGCAGTTTACCGCTCTTGCAGGTGACCGCCTCTATGCAGAAGATTCTGCAATACTTGGCGGTTTGGGTCGTTTCCGAGGTCGCACAGTTGTAGTTATGGGTCAAGAAAAAGGTAAAGATACAGACTCGCGGCTCAAACACAATTTTGGTATGCCGCGACCAGAAGGTTATCGAAAAGCACAGCGTTTGATGCATCTCGCCGAGCAGTTCTCCCTTCCTATTATTACATTTGTTGATACACCTGGTGCCTATCCTGGCGTGGGTGCAGAGGAACGCGGACAGGCGGAGGCAATCGCCCGCTCTATTGAAGTATGCCTAAATTTAAAGGTTCCCATAATTAGCGTTGTGATAGGAGAGGGTGGAAGTGGTGGGGCTATAGCGATAGCAACAGCAAACAGTGTTCTTATGATGGAGCATTCTGTTTATTCGGTTATTTCACCCGAAGGCTGTGCGTCAATCCTTTGGAGAAGTGCTGATCATGCAAAGGAAGCGGCAGATGCTTTGAAAATGACGGCAAAAGATTTACTTGAATTTGGTGTGATTGATGAAATTATTCCCGAACCTCTTGGAGGAGCGCATCGTAATCGTGACGAAACGATAGCAACCGTTGGTGCCCGCATTGAGAAAGCACTCAGTGATATAGAGGGTATAGAGGGCGAAGTACTAAAGTCTCAGAGGCGCGAAAGATTTATAACACTTGGGAATGACGTATTGTCATCGTAAACTTTTTTTTTAATGTTCTTTTGAATGTTAGTCTTATACTGCCCTTCCATGACAAACCTTATACTTTTTCCCCGAACCACAGGGACAGGCCGCGTTACGCGGTACTTTACCCCAAGTCTCAGGATCTTCAGGGTCTACCCAGCGTCCTATAGGTTCATGGAGGC
Source organism: Rhodospirillaceae bacterium (assembly GCA_002712335.1). The sequence continues at coordinate 15,332 of PATI01000020.1, read as the reverse complement.
GCCATCCGGGTGGAACGTCTTCAGGCTTTGTGTTTGCTGGTATTACTTTTGGGTTCCCTAAAGGTATGTTTTGAATTTCCGCTGCCGGATGGATATTATCTGTTATTGCTGCCATTCCAGATTCATTACGGCTTTCTTCTAATTGATCGTAATCGTAATCCAATAAATCTTCAGGGTTTTCATCTGAAATTTCCATATGACACAATACCTGTGTGACGGTTTCACGCAGCATCGCTAACATCTGATCAAATAAATCAAAGGCATCGTGTTTGTATTCATTTAAGGGATCCTTCTGAGCATATGCTCTAAGGCCGATTCCCTGCCTTAAATGATCCAATGCCAGTAAATGTTCCTTCCAAATTTGATCTAAAACCTGCAATAGTACGCTTTTTTCAGCAATGCGCATCATTTCTGGACCATAATTTGCGACTTTTTCTGCAATTCGGCGGTTGACAGCGTTTATAATCTTTTCACGGATTTCTTCATCTGCAATACCTTCCTGTTTTGACCATTCTGAAACTGGAAGATCTAAGCCAGTAATACGAAGAACTTCTTCGTGAAGTGTCTCGGTTTCCCATTGCTCAGCATAGGCCTTTTCCGGGATACATTTTGAGACAATATCATCAATAACTTCCAATCTCATGTCGGTAACGGTAGCTGAAACGTCATCAACCTCCATAAGTTCACGACGTTGTTCATAAATAACCTTGCGTTGATCATTCATTACATCGTCAAATTGAAGCAAGTTTTTTCTAATTTCGAAATTGCGTTCTTCAACCTTTTTCTGCGCTTTTTCTAGGGCTTTATTGATCCACGGGTGGACTATCGCCTCTCCTTTTTCAAGGCCAAGTTTCTGCAACATTGTGTCAATGCGCTCCGATCCAAAAATTCTCATTAAGTCATCTTCAAGAGACAAGAAGAATTTAGAAGCGCCTGGGTCACCTTGGCGTCCTGAGCGGCCACGAAGTTGATTGTCTATTCGACGAGATTCGTGACGTTCCGTGCAAATAATATATAAACCACCAGCCTCTATAACGGATTTGCGAGCGTCATCAAATTCAGCCGTAATTCTGATACGTATTTCTGCCTCCTGCGCATCACGTTTCTTGGCACTCTTTATTTTTGAAAGCTCTTCTATAACCTGCATGTCGATATTACCGCCAAGTTGAATGTCGGTACCACGACCTGCCATATTTGTTGAGATAGTTACTTGCCCCGGTTTTCCCGCTTGTGCGACTATGAAGGCCTCTTGTTCGTGGTAACGAGCATTTAAAACATTATGTCTAATCTTTCTTTTGTCGAGCATTCTTGATAGAGATTCCGATTTTTCAATCGAAATAGTACCAACAAGAGCAGGTTGATTTCGGCTAATACATTCCTCAATAAGCGCAATTACAGCCTCATCCTTTTCAGCGGTGGTTCGATATACTTCATCGTCCAGGTCTTTGCGTACGCACGGCATATGAGTGGGGATCTCGACAACGTCTAATCCATAAATATCACCAAACTCCCCTGCTTCCGTCATCGCGGTTCCCGTCATACCAGCTAATTTAGGATAAAGCCGAAAATAGTTTTGAAAGGTAATCGAAGCTAGTGTCTGATTTTCGTTTTGAACCTCTACTTTTTCCTTTGCTTCAAGTGCCTGATGTAACCCCTCAGAGTAACGCCTTCCTTCCATCATACGGCCAGTGAATTCATCAATTATAATTACTTGGTTATCCTGAACGATATAGTCAGTATCTCTTTGGAACATTGTATGCGCTTTTAAAGCTTGATTTACATGATGGACGACTGCGATATTGTTAATATCGTATAAAGAAGAACCATTCATTAATTCTGTCTTAGCGAGTAGTTCTTCTATTTGTTCTACACCAGTTTCCGTGAGGGCGACGGTTCTTTGTTTTTCGTCTTTTTCGTAATGTTCTTCGGTAAGGTTTGGCATAAGGGCATTGATTTGACGATACATTTCAGATGAATCTTCAGTAGGCCCAGAAATTATTAATGGCGTCCTCGCCTCATCAATAAGGATGCTGTCTACCTCGTCGACTATGGCAAAGTTAAATTTTCGTTGAACCATGTCTTCGAGTCGGAATTTCATGTTATCTCGAAGATAATCAAAACCAAATTCATTATTGGTCCCATATGTTACATCAGCTGCATAAGCTTTTTGGCGCTCAGGGTCGTCAAGTTCATGGGTGATACATCCAACTGTAAGGCCTAAAAATTGATAAACCTGTCCCATCCATTCAGCATCTCTTTGCGCGAGATAATCATTTACGGTGACCACGTGTACACCATTGCCGGAAAGGGCGTTGAGATAGACAGGTAAAGTAGCAACAAGTGTTTTGCCTTCTCCAGTCTTCATTTCTGCTATAGCCCCTTCATGGAGTACCATTCCACCAAGTAGCTGAACGTCATAATGCCGTTGGCCTAAGGTGCGCTTTGCAGCCTCACGAACTGTGGCAAATGCTTCGCATAACAAGTCGTCTAAAGACTGTCCATTTTTATAACGATCACGAAACTCTTCTGAACGCAAGCGTAGCTTCTCGTCGCTTAAAATTTCTAGTTCTTTTTCAAGCGAATTTATTTGTTCAGCTTTTTTTTCAAGTCGTTTCAGATAGCGACTGTTGGCGCTTCCGAAAACGCTCTCTGCAATTGCAGCGAACATTTAACCTCTCTCAAGTAAAGTTTACTATCTAATCTTCATTATTTAATGCTAAACGAATAAAATAAATGAGTATTTTTGATGTCACTAGTAACGATTAGCAATATGCCCCGTGGATTTTTACAATTATTATATCCTTGTACGCCAACTAACCGCATATGTTAAAGAAAAGAATTGTTGTAAATAATCAATTTTTAGTTTTGTCTAATTAATCTTAGGCAGATATGTATATAATACGATGAAAACTAAATCTCCCCTCGCTCCAAAAAAGTTTCCTAAATTGCCTCAGATTTCGGGCATTTCAATCGCGGTAGGGTCATGTGGTATATCCAAAAAAGGGCGCAAAGATCTAATGTTAGCGAAATTAGCCCGCGGTACCGTGATAGCTGGAGTATTTACGAAATCGTTGGCCGCCTCAGCACCTATTCTTTGGTGTAAAAAGGCACTTCAGAGTACCCGTGCGCGAGCGATCGTTGTTAATTCTGGTAATGCCAATGCATTTACTGGTTATATAGGAGAATTAGCCGTAAAGAAAACAGTTAAAACAACAGCAAAAATTATTGGTTGTAGAGAAAATCACGTTTTTATTTCCTCAACAGGAGTAATTGGTGAGCCGTTGCCCGTTGATAAAATAGTCAAAATGCTCCCTAAATTGGAAAAGAAAACATCTGGAAAAGCATGGAGAGCTGCGGCGTCTACAATAATGACCACTGATACTTTTCCAAAGGGCGCTAGTATAGTTACAGAAATTGGTGGTGTTACTGTGACCTTAAATGGTATTGCAAAAGGCTCAGGTATGATTGCGCCTAACATGGGTACTATGCTCGGTTACGTTTTTACGGATGCTAAAATTGCACAACCTGTTTTACAAAAAGCTCTTGCCGCTGCAGTGGATAAATCATTTAACTCCATTACTGTGGATAGTGATACCTCAACAAGCGATACCGTTTTGTTATGCGCTACAGGAAAGGCAAAAAATCATTTAATCACGAACTTTAAAGACTCACGGCTTAAGAATTTTTTAAATGCATTAGAAACTTTGATGATTGATTTAGCACAACAGATTGTTAGAGATGGAGAGGGCGCACAGAAATTTATCCAAATTTCTGTGACCGGTGCAGCTTCTAAGCGGGCGGCTAAAAATATTGGCTTGGTAATAGCTAATTCACCTCTGGTTAAAACTGCTATAGCAGGAGAGGATGCAAATTGGGGTAGAATTGTAATGGCTGTAGGAAAGGCTGGCGAAAAGGCGGATCGGGACTCTTTGAACATAAAGATAGGGGGCGTGTCGATTACAAAAAACGGAGGTCGGAATCCAGATTATGAAGAAAGTGTAGTAACAAAACATATGCAAGGAAAAAAAATTGAAATTGAAGTTGATGTTGGTATTGGTCGTGGAAAAGCAACAGTATGGACCTGTGATTTAACACACGGCTACATTAAAATTAATGCAGAATATCGAACATGAGATTAAAGAGTGGCTGATGATCTTCCTTTAATAATGGTCGTGGCAGTCGCTTTGGTAGACGTAGACGGTAGGATTCTGATTTCTCAGCGACCTAAAAACAAGTCAATGTCAGGGCTTTGGGAGTTTCCCGGAGGAAAAATTGAGGATGGAGAAAACCCAGAGCAAGCTCTGATACGAGAACTTAAAGAGGAACTCAATATCGATGTAAGTGATAAGTGTTTAGCGCCTTTTACTTTTGCATCATATAAATATGAAAAGTTTCATCTTTTGATGCCACTTTATGTGTGTCGTGTGTGGGAGGGATCCGTACAGTCAATGGAGGGCCAAGTTTTTAAATGGGTAAGACCAAAGAAGCTCAAAGAATATCCGATGCTACCCGCTGATACGCCTATAGTCGCCATGCTGCGTGATTTATTGTAAAATTTTTAAATGATATTTTCTATTATTCGTTCCAACCCGCGTGGTTGGCTTATTGTAGCGGTAATTTTTTTCACCGTTAGTTTTTCATTTGCCGCACGGATGTCGTTACCTGTTCTGATCCCGGTTTGGGAAAAAGAGTTTGATTGGACGAGAACGTTTTTAACCTCTGGTGCTGCGCTGATCATGATCGTAATGGGAGGAGTTGCTCCCTATGCCGGCCATCTGCTGGATAAATTTGGAGCCCGTTATCTCGTTTCTGGTGGCACTATGTTAAGTGGTTTCTGTATAATTTTTGCTGCTTCCATGGATAATGCCGCGATTTGGTTATCCCCAGCCTGGGTTTTTATCGCGATTTATTGCATTTTATCTGCCATCGGCTACGGGATGATTAGTTTGCCGGTAGCAACGGCTACAATCACGCGTGAATTTATTGAAAATAGGGGCTTAGCAACTTCAATTGGTACTTCAGGTGTTGGTGGAGGCCAACTTCTTTTTATTCCACTAATAGCTTGGGTGATTACTTTAATTGGATGGCGCCCCACATTAACTCTATTTGGAATTCTAATTATTGGAATGGGGCTACTTTCTTTCTTCCTTTTACCTAATGAGGGAAAAAGTGGCGAGGAGAAAAAAAAGTCAGAGGATAATTCCAAGTCTTTTCTCGAAAAATTTAATCTTTTAATACGTCATCCTGTCTTTTGGCTTTTGGGTGGAGCCTATTTTATATGTGGTTTTACAACAGCTGGTGTCGTCAAAGTACATTTAATTCCTTACGCGGCCTCCTGTGGATTTTCTATTACAACAGGAGCAGCAGATACAGGGGTGCTTGCCGGTTTTGATATGTTTGGAATGGTTTTGTCAGGATTTTTAACCGATAGACTTAGTCGCCCGGGATTATTAGGTACGATTTATTTCATGCGCGCGCTATCCTTTATAATGTTGTTTTTTATCACCGATAATTACGCCATACTGTTTCTTTTCGCAATTATATTTGGCACTCTCGACTTTGCGACAGTGCCGCCAACAGCAGGACTTATCGCAAGTCATATGGGCGTCAGCACTATGGGTTTCAATATGGGTATTTTGTTTCTTGGTCATTCGCTTGGTGGTGCCCTTGGGGCGCTTGTTGGCGGGACTATGTTTGACGTTTTTCAAACCTACGACTGGACTTGGATTATGGCCCTCGCCCTTGCACTTTTGGCTGCAGTATTAGCTTGGTCTGTTCCTGAAAAAAGGGATAGTAATTTGAAAACTATCAAACTTGAGGTGGCGCGTTAGATAAAATTATATTTTTGGTTTGGCGGAGTCTCCAGCTGATTGCTCTGTACTATCCAATGCATCTGCTAATCGTTGTGCGGCGGTGCCAGGTTTTAGGGGTAGAGGTTGTGTCTCATCTGGAGCCCAACCAGTTAAATATATAATCTGAAAAGTAGCGGGTATTCTGCCTTTACTATCCGCGAAAAGCATATGATATCGTTCTGCTACTTGAGAAAATATACCTCTTTTAGAAAAGTGTCGCTTACGCGCTAATGTAGCGTTTGTTTCTCCCATACCCCGCAGGTCGCGCATTAAAGAAAATGCGTCTGAGTAGGTAACGGTAATGGTATCTGTATCTGCTACAGGCAGGTTATATCCCGATCGTTGTAAAAGTGTTGCCGCATCTGCCAATTGGATAAGCGGAGATATTCTAGGCCAAATACCTCCTGAAATCTCGTTTTCAACTTCAATCATAACCTGTCTCAGCTCTGTTAAGGTGTTTCCCCCGAATAATGCTGCTAAGAATAAGCCATCGGGTTTAAGAATTTGTCGGCATTGTATTAATGTGCCGACTAGGTCGTTGGTCCAATGAAAAACTAGATTACTAACAAGTAAATCGGCACTAGCACCTTTAAAAGGCATAACCTCCTCGTTGCCTACTAAGTCGTAATCTTTTAGATCGCGAATTAGTCCAAGTGATATTATATTATTGATAGATTCTTCTTTCGATAACATTTGTTTAAGATGTTTCGTCCTGGCTCCTAAATCTATGGTGAGTCCAAAACTTCGTTTCACATCAGTGATTCGTTGAATTAAACGTTTAGCTACTTCCTGAAACATAAAATCATGTGCAGAAGATTTGGTGGTAGCCCTTTTACGCCGTAGTTCGATGGCTTGACGGTCAAATATCCTAACTGTCGAGGTCTCATTTTTTGACATGTTGGTAATATGACACGTGGTCAGTATGCAATAAAGCCCAGACAGTTGTCGCCTGCAATTAGATTAAATAGAATAAAAAATTGATTGTAACTTTTTACTTTATAAAATTGGCATATGACTAAGGAAATATCACCTAAAGAGCTTCGCAGTTGGTTACTAGATAACCATGAACTTGCGCTGGTTGATGTAAGAGAAGAAGGGGTCTTCGGAGCAGATGGCCATTTGCTTTTTGCCATTTGTCTTCCCATGAGCCGCCTAGAACTAGATATTCTAAGTTTAATCCCCAGAAAATCGGTAAGAATGGTATTATGCGATGGAGGTGATGGTTTAGCAAAGAAGGCGGCGGATAAACTCAGAGCATGGGGTTATTCAGATATTTCTATTTTATCGGGAGGTGTGCCTGGTTGGGCGGCGGCTGGAAATGTTATTTTTAGAGGGGTAAACGTTCCTTCTAAAGCATTTGGCGAATTCATAGAGATAGAGTCTGGGACACCCAATATTTCAGCTGTGGAGTTAAAAGAAGCAATGGATAATGGTGAAAATATCGTTGTTCTAGATAGCCGTCCCTTCAACGAATATATTCGAATGAATATTCCAAGTGGCATTGATTGTCCGGGTGCTGAATTAGTATATCGGGTGTTTGATTTAGTTAATGATGAAAAGCAAAAAATAATTGTTAATTGTGCTGGCCGAACACGAAGTATTATAGGGGCCCAGTCTCTAATCAACGCTGGAGTACCAAATCAAGTAGTGGCGTTGAGAAATGGAACAATGGGATGGGCCTTGGAGGGTTTTCCTCTTGAGATAGGAAGCGATAGAACTTTTCCAAAAATTAGTCCAAAAGGCATGGAATCTGCGCTTGATTATGCTGATAGAGTTGCAAAGCGGTTTGGTATTGAAGAAATCACTATGGATCTTTTACAAACGTGGCAAAAGCAAAAGAATATAAAATCATTATTTCTGCTTGATGTTAGGAATCCTGATGAATACGAGGAAGGACACCTCCCTGGTTCTATTTCCGCTCCGGGCGGCCAATTAGTACAAGCAACTGATAAATGGGCTGGCGTTTTGAAGGGTTACTTAATTCTAATCGATGATAATGGTGTCCGAGCGACAATGACTGCTTCTTGGTTAAAACAAATGGGTTGGCCTAATGTTTTTGTTCTAAGAAATGCATTAAATGAGTTTGAACTTGAAAAAGGATTTCCGCAGCTACCCCGAATTGTTTTGGAGAACGAATCCATAGTTTCTATTAACCCACAAAGTTTATCAAATAGTCTAAACCAAGGTTTGGTGACGGTTGTGGATGTTGCTACTAGTCTAGAATACAAAGCTTCACATATCCCCGGTGCTTGGTGGACAATTCGTTCCCGTTTGGAAGAAACTTTGCCTTCAATTCCTGGAAACGGGGGGTTAGTATTTACCTCTTCTGATGGTACGCTTGCAGCCTATGCAGCAGCTGATGCTCTATCATTAACTGATCGGGATATTAAACTTCTTGAGGGTGGGACCGATTCTTGGCGATCAATGTCTTTTCCGGAAAAATCGGGCTTCGAAAATATGGCAGATATTAATAACGATATTCAATACAAGGCTTATGATCATGATGATAACGTTGAAATCCACATGGAGGAATATTTAAGCTGGGAAACGGGACTTGTTGAGCAGGTAGAGCGTGATGGCACCGCTCACTTCAAGTATTTCCCAAGTTAAGCATTTTTGAATGTTGTTCGGGTAGAAAATTATAAGGGAAACTGTTCTGTGTCTGACATTGAAATTTATTCTTCTGACTTTTGCCCCTTTTGTGCACGTGCTAAATCTCTTTTAAAAAAAAAACGTGTAACCTATACAGAATATAATGTTGATACAGACCCTTCTTTACGTTTGGAAATGATTGAAAGAACCAAGGGAAGGACATCTGTACCACAAATTTTTATTAACAAAAAACTCATTGGTGGTTCAGATGAGCTTTTTGCTTTGGATGTTTCAGGGAAACTAGAACCTCTCCTATAGCATTTTATATGTTTTTAATTCTCAAAAAAAAGCCATCTCTAGTTTTCTGCGGATGAGGGAGGGATAGGCGGCAAAACGCCATTTACAGCACAAATACGTTGTTTAGCAGATTTAGTCCGTTTACCGAAAATACCTTCTTCGTAGGCTATAACTCTTAGACTTTTGCAAAAGGCTGAAAAAAGTTCACCACTGCTAAGTAAGTAGTCAGGGTTTTTTGGTTTACCAAAAATTTCGTTACCTCTACAAAACGTCTCATATATTAACACACCGCTTTCACTGAGGGAGTTTATAATATGTGGAAATAGCGGACGGAATAGATAATTAGTTACCACGATCCCGTCGAAACAGTAACCCTCTAAAATCCATGGCTTTTCGTTCTCCAAATCAGTCTCTAGCAGTTCGATATTTTCATAATCTTGGCAAAAGGCCGAGTGGTCGCGATCTATTGCTGTTACATCAAAACCTAAGTTCTTCATATATACAGAATGTCTACCGTTTCCTGAGGCGAGATCCAAAACTTTACCTCCAGATTTTATTAACGGTGTAAATCGGGTTACCCATGTTGAGGGTTTTGTTAAATTAACTGTATTCATTTCATGCTTGATATTAGATAATGCTTGATTTAACAGATAACGATATCATTTATAATAAAGCAATGTATAACATTAAGCCGGAGGTAATCTCGGTATCATGATTGTCTTTGATCTGAAATGTAGTAATGATCACACCTTTGAAATTTGGTTCCCAAGTAGCGAGGACTTTGAAAAACAGCGGAGAGCAAAAAAAATAGAGTGCCCGATTTGCGGTGATACTCATGTCGATAAAGCGCTAATGGCACCTTCAGTCGCGGGCGCTAAAAAAACAGATGAAAAAACGGTTCGTCTGTCCTCAAAAGGGCAAAAAAAGGTCGGGCAATATATTGCCGCCCTTCGAGAAATTCGGGAACATGTGGAGAAGAATAGCGACTATGTCGGTGATAAATTTCCAGATGAAGCCAGAAAAATTCACTATGGAGAAACTGAAGAGCGCAGTATACACGGTGAAGCGACCGCCGAAGAGGCGGGAGAACTCAGTGAAGAGGGAATTGAAGTACAGCGGATACCTTGGGTTCCAACGCATGATGCCTGAAAACAATCATAATACTCCTAGGCAAGGTCTCTGCCCTTTGGTTTTTCTGCACAAAGAACATAATTCACAGCAATATCATTTGATATAAACCATTCATTTTTAAATATATTTAATTTAACACCTGATATGTCCGAAACTATCAGGCCTTGATCTTTTAAGGAGTTTACTAATTCAGAGGGTTTAACAAAACGATCCCATTGATGAGTGCCGCGTGGTAACCAACGTAATACATACTCAGCACCTAAAATCGCCTGAAAGAATGACTTTGCAGTCCTATTAAGAGTTGCAAAAATTCCAATGCCACCGGGTTTAATAAGCTTTGTACAAGCCTGAATGAATAGATCACGGTCTTGTACGTGTTCAATAATTTCAAGAGCTAGAATTATATCAAACTCATATTTTTCTTCTGCCAATATTTCCGCGGTACTGGTCCGGTAATCAATATTCAATTGATTCATCTCTGCGTGATGACGAGCGACGCCGACACATCTTTCCGATGCGTCAATTCCGATAGTTGCCGCGCCCATACGCGCCATAGGTTCCGTCACTAAACCTCCACCGCAACCCACGTCAAGTACTTTCAGCCCCTGTAAAAGTTGGAGATTATGTCTGTCAAGTTTGAAATGATTGCACACCTTTTTACGAATATACTCTAGCCTTACTGGGTTAAAACGATGTAAGGGGGCAAATTCACCTTTTGTATCCCACCACTTTTCGGAGAGGGCAGAAAAACGTTCGATTTCCTGAGGGTCAATTGTATTTTTCTTATTGTTGTATTGTGTCGACATTATACACCGATTAATCCAATTAACAGGTATTCTGAATTACTTGCATTTTCATAATGATATAGAGTAAGAAGACGCCCGCTGCACGCAGTTTAAATTAATTTTGAATATATTTTTGCGAAATGGTTTGCGAGTGGCGTCGGAAAAATTCGAGTGGATGTAATATGATACGGGTTGTCCAAAAATTTGGTGGCACCTCGGTTGCAGATATCGACCGTATAAGGGCTGTTGCTGAAAGAGTAAAAAAAGAGGTAGATCATGGTAACGAGGTGGCAGTTGTTGTTTCGGCTATGTCGGGCACAACCAACCAACTTGTAGACTGGACGGTGGAAGCCGCACTACTTCATGATGCTAGAGAATATGATACTGTTGTTGCAGCGGGTGAACAAATTACCGCAGGGCTATTGGCTTTAACACTGCAAAACATTGGTGTTGATGCTCGTTCTTGGCTTGGTTGGCAGTTGCCTGTGAAGACTGATGACTCCCATGGAAAAGCACGCATCAAAGCAATTGAGATTGGTGAGATAGTAACCCGGTTAAGTTCTGGGCAAGTTGCAGTAATAGCTGGTTTTCAGGGTGTGGGATCAACCAATAGAATTACAACCCTTGGAAGAGGAGGGTCAGATACATCAGCCGTAGCACTTTCTGCTGCTTTAAAAGCAGATCGTTGTGATATTTTTACAGATGTAGATGGTATATATACGAGTGATCCGAGGGTTGTTAGCAAAGCAAGAAAACTTGATCGAATTACATATGAAGAAATGCTCGAAATGGCTTCACTCGGTGCAAAAGTTTTGCAAACGCGTTCAGTTGAACTTGCTATGAATCATAACGTAAGGGTCCAAGTTAGGTCGTCTTTTTGTGAGGCCGATGGTACACTAGTTGTAAATGAGGATGAAATCGTGGAACAGGAAGTTGTCAGCGGAATAGCCTATAGTAAAGACGAAGCTAAAATTACTTTGGTCGGCGTAGCAGATAAGCCAGGAGTTGCCGCTTCGATATTTGGGCCCTTGTCAGAGGCTAGTGTTAATGTGGACATGATAGTGCAGAATGTTTCTGAAGATGGAAAGGCAACTGACCTAACCTTTACGGTTGATAAACAAGATGTTGAGCGTACCTGCTCCATTTTGGATTCTAATAAGGGCTTGCTCAAATATATACGCCTAATTGCCGACCCGAATGTTTCAAAAATTTCTGTAGTTGGTGTTGGTATGCGGAGCCATGCTGGTGTAGCGCAGCGGATGTTTAAAGCACTAGCAGAAAAAGGAATTAATATTCAGGTAATATCTACATCTGAAATTAAAGTTAGTATTCTGGTTTCCGAAGAATATACGGAATTAGCGGTGCGGGCTTTACACACAGCTTATGGATTAGATACAGAAAAAAAATAGCCGGTTCTCATCGCTTGGTGACAATGAAGGTGAAATGACAAAAACGGTTGGTACAGCATTAAGACCGCTGCTTAGGCGTGTTCAAGGCGCAATGTCGAGTAACGGAACAGCTCACGAGCGTTTGGATGAACTCGTCAAGGTAATTGCAGCTGAGGTAGTCGCAGAAGTTTGTACAGTTTATGTTATGCGAGCAGGCGAAGTACTGGAATTATTCGCGACAGAGGGCTTGAATCCTTCGGCAATTCACAAAACACGTCTTAGAGTTGATGAGGGTTTGATTGGGGATATTGCAGCGCATGCCCATGTGCTTAATCTTGCCGATGCACAAACGCATCCCAAATTTGCCTTCAGGCCAGAAACCGGCGAAGAAATTTATCACTCTTTTTTGGGTGTCCCCATATTACGTGGGGGTCGCGTGCGAGGAGTTCTTGCTATTCAAAATAAAGCAAAACGCGAATATACCGAAGAGGAGATAGAGGCGCTAGAAATGATTGTTGTTGTTCTAGCGGAACTGATTGCCGGCGGGGATCTTATTGGGCGGAATGAGCAAATAACAGCAGAAGGTAACGCCATCCTTCCGCTCAGAATGACCGGTATAAGCATAAATACCGGTGTTGCGGTAGGTGAAGCGGTTTTACATCAACCACGAATTCAAATTCCCGAGATGTTTTCTACCGACCCTGAAGCAGAGCAGGTAAGGTTACAGAACTCCTTACATCAAATGCAGCAGGCTATCGATGAGTTGTTTGCGGTTAAAGAACTCTCCGGTAGGGGTGAGCACAATGAAATCCTAGAGGCATATCGTCTCGTGGCGCATGATTCTGGATGGTTACGTAGGTTAAAAGAAGCGATTTCTAGCGGACTCACAGCTGAGGCGGCTGTCCAGAAAGTACAAGATGACATCCGTATGCGAATGAATTTGGCGACCGACCCATATTTAAAAGAACGCATGCATGACTTTGATGATATTGCGCGGCGCTTGCAACAACATCTCAGTACCAAGCCGATTACAGCGGCTCGAGATGTTCAACTACCATCCGATGTTGTTTTACTAGCTGATAATATGGGCCCAACGGAACTACTTGACTATGAACCTCATCGATTGCGTGCCCTGCTATTGGAGGAAGGTTCAGCAACTGCCCATGTAGCTATCGTGGCTCGAGCATTAAATATTCCGGTGGTAGGCCGAATTACCGACCTTTTAACACGGATTGATCCAAATGATCCTGTTATCGTTGATGGAGATAACGCACAGGTATTTGTACGTCCCGGTGAGGACATTCAGCAAATGGTCACCAAAACGATTAACGCTAGGAATGAACGTCAAAAAATTTATGCGGCTTTAAAAGAAGAAGAACCAGAAACACTAGATGGTCAAAGAATTTCGTTAAATCTTAATGCTGGATTATTGATCGATTTACAAAATCTCAAGGATACGGGAGTTGATGGTATTGGTCTTTATAGAACGGAGATACCTTTTATGGTTAGAGAGGAATTTCCAAGCGTAGAAGGCCAGACCGAGCTATACAGAAATATTTATGAAATGGCTGACGGTAAAAATGTGATGTTTCGCACTTTAGATATAGGTGGCGACAAACAGTTACCTTATTTTCATGCCATGGCTGAAGAAAACCCAAATATGGGTTGGCGTGCGGTTAGAGTGGCCCTTGATAGGCCATCGATGTTGAGACAACAATTAAGAGCTTTAATACGTGGCGCGAATGGCAGAAATCTATCAATAATGTTTCCCATGATTGCTGAGGTTGCAGAATTTGAAGCTGCAAAATCTATTCTCGAAAGGGAGTTGGAAAGGGAACAAAAAAGAGGTGGCGTTCTTCCAAGTCAATTACGAGTTGGGGTTATGTTAGAAGTCCCTGGCTTGATGTGGCAGCTTAGACCGTTGCTCAATCGTGTTGATTTTTTATCAGTCGGCAGCAATGATTTGTTTCAATTTCTTTTTGCGACCGATCTGGGCAACCCAAGAGTTTCGGATCGGTATGATGTTTTGTCACCAAGTCTATTATCTCTTCTTAAAAATTTAGTTTTGGAAACTGAGAATGCAGGGGTACATATTTCTTTATGCGGCGAAATGGCAGGAAATCCGGTGGAGGCCATGACGTTAATTGGCTTGGGGTTTCGGACAATATCCATGGCTCCCGTTAAGGTTGGCGCGGTAAGAGCGATGTTAAGGCAGGTGAATGCTGCGGCACTATCGAAATATGTCGATGGTCTTTTGAATTTGCCTGATCATAGTCTGAGACAAAAATTAACAGCATACGCCAATGACCATAGTATTCCCATTGCCGAAAGTTGATTTATCAATAGGTTAAGAAACCATTGATTTAGAAAGACTAATTCTGTTACTAACCACATCTAACGATTTCTAAAAAAGAATTGTCCAATTAAATTATGAGAGTTTAAATTTGGCAAGGTCCGGAAAAGAAAAAGGGTCTAAATTAGGCGCTCCTGATGAAATCACCCGAGAATTTTTCCTAGCGTTTCGTGATATACGGGAAAAGTCCGGTCGTGATTTGTTTGAAGTCGCAAATGATCTGAAGATTCGAGAAGTATATTTACAAGCAATAGAAGAAGGTAGGTTTGATCAATTACCTGGTCCAACTTATGCAACCGGTTTTGTGCGTGCCTACGCTGCTTATCTTGGTTTGGATGTGAAAGAGGTGATGCAACGTTATATGGAGGTGACTAATGAAGATATCGGACCAAAATCATTATCGCCGCCGTCTCCTATTAACGAAGCACGATTGCCCACCACCGTTGTGTTATTGATTGCTGCTATACTTGCTGCTTCTACTTATGGCGGATGGTATTATTTAACAATTTATGGACACAGTTCACAAAAACTTATATCCGAATTGCCTAAATATTCACCAGAAATCGCGGTTTTAGACAAAAAAACCAATCAAAATAAGCTTCCAAGGGTCGCGAAGCCTTCGTTACCAATTAATATAAAAAACCCGAACCAGATAATAAAAAAAGAATTAGGTTCCAAAGTTCAATCTAAGAAGGGCACAGGAAAGAACACGGTCCAAAAAAATCCCAAATGGAGTGGAGAGCTTAATAATAAAATATCTTTAGAAGAAAAAACAAAAGTTATTCCTAAATTAAAAGTAGATTTTAAAGAAAACAAAAATTTTCAAAACGGTTCAAACCGTATCACCAATAAAAAAATAAAAATTGGTGGTTTGGAAAATAAAAAAAGATTAGTCAATAAAAATACAAAACAATCTAATAGTAAATATAGGATA
>PATI01000019.1 GCA_002712335.1 Rhodospirillaceae bacterium | reverse complement strand
TAAATCAACCTGCTCGCTTGAAGCATTATAGGTCTCATCTAAATCGATAATATCCCGCAGTAGAACCAATTCATCCTTTAGCGCCTCATTCCAACGAGCAACAGCCCTTTGTGTCAGTGGACTAGAACACAAACCAAGAATCATTTTGTCGCGTCCAGCTTCTATACGCTTGGCAATTTCGATTTCACCTTCACGAGACAATAACTCCACTGTCCCCATTTCGCGCAAATACATACGAACAGGGTCATCGGTGCGCCCTAAATCTTCATCCCCAGTTTTTTTTGTGGCACCAGCTGGTTCTTTTAGACCTTTTTTGGGTGTGTCACTGTCTTCCGTATCCTCATCGTCAACGACATTTACGCCAAGTTCATTCAGGCGGGACATAGTATTTTCGATTTGCTCGGAAGAAACTTCTTCTGAAGGTAAGGCGGCATTCAGGTCGTCATAAGTCACGTACCCCTTCTCCTTACCTTTCTGGACAAGTTTCTTTAATGCCGCCCCAGTCGACTCGATCAAAGGGGCATCAGCGTTTTCCGTATTGGTCTCTGCTGATTCAGCTGGCTTTGCTTTCATTCTAGTGGCCATAGGGTCACATACTCCAAAAAGGTTTTAGCTTGATATAAGCTATTTATAAGTAGGCTATTCTAAAAGAAATTCAAAAAAAGATCAAAAGGATCTCTTTATCTCATTTTTTTACCTTTTACTAAACTTTCTTAACCATTATATAAAATTATTTGATTCCTTTGCTATCATGCGGACTAGGTGTTGTCGTGCCTTCTAAGAGTCTCTCATCATAATTGGTGCGAGAATTTTGATGCACAGACATTAAGCACGCTTGCAGAACCATCCAGTTTTCTTCAGTTGGCTCCAGAGCATAAGACTTTTCCGCCTCAGCTAATTCAAGCCGTTGGCGTTCCTGGAATATACCGTCAATCATCTCAGAAATACCCTTTCTAACCATTCCAACCTCGGATTCCGACCTAGCAAAACCCGCATGAGTATAAACCTGTGGTGTCAGAAGTTTCTGCAACAGTACCTCAAAACCCCTCTCCTTAAGGTATTCATGCAAATGCTCAATTTTGTTCTCGGGTTCAGAAGTATAGAAGGTCAGAATTTCTTTTCGCAGACTATCAAGATTTTCATCAATAAAATCAAGCATTCCAATCGTTTCAGCAAATTCATCTATTAAACCCCAATGGTTTACCAACGCAGCAATTATCGCCTGTTCACGGCGTTGAATTAATACCTCAGGGGCAGTCAAAGGTATAGAAAATGGATTAGGAATCGAACCCTTTGGATCTGTTCCAATATTACCATGCCGCAGGCGATTCATATTATTATCGTCCTTTGCCCATTTCTCTATATTTTTGGAGCCGCCTCGACTCCGATACTTTTTCTGACGTTCTTGAAATTTGAGAGTTCTTAACCGCTCACGAAATAAATCACGATACTGGTACTGCACCTTCCCATCTGCAATCGAACGGGCATGCGTCTCCAACCTAGACTCGAGCCCAGCCAACCGCTCGGGCGTATCCAAATCGATCCCCGCTGTTTCCAAATCCCATATAATATTATCCAAGGGTCTGGCATTATTTAACAATTCCTCCAAATAGTCTCCGCCTCGACCTTTAATTAATGTATCCGGATCTTCACCGGCAGGAAGATTAACAAACCTTATGGAGTATCCAGGTTTAAGCAATGGGAGAGCCCGTTCGGCTGCACGCTTTGCTGCTCTAATACCGGCCTCATCCCCGTCAAAACACAAAATAGGCTCGGGCGACATACGCCAAAGCAAAGATATTTGTGTCTCAGTAAGGGCAGTACCCAGAGGGGAAACAGAGGCTTTTATACCTGCCTGATCCAAAGCTATTACGTCCATGTAGCCCTCAGTGACAATTACCCTTTTCTCTTCCCGGCATGCCGACCAGGCCTTTGCCAATCCATACAACACACTACCCTTGCTAAATAACGGTGTTTCGGGTGAATTGATATATTTTGGTTGGGTATGTCCTAAAGTTCTCGCTCCGAAGGCAATAACTTTCCCCCTGCTATCGGTAATAGGAAAGGTTACCCTCCCCCTGAAACGGTCATAAGATGTTTGATCGTGCCTTGCAGGATCATCTGGCTTAATAAGCAGACCACAATCGATTAGTTGAACTTCCGATATACTAGGGCTGATTAGCCTAGCTTTTAAACCACCTCTATTATCCGGGGCAAAGCCAAGGCGAAATTTTGCGATTGTAGAATTATCAAGACCTCGTTCTTTAAAATAATTAAAGCTCTCCTTGCCTGCGGGGCTTCTAAGGTTCTCCTCAAAATAACGGCAGGCCTGTTCCATCACCTGCAAAAGACTAGCTTTTTTGTCAGCAAACTCTCGCTCTTTAGGGGATGTTTTAGGCACAACTAAACCAACTTCATCTGCCAACCGTTGGACCGCCTCCGGGAATTCTAGGTTCTCAGTGCGCATTATAAAACCGAAAATATCGCCATGAGCACCGCAACCAAAACAGTGAAAAAATCCTTTTTCTTCGCTGACCGAAAAACTGGGTGTTTTTTCATTGTGAAAAGGGCACAAACCAGTGAATTCACGACCTTTACGAGTCAACTTGACACGCCGGCCGATTAGATCGGCAAGCCCAATCCTGCTGCGAACTTCATCGAGAAATTGAGGTGGAAAAGCCATACAGCCTTAATCCAATTATTTGCTAAAATTCGATTTCATTCCACGCGACTTTATAGAAGCCGTCAAGCACCACCGAGAATTTCCTTCAGGATGGAACTTGCTCTTCCAAAGTCCATAGAACCAGCGTGGCGTTCACGTAAATGCGCCATCAAACGCCCCATATCTTTGAGGTTTTTTGCTTCAAGTTCGCTAATTGAAGATCTTACTATTTTTCCTATTTCCTCTTCAGATAGCTGCTCCGGCAGAAAATCTTGTATTATATTGATTTCTAGCGCTTCTTTTTCCGCTAGTTCCGGGCGATTGCCCTGTTGATACAACTTGATGCTCTCTTGACGCTGCTTCACCATCGTTTGGAGAACCTTCATTATTTCCTCATCAGATATACCATCAGAATCGCTAGAACTTCTACGGGCGATATCTCGATCTTTTACCGCAGCAAGAATTAGCCTCAATGTTGACACAGATTCTGATTTCTTGGCCTTCATCGCCGACTTTAAAGCCTGGCTGATTTCTTTGCGAAGCATTTTTCCGATAACAATGTTAATTGGGAGGAAATTACCGTACAGGATCAAATTATTATAAGCAACCACAAAATTTTAAAATCTGAAAATCAATAATCATTTAACAAAGAATATATGTACCTTCATAATCTAGTTGTTCTCAAAACTAATTTAGTCGGGTAATGGCAAAAATTAAAAAGGAAATTCAAAGTTCTAGTCCTCTCGGTGCGTGCATGCATGATGGATTTCCAGACCTTGTATTTTTGGTCAACCAAAACAAGAGAGATTTGAATGAAGATGCAGGCCAAAAAGGGTATGCGCAGGGTTATTGAAAATTTCAATAAAAAAAATGGAGCAATAATGCATTGTTTTTAGTTTTTAGGGAAAAAGATATAGACCTAAAGGCTTAAAAACCCATTATTAGAATCTGAGTGCTTGAAGTAACGTTATTACAGCCTTATCCTTTAAGATCGATCCGATTTAAAATGACTTGATAATTTTAACAATAGAGGTTGGCCATGGATAAGGTCCCCATGACTTTAGATGGGTTTAATCGCCTTGAAGAAGAACTAAAACGGCTCAAAACTGTCGAACGTCCCGAGATAATAAAGGCAATAGCATTAGCTCGTGAACATGGAGATCTCTCAGAAAACGCCGAATATCATGCTGCAAAAGAGCGGCAATCTTTTAACGAAGGAAGAGTAAGCGAAATCGAAAATAAAATCGCTAATGCAGAAATAATAGACGTTTCCAAACTAACTGGTAAAACCATAAAATTCGGTGCCCATGTCAAATTAATTGATGAGGAAACAGAAGAGGAGTCTGTCTATCAAATCGTTGGAGAACATGAAGCGGATATTAAAGAGGGGCGCCTTTCTATTACTGCACCATTAGCCCGTGCATTAATTGGTAAGTCTATTGGTGACACCGCAGAAGTTACTGCTCCAAAGGGTAGTAGAGGGTATGAAATCCTGGACGTAAATTTTAAATAAATTTGCTTTTCTAATCAGTTCCATTACTCTCAATTTTGATTGGAACTCCTGGGCGGTGAGTTTTAGTTCTAATTGCCAATGCAGATTTTACAACGCTTACATTGGGAGCAGCGGTTAATTTACTGGTTAAAAAACGTTGGTAGCTATCCCAATCGGTAGCTACAATTTTGATCAGAAAATCTGTTTCTCCCGCCAGCATATGGCATTCTCGGACCTCTGGCCAACTTTCAACTAATTCTTCAAAGGCTACTAGGTCCGCTTCGGCCTGACTATGCAATCCCACATGAGCAAATACAGTTACCCCAAATCCTAGCGCTGAGGGATTCACATTGGCATGATAACCAAGAATACATTTGGTTTGCTCTAAAGTTCTTCCCCGCCTCAAACATGGTGGTGGCGAGATCCCAACGCGATTTGCCAGTTCAACGTTAGTCATTCGTCCATCTTCTTGAAGATCTTTCAGAATTTTTAAATCGATCCGATCGAGTTTAACCTGAACCATTTTAATCTCCTCGTCGAAATAAATAAGATGAAATTTTATTATAAGTATGAGACATTATATTTCAACGGATCAAAGTCTTTAGTCTTATTAAAAAATGCTGAATTCCAATTTTCTTTCTCATAATCCCAAATGCTGGGTTCTAACCGATGGTAAAGCGGGTATGGAGAGCCAGTGTATCTCACTCGCTGAAACCCTCGGATTAAAACCCATAATTAAAAGGATCTCCGTCCGATCACCTTGGGCTTTTTTGCCTCCGCACCTGTGGATCTTCCCTCTGAAAGCACTTAAAGTCAAAAGCGATAAACTTGAACCGCCATGGCCAGATATTTTGATTGCAACAGGCAGTAAAACTGTTGCCTTAGCGCTTTCCATCAAGACCATTAACCCGGCAACTTTTCTGATCCAGATTCAAAACCCCACTAAGTCTATAAGTAAATTTGACATCGTAATTGCTCCAAAGCACGATTGCCTCTCCGCTACGAATGTAGTGAGTACATTGGGTGCCTTAAATAGTATCAACAAAAAAAATCTAAACGACGCCTTCACGGAGTTTGAATCGGAATACCTTCACCTTCCAAAACCGTTAATAGGTGTGCTAATTGGAGGCAATAATAAGAATTTTCAGTTGAGCCAAAATAGAACAGAACACTTTGCTTCGATGTTACGAGAGGCCGTTAACAATATCGGCGGCAGTCTCGCTATAACACCTTCCCGCAGAACAAGTATAAACAGTTTGGAAATTATCAAAAATACTTTGAGTGATGTACCAAGAAATATATGGAATGGATATGGAAAAAATCCATACCTTGGTATACTTGCCCATGCTGACTGTTTCATTGTCACTGGTGACTCGGTGAATATGGTTTCTGAAGCAATTGCTACCGGGAAACCCGTTCATGTTTTTAAAGATTTTGGGGGTTCTAAGAAGTTTGATCGTTTCCATACCTCACTTGAAAAACTCGGAGTAACCCGACCGTTTGATGGAAAAATAGAAAAGTGGGAGTATGAACCAATTGATGAAATGACTCTTGTGGCCGATGCAGTTAAAAAAGCATGGAATTTTTACAAGAATTGAAATATTACAGCAGCACTACTAAAAAAAGTAATCGTGATAATATCTGGTACATAGGATTTTCCTGATGTCGGCGCTCGACCTTGATAGTTTTAATGCAACGCCGCTACAAAAAGACCCTTTTGATTTTATAATAGTCCCCTCTTTTATAAAATCAAATTTCGTCCCATTGATTAACCGTGACTACCCTCGAATCGTAAAAGCGGGCAGTTTTCCATTGCAGGAACTCAAATTTGGTGAAGCCTTTCAATCACTAATCTCCGAACTGGAGAGCCCCGAAGTTCGGATGGCTTTTGAACAAAAATTTAATATTGACCTAGAACATCGACCAACCATGATTACAGCTCGAGGGCATTGCCAAGCAAAAGATGGTAAAATTCACAACGATAGTAAAACTAAAATTATAACAGCGCTTTTTTATATGAATACGGAATGGGACCAAGACGGCGGACGTTTGAGAGTATTGCATTCGCCGGATTCCTTGGAGGATTACGCTGCAGAGGTGCCTCCTATTTCAGGAACTTTGCTAGCATTTAGACGAAATAACAGATCTTACCATGGCCACAAAACCTATATCGGAGAGCGCCGTGTTCTACAAATGAATTGGGTATGTGATGAAAATGTGGTTAAACGTGAGAGAAGGCGACATCGTATTTCCGCTTGGATCAAATCTATCCTTCCCAACTCATAGTGTATAGAACTAATAATTATGGCTTTAACTATAGAAACATACAGCAACGTAGAGGGGGGGAACTCATTTTATAAGGCAATTAGTCATCCTCACACTGCGCAAAAAATGTCTAACCTGATTAGGCGCCTGAAAGAAGCTGGTTCAGTTGCTATTTATGATCCACTCAACCTCTATTCCGGATTTGCAGAATTTTATAATTTATCAGAAATCAATATTACAGAATCATTTGTGCGAGATACGAAAAAAATTGGCAGCTATCTAGCTGGGTGCAGAGCTAAACCGATTACTGATTTTTCGCAATCCTCGCCAAACACACTCTTTATATCAACCTTTGATTCAAAAAAATTTAAAGAACAAATTAAACACTTAATTGCATCTAATCTAGAAATTGTAAGCTTTGACGACTGTCGATTAGAAGATAGTTTATTAACTAATAAATCAAGATATCTAGATAACCAAAACTTTGCTACAAATTTTGCCTTTTTCCGAGATGAAGGTGGTGCTCGTACACGCCTCTCCACAGCAAATTACTGGTCCGGTTATGGCGCCAAAAAGGTTGAAATGAATCTGACATTATTTGGAGAGGATGGCAGCGTTTTAGCCGACTGGAGACAACCACTGAACAACGGCGACACCGGGGTGATTATCGACAGTCGAGAAATACGAAATAAGTTCTCTCTCAGTGATTTTATTGGCCAATTATTCATCCATGTAAACGGTATCGCGGGTCACGATATCGTAAAATATGCATTAGATACTTGGGACAGTTCGGTTCCAGAACTATCCTGCACTCATGACGCTAACGCTTGGCCCTCAGATTTATATGCGGGATTACCCGCTCCACAGGAAGGAGAGCAGGTTTGCCTGTGGGTGCAGAACTCTCACCCAAATCCTATCCCCCCGGGTCAGATTGGTATTAATTTGATGGGAGATGATAAAATAATAAGAGTTAATAAATCTATTCCGGGGTTCGGGACAGAAAAATTAATAGTAAATAATCTACTTCCTGAGGCTCGTTGGCCACAACAAATCGAAATTCATGCTGGAAAATATTTTGTCAGACCACGCTACGAGATTACTTCACCACAAAATACGAGACGTATTGCGCATGTTAATGTTGAACGGGATGATCTGAAAGTTGATCCGGAAATCCCCCGAATAGGACAACAAATGGGAAAAGGGTATATTTTGCCAGCCCCAATATTACCTATTAAAAGTTGGACGAGCGCATTACTCCCCTCGCCAATGGCAACATGCCAAAACAAACTATCTATTGCGGCTTTAATATATGATGCTTCTGGTCAAGAAATTTTTCGATACAGCTTCGGAAAATTAAATCGTAATCACCAAACTGTTTTGGAAATAAACGATTGTATCAAAAATGAAGGCCTCCTTCTTATAGACTACGGACACGTAGAGCTGACCTATGACTTCACAAATGAAGGAGATACAGATGGCTGGCTTCATGGTATTTTTCGTTATAAAAATCTGAAGTCAAACCACGTTGCTGATACCAGTTTTGGAGCCCACATTTATAATACCCTGTTAACCTATCGTAATGAGCCTCAATCCTATAATGGGCCGCCTCCAGGGCTCTCTACTCGACTTTTTCTGCGACTGGGCCATTCACCGCATGATACTATCTGTCATTTAATTTACCCCGCATCTACTCCATGGCATTCTCGATCAGAGACTATTCTGACGTTAGTTGCTCCTAATGGGTCTAAAATAGCCCGAGAAAAAATTCAAATCCCATGTGGAGGATCCATATACCTGCAATATCATAGTCTTTTTACTTCTGAACAAAGAGAGAAAGCGGGAGATGGAGCCTATATTATTATAAGAGATTCTACATGTCGGCTTTTTGGATACCATGGACTGCTAGCAGAAAATGGTGCATTTAGTTTAGACCACATGTTTGGATTCTAGGATTGTAAAGATCATGACAAAGGAAATTCGTACCCCTGTATTAATTATAGGTTCTGGACCAGCCGGATACACAGCAGCAATTTATACCGCACGCGCGAGCCTGAACCCTCACCTTGTGACAGGAATGGATACAGGTGGGCAAATGACTATAACAACCGATGTCGAGAATTACCCTGGTTTTGCCGACGTTATTCAGGGCCCATGGCTCATGGAAGAAATGCAAGGTCAGGCCTCTGCGGTAGGAACACAAATTCATACTGATCTGATCACAGAAGTTGATTTCACTGCCAAACCATTTAGGTGCACAGCCGATTCTGGGGATATTTATATTTCTGAAACTGTCATCATATCGACGGGAGCTCAAGCTCGCTGGTTGGGTCTTCCCTCTGAAGAAAAATTTATGGGATTTGGAGTGTCCGCCTGTGCAACTTGTGATGGATTTTTTTACAGGAACAAAGAAGTAGCTGTTATCGGGGGAGGAAATACTGCAGTAGAAGAGGCACTTTATTTAACTAACCACGCAACAAAGGTAACCCTCATCCATCGAAGAAACGAGTTGCGGGCTGAAAAAATTTTACAAGAACGTCTATTCGCTCATGAAAAAATTGACGTACTTTGGGACACAGTGGCGGCGGATATTATTGGCAACGAAAACCCTTTAGGGGTAACAGGTTTGAAACTTAGAAATATTAAGACAAAAGAAAATTTTAACCTAAAGGTCGATGGCGTTTTTGTCGCAATTGGGCATGATCCAGCAACAAAACTTTTTACCGGACATCTCAAAATGGACGAAGAGGGCTATATCATAACGGCCCCAGACAGCACAAAAACAAGTATTCCGGGAATTTTTGCAGCGGGTGATGTTCAGGATAAAATATATAGACAAGCAGTTACAGCGGCTGGCACCGGATGCATGGCCGCCCTTGAAGCTGAACATTATCTAGCTGATAATAGTCTAAAATAGATGTTCTTGGAGATCCGTGACCCGTCAGATCAGAGCATCAAAAGGAGACGAGGGTAATGGACTGGGATAAGCTAAGAATATTCCATACTGTGTCGGAAGCAGGCAGTTTCACTCATGCAGGTGACAGATTAAACCTAACCCAATCTTCCGTAAGTCGTCAAATAAGCGGACTAGAGAATGAGCTAGGTGTTCCCTTATTTCACCGTCACGCTCGCGGTTTAAAATTGACCGAGCAGGGTGAGACTCTCTACAGGGCAGCTCAAGAAATTGCCGGAAAATTAACCACTGCTGAATCTTTGGTGACCGAGTCAATGGAGAGGCCGCGTGGGCCCTTAAGGATAACTACAACAGTAGCGTTCGGCTCTATGTGGTTAACGGAACGGCTGAAAGATTTTTTGGAGATGTATCCAGAAATAGAAGTATCATTGATACTTCGTGAAGATGAACTAAATCTTAGTATGCGCCAGGCTGATGTCGCAATTAGACTGGCACTCCCACAGCAACCTGACCTAATTCAGCGTCACTTATTTGATTTACGCCACGGCGCTTTTGCCGCTCCCGCATATTTGGAACAGTACGGCATGCCTCATTCCCTTGATGATCTCGAGGTACACCGATTGATCGCTTATGATGAAACCTATCATCCCCCGTTTACCAATATAAACTGGCTTCTAGATGCGGGGCTTGATGATAACTTTCAAAGAAAACCTGTTATACGCGTAAACAATCTTTACGCGATGTATAGAGCCGCTGCTAATGCGATGGGCATCGCTTCTTTACCGGATTATATGGTAAGTTTAACTAGTGGTCTCATTCCAGTTTTACCAAAATACAAGGGGCCCGTTCATCGAGCATATTTTGTTTATCCTGAAGAATTACGACACTCAAGGCGAGTAGCAGTGTTTCGTGACTTTTTATTGCGCCGTATTGCTGAAGATAAAAAATAACCCATTGTTTTAATTACAAAAACTCTATAGCTATGCGTTTTATGCATGGCTGGGTTGCTTATTTAATTATAGCCTGAAAATACAAAACATTTTATGAAAGCGCAGTTGTTACCAATGTTTCATTATAAATGTTTGTAACTATTGTTTTCTGACGATATTCGTTGGTGAATACGTTGGAAACTTTATCCGGATGCAATATTCGGATTAGGGTCTTAGGATCCTTCGTCAATAGACGTAAAGCCTCCCTGTTACCTTGCCGGGCGTTCGCGCCCGGCATTTTTTTCAAAAAAATAAGCCTGCAAAACGAAACCGTAGACGAACTGAGTATAAAATCGTAAAAACACTTAGTTTTAAAAATAATAATTATCAGGCCAACATAATGATTAATGTAACTCCAGTTTCCGATATTATGGGTGCGGAAATCACTGAGATAAACTTGGCAAATCCGATAAAAGAGGATTTAAAGGTATTGTTGCAGAAAGCCTTGCTCAAATATCAGGTTTTGGTAATTAGGGAACAAAATTTAACACCTGATTTACAGGTTAAATTCTCGAGTATTTGGGGTAAATTAGAAACGCCATCCAATATTGAATATACAACAAAAGAAACTTCCAAAGTGATGATACTTTCAAACGAAATAAACTCGGATGGCTCTGCTGTTGGAGTGGTGGATGGAGGAGATTTTTGGCACTCCGACTCTTCACATATTGAAATACCATCCAAGGTAACAATTCTTCAATCTATCAAGAACCCCGAGAGAGGCGGCGATACAGAATTTTGTAATATGATTGCCGTTTATAATTCTTTACCCAAAACTTTAAAAGTAAAAATTGAGAATCTTTATGGGATTCACCATGTCAGTAAGGTAAATAATAAAAGGGTTACAATTTCACCCGACCGACCGGGAGCAAAAGATTTTTATGATTCCCAGGCTAAAACTCGACCAGCAGTGCTTCAACCTCTTGTTTTAAAACACCCGGAGACTGGTCAGAAATCTCTCTATTGTTCTCCCCGTTTTACCATTGGAATAGAGGGTATGACCGAGGATGAAGCGGATCCAATTCTTGAAGAATTATTCGCGCCCATTACTGACCGCAAAAGACCCTACCATTACCGACATAAATATAAGAATAACGACCTTGTTTTATGGGATAACCGATGCGTATGCCATCGCGCTGTAGGAGGATATGGGCTACCGGATATTAGGCGAATGCACCGAACTGTCATCGCTGGTACCGGGGCTTATAATTTACAATAAACCTCCTCTACTCAGTAGTATAAACTTTCCCCCTTCAGATTACGATAGAGACCGGAGACTTGTTCCTCGTAGCCATTATAAATTAATGTTTTTATTCTCTTGCCTCCGCCCCCGAGGACGCGTTCTGTTTCTTGTGACCATCGAGCATGCGGCACGTTTGGATTCACGTTAGCCCAAAAGCCATACTCTTCGCTCTGCACTGTTTCCCAGAAACTCACCGGGCGTTTGTCTGTAAAACTAAAACGAACAATAGATTTAATTGATTTAAATCCGTATTTCCACGGCACCACTAATCGAAGCGGCGCACCCATTTGTTTGGGAAGCGGTTTCCCGTAAGCCCCAACCCCAATCAGCGCCAACTCATTAGTAGCCTCACCGATTGTCAAACCCTCGCGATATGGCCAAGGATACCAAAATTGTTTTTGCCCCTTTGCTATAACGGGATTCATAAATGTTTCCATGACAACAAATTTTGCTTTATTGAGTGGTCGAGAAAATTTTATAAGATCCCGCATGGGAAACCCTATCCATGGTAAAGCCATCGACCACGCCTCCACACAACGAAACCGGTAAAGCCGTTCTTCAAGCTGCATTTTAGATATAAGAGTGTCTGCATCAATTATGATTGGCTTTTCAACCATTCCATCAATTGTCACCGTCCACGGCTTTGTCTGCAGTTTTTGAGCATCTTTGGAAATTAACTTATGCGAACCAAACTCATAAAAATTATTGTAAGTTGTTACATCCTTTTCGGTATTTAAAGGCCGGTCAAGTTCGTATTTAAGATTGCGTTTTGCTGAAAATAAACTGGGTTTCAAACCTCCTGTCGACGCAACGGCACTGCCTACAACATTTGGAGAGATAGTTGCTAGTATCGAAGAAATACCGATCGTTTTTAATATGGCTCGTCTATTCTTAAAGGCGGACTCCGGTGTTATTAGATTTTCGGAAATTGACCAAGAAGGTTTTGATTTAGTTAGCATAATTAGAATCCTTAATTTCTTATGCTGGATAAAGTCGATTTACTCGGTATTACGATGAAAAACTCTTAAATGTTTAAAGTCCCTTTGATTTTTTTTACTCAGCTAACCATTAAATTACCTCAGTCAAAGTCTATTTTTCCTTTAGAGCGCCGGTGTATATTGATTTTATCTCTTGAAATTTATGTTAAGGAATCACAAAATCGCTGGATCCTTTTACAGGCCTCTCTTAGAAGCTCCTCCGAGGTGGCATAAGAAATCCGGAAATATGGTTCTAATCCAAACGCTGCTCCCTGTACTACTGCCACGCCTTCTGCTTCCAGAAGCTCAGAAACAAAAACTGTATCATTTTCAATATATTTTCCATCTGGTGTTTTTTTTCCGATCGTTCCTCTACAGCTCGGATAAACATAAAATGCACCTTCAGGCGTAAGGCAAGAAATTCCTTCAGCTTGATTTAACATTTTGACAACCAAGTCACGGCGCTTTTGAAATGCTCCCAACCATTCCGGCAAAAAATCCATAGAACCGTTTAAAGCTGCAGTAGCGGCTGCTTGGCTTATTGAGCTAGTATGCGTCGTACTCTGTGATTGAATATTATTCATTGCCTTAATCAACTCTATTGGCCCAGCCCCGTAGCCAACGCGCCAACCGGTCATCGAGAATACCTTGGAATGGCCATTCAAGGTAAGGGTTCGATTTGATAGATCTGGTTCCACTTCTAGGGAAGTAGAAAAACTAAAGTCGTCATAAGTTACATGTTCGTATATATCATCTGTCATTAACCACACCGAATCATGTGACATTAGGACATCCGTCAACTCTTTTAGCTCATTCTTGCTGTACGCAGCCCCTGTAGGATTACTCGGTGAGTTAAGCATGACCCACCTCGTTCTGGGGGTAATCGCCGCATCTAACTGACTAGCAGTAATTTTAAATCCACATTCTTCCTGACCAGTAACGAAAACCGGCGTTCCCTCCGCCAAAGCAACTATATCTGGATAAGAAACCCAATATGGAGCGGGAATTATAACTTCATCCCCACTATTCAAAGATGCCATAAAAGCATTAAAAATTATCTGTTTACCGCCACACCCCACCGTTATTTGATCAGATGTAAAAGAGAGACCATTTTCCCGTTGAAATTTATCGCAGATAGCCTGACGTAATTTCATACTACCTGGTACGGGTGTATATTTTGTATCCCCAGCTTTTAAAGCTTCAATGGCTGCCTCTTTTATATATTCCGGCGTATCGAAATCTGGTTCGCCTGCGCCAAGACCAATAATATCCCTGCCAGCCGCTTTCAATTCACTGACTTTTCCAGTCAAGATATTGGTAGCCGAAGGCTTAATACGCGACATTCGAGAGGCAACTATAGACATCGGTTTTTCCCGCTAAATGTCAAAAAAAAATTAAAAACATAATTGAACAACAAACCAAAGCCCATCAAAAAAAACCTTTTACTCACGTTCTATAAGGCCATCTAACAATCTGCGAGCCTGAAGCACCCCTGCATCTGCGTTTATATCTACTGTGGCTTTATGAGAACCTAAGCGTTCCATTCGATCCTGTTGGGTTTCAATAATAATAACATCTTCAGCAAAAGCCGTACCAGTGGAGTTAGCTAATTTTTCAGTGAGAGTATCATCTTCAAGTCTAAAGTTACGCGCGTGATGCCAAAAATAATGTGTGGTTTTTTCAGTCTCGGGAGTCAAAGTATGATTGGAAAACATTGTAACACCCTGAGATCTATATCCTCTCTGTGCCCCTGTTCCAGCCAATGCACAACCAACGTCTATCATAAAATGTGTTGGCGCTAGGTAATGTATCAGTTGCCATCGATCAACTTTATCATCCTTTTTGAAATCACCAACCATTCGAAACATTGCTGGGGCCGGCTCATCAAATATCCAGCGTTCAACATGAATTTGATTGTCATCTCGGGTCACCTTCACTGGAAAATTGGCCACACCATCAGTTCCCAACGTAGAAGCATGTACATATGCAACGTGGGAGAGATCAAGTAAATTTTCAATTAGAAGCCGATAATTCCCTTTTACATAAAAATAATCACCAACGGCCACCCAGTTTGGGTCTTTATTCCAATGAAAATCGGGTATCAGATTCTCATCTGCGAGCTCTGGATCCCCTGGCCAAATCCAAATATAACGCCATTTCTCTGCCACCGGGTAACACCTAACGCTAGCTCCGGGCGGAATATTTTTTTGTCCTGGTACCAAAACACAATAACCATTTCTATCAAATTCAAGTCCATGGTAGGGACACTGGATATGATCATTTATTACTTGGCCTTATGAAAGAGCCATGTAACGATGCGCACAGCTATCCTCTAGAGCCGCAGGTATACCATTTCGGTCACGAAAAAATACTACTGGCTCGTCCATAATTGTGCGAGCGAGAGGCTGATCCGTAATTTCGTAATTCCACGCAGCCACATACCAACGATTTTTAAGATAAAAAGACATACCCTTATTCTTATAATTAGAAATTTAAAATAAACCAGCGATCGTTATTATAAATTTATAGTAGGTATATTGACATAATTTTTTTTCGCAACGTTGCACTATAAGCTAAAAATTTTCATGGGGACTGGAAATTGACTTATCAAAATACATATAAAAGACAATGAGCGTAAATTTTAATAGCCAACCAAAACAAATTCCTAGTGCTAATTTTAAACTTGTTTCAAATTTTGAGCCGGCTGGTGACCAGCCATCAGCTATATCAGAAATAATCAGAGGTATCAAAAATGAGGAGAGAGATCAGGTTCTACTAGGTGTCACTGGTTCAGGAAAAACTTTCACAATAGCAAAGGTCATCGAATCTCTTGCCAGGCCTACTTTGATACTGGCTCCCAACAAAACATTGGCTGCGCAACTTTATGGAGAGATGAAAAATTTTTTCCCTAATAATGCTATAGAATATTTCGTTTCTTATTATGACTACTACCAACCAGAAGCATATGTGCCACGAACTGATACCTATATTGAGAAAGATGCTTCAGTAAATGAACAAATCGATAGAATGCGTCACTCTGCGACCCGTGGCCTTCTGGAAAGAAGGGATGTAGTGATTGTTGCCTCAGTATCCTGCATTTATGGTATCGGTTCAGTAGAAACTTATTCTGAAATGACTATTCCTTTAAAGGTCGGGGACCGGGTCAAGCGCGAACTATTACTCCGACAATTTATCGAACTTCAATATAGGCGCAATGATCAAAACTTTACTCGGGGCACCTTTAGAGTGCGCGGTGATCAACTGGAGATCTTCCCAGCTCACTATGAGGACCGAGGTTGGCGCCTATCTCTATTTGGAGAGGAATTAGAATTTATTCAAGAGTTTGATCCACTGACTGGCAGTAAAACTGGTGAGTTGGATTCAATTACCATTTATCCAAATAGTCACTACGTAACGCCAAGACCAACGTTGCAACAAGCTATCAAGGGAATTAAACGAGAGTTAAATAGTCGAATCAAGGAGTTAAATGATTCCAATAAATTATTGGAAGCGCAAAGAATAGAACAAAGGACCAAATTCGACCTAGAAATGATCGAAGCCACAGGCCATTGTGCTGGAATAGAAAATTATTCACGATATTTAACCGGTCGGGCGCCCGGTGAGCCACCACCCACATTGCTTGAATATCTTCCTGAAGACTCTCTGCTAATAGTCGACGAAAGTCATGTTACTGTACCCAAGCTTGGAGGAATGTTTAAAGGGGATTTTAGTAGGAAAACCACCTTATCGGAATTCGGATTTCGTTTGCCTTCTTGCTTGGATAACAGACCCCTAAAATTTGAGGAGTGGGAAGGAATGCGCCCGCAAACAGTTTTTGTCTCTGCCACCCCTGGTCCTTGGGAACTCCAACAAACCAGTGGATCATTTGTCGAGCAAGTCATTAGGCCCACAGGGCTAATCGACCCCCTATGTGTTGTGCGTCCAGTGGAAAACCAAGTTGATGATATTATGGCGGAATGCCGTGATTGTTCGCAAAAACAACAAAGGGTGCTTATTACCACCCTTACAAAAAAAATGGCCGAAGATCTTACCGAATTTATGCAGGAGGCAGGTATTAGGGTACGATATCTTCACTCTGACATCGATACTTTAGAACGCATTGAAATCATTCGGGAATTACGTATGGGATCTTTTGATGTACTTATTGGTATCAATTTATTGCGCGAAGGTTTGGATATACCAGAATGTGCGTTGGTCGCTATTCTTGACGCAGATAAGGAGGGTTTTCTGAGATCAAGGACATCCCTCATACAAACAATTGGGCGTGCAGCACGCAACATTGATGGCCGGGTTATCCTATATGCAGATAATATGACTGGTTCCCTAGAGTACGCCATTGATGAGACAAACAGACGCCGGATAAAGCAACAAAATTTTAATCTAGAAAAGAATATTACTCCTCAAACGATCCGAAAAAACATAGGAGATATACTTGAATCGGTTTACGAAGGAGACCATTACACTGTAGACACAGGTAACAATCTACCGAATCAATTTATTGGAGAAAATTTAACAAAACATCTGCGACACCTCAGAAAAGATATGAAAAAAGCGGCCGGCGATTTAGAATTTGAAGAAGCAGCGCGGATAAGGGATGAAATTCAGCGATTAGAGGCCCATGAATTAGGATTAACGGAATCAGAACCAGCGGGGCCTAAAAGACTAGCCGCGCGTATTCGTGCTGCAGAGTCCCAAAAAAGTAAAAAGTCTTATCATAGGGGAAAACACTAAAATGATGAATTTCTTAAAAATTATTGTATTTATATTCCAATATAAATACATGCCAGTATAAAATTGGAATTTAGGCTTTAGTTTGGTTTTAATTTAACATTGTGTGCAAATGACAATAAAAGCAAATAATGTATTAATTACTGGGGCAGCCCGCAGAATTGGTGCCGCAATCGCTTCCGACTTTGCTGATAACGGCTGGAAGGTAGCCGTCCACTATCAAAGTTCCAAAAAAGAGGCCTTTAATTTAGTAGAAAATATTAATGAGAGCGGGGGCAATGCTATTGCCATTTATGCCGACCTAGAAAAGGAGGATCAAGCCCAATATTTAATTGATGAAGCTACACAAAAGTTAGGCACCCTTACCTGTCTTGTTAACAACGCATCCGTATTTGAATTTGACTCCATTGATACAGCCACCATCGATAGCTGGCAGCATCATTTAAAAACAAATTTACAAGCTCCCTTTTTCTTAATCCAACAGTTTTCAAAATTATTGCCAACAAATATGAATGGAAATGTAATCAACCTGATTGACCAGCGAGTGTGGAACCTAACACCGCATTTTACTTCATACACTATTAGCAAGGTTGGACTTTGGGCTCTCACCCAAAGCCTTGCATTGGCTTTGGCTCCCCGAATTCGCGTTAATGGTGTGGGGCCAGGCCCTGCCCTCCCCAGTCCAAGGCAAACAAATAAGCAATTCAAAGAACAATGCGTAAACACCCCACTAAATCGTGGAACGACACCCGAAGAAATTTGTCAGGCAGTAAAATTTATTTTGTCATCTCCGTCGATGACTGGTCAAATGATAGCATTAGATGGTGGCCAACACCTTGAGTGGGCAAAATCTACTGATAGTGATACACCCGCAGAATAATAGTATTATGTGAATAATACGCTTAATAAACGAAATCGTTTATAAAGGATAAGATATATGAGTACATCCAATCATGTTCAAAATACTCAGAGAAAAGAGAAACTGAACATTCGTCATGTATTCATTCGTGAACTAGTTTTGCCCGCTCTTATCGGCATTCATAAGCATGAGAAGAATGGCAAACAGAATATAAGAGTTAATCTCGATATGGCTGTTCCGGAAGCAAGTGCCTCAATTAAAGATAGGCTATCAGATGTTGTATGCTATGAAAATGTCGTTGAAAAAATTCGGGCTATAATAGATGCCGGTCACATCAATTTAGTAGAAACCCTTGCTGAAAATATCGCTGAGAGCATTCTAGAGGACAAACGAATTTTGGAAGTAAAAGTGCGAATTGAAAAACTTGATATAATTACAGATGCAACAAGCGTGGGTATAGAAATCATTCGAAAACGCCTCCGATAAAATTTCGTCGGCAATAACACGCATCATTTAATTTACGCTATCCAATAGTTTCATCAAACGTCAATCAATAAGATTCTTTCTCTGCATGAATATTTAATGTTAATTCCAAATTCCCCACTTTTTGGGATTTTTAAGAACTACCTACTTAGTGCCTAAAATACAGGCAATTTATAAAAACTTGATTAATTGCAATAGGATAAGCAAAATTTATACTATTTATCTACAGACTTATCCACAAAACGGGTGGAAAACCTAAATAATTATTATTTATCAGATGATAATAAACTTATGATTCTAATATTTATAAAAAATTGTTTACCACACAGAATATAAAGTGGTTCAGATGAAGGATAAGATCGCAAAATCGTTTTCCCCACCACCATCACTGGAACTTGGCATTAATGTTATCGCGGATGTGGTAAAAACTCTCACTAACTGTCCCGGTGTCTATCGAATGATTGACGATAATTCTAACATTCTTTATGTCGGTAAGGCCAAAGGCCTAAAGCGACGAGTAGCAAGTTATACCCGGCCGTTCAAACTACCAATCCGAATGCAGCGTATGATTGCGGCAACACGACTAGTTGAAATTGTCGAGACCCATACCGAGGTAGAAGCTTTGCTTTTGGAAAGTAATTTGATTAAAAAATTGAGGCCCCGGTACAACGTAATGCTACGTGATGATAAGTCGTTTCCATATTTATTGCTCACCGATACAAAAAATTGGCCGCAACTAATAAAACACAGGGGTGGCCGTAAGCAGGCGGGAGAATATTTTGGCCCATTCGCATCCGTTGGAGCAGTCAACAAGACACTCGCTAGTTTACAACGGGCATTCCCCCTAAGAAATTGTTCTGACAATATATTTTACAGTAGAAAACGCCCCTGCCTACAGTATCAAATTAAAAGATGTGCTGCTCCATGCGTAGATCGTATTAGTAGCAAAGATTATGATTTAATTGTTCAGGAAACACGAAATTTTTTGACTGGTAATAGTCGAGACTTACAAAAAAACTTATTAGAGCGTATGGAAGAAGCAGCCGAAAATATGAAATTTGAGCAAGCGGCCATTTATCGTGATCGAGTTAAAGCCCTTTCCCAAATTCAAGCACATCAAGATATTAACGTCCAAGCCGTAGACGACGCAGATATAATTGCCGGTTATAACAATGGCGGTTTAGCTTGTATCCAAGTGTTCTTTTTTCGTAATGGACAAAATTTGGGTAACCGCACTTATTTTCCAACCAATACAAGTGATCTTAAGGCCTCGCAGATAATTTCGTCTTTCATCAGCCAATTTTATATAGATAAAGAACCCCCAAAAACTATTCTAGTCAGCGAAGAATTACCGGAATGCAAATTAATAACCGACGCTTTATCTGTCCGTGCGGATGCCAAAGTTACAATAAAAAAACCTCTGAGAGGAAGTAAGTTCTCTCTGATCCAACATGCTTTGACTAACGCTCGCGAGGCCTTGGCAAGGCGTTTGGCTGAAAGTCAAACTCAGAAACGTTTACTTAAATGTATTGCGGAAGTTTTACATTTAACTTCTTCACCAGACCGAATAGAGGTGTATGATAATAGCCATATATCGGGCACTAACGCGGTTGGAGGAATGATAGTTGCGGGACCTGATGGATTCATTAAAAAAGCCTACCGTAAGTTTAATATCAGAGGAGAAAACTTAACGCCTGGAGATGATTATGGAATGATGAAAGAGGTTATAAAGCGCCGATTCAAGCGTTCCAAAAGGGAGGCAAACCAACTTTTATCAGAAAATTGGCCTGACCTCTTGATCATAGATGGCGGACGAGGGCAATTAAATGCCGTTCACCAAATAATGACAGGTCTTGATATTAATAATATTCCTATAATTGCTATCGCTAAAGGACCAGATAGAAATGCCGGACAGGAAAAAATATATATGAAGAACAGGGCACCACTTGAGTTGAAATCAACAGATCCTGTCCTCTACTACCTACAGCGCCTAAGGGATGAAGCCCACCGGTATGCTATTACAAGCCACCGTACCAAACGAAAAAAAGAACTGGGTAAATCTCCTCTAGATGAAATATCTGGAGTTGGTGCCAACCGCAAGCGGGCCTTGTTGCACCATTTTGGTTCTGCAAGAGGAGTAGGTGATGCGGGCGTAGCTGATTTAGTGACTGTTGAAGGCATTAGCCAACCTTTAGCACAAAAAATTTATGAACATTTCCATTCAGACAATTAAGATATATTTTTAAAATATTAATTGACCGTAATGCATAGAAACAAACACGGTAGGATCAGGGCTTACCAATGCTAAGAAATATTCCAATCGGACTGACCTTATTTCGGATTGCGGCTATTCCGGGAATTGTCGCTTTGCTCTTTTTAGAAAACAATATTGGGCGTTATCTTGCCTGCGCACTTTTTGGAATAGCGGCTATAACAGATTTTTTTGATGGTTTTTTAGCGCGTGCTTTAGATCAACAATCACGTCTTGGACAATTTCTAGACCCTATCGCCGACAAGCTACTAGTGGCGGCGACCTTGCTCATGATGACTGGGTGTGGCCAAATAACTGGCCTCGCAGTGCTACCGGCGATTGTTATACTATGCAGAGAAATCCTAGTCTCCGGCTTAAGAGAATTTTTAGCCGGAAATCACGAGCACATGCCGGTAAGTGCATTGGCCAAATGGAAAACAACATTACAAATGTTTTCTATAGGTTTTCTAATTGTAGGCGATGCTGGTCCACAATTTATGGAGACTAGATTGATTGGCGAAACCGGGCTCTGGTTTGCAGCCCTTTTAACTCTAATTACCGGATATGATTATTTACGGACAGGATTGCGTCATATGGATATAACGGAGAAATTTAAAGACAACTCTGACGAAATCAAAAAGATCCAGGAGAGTACCGAGGAACCATAATAATGAAAATTTTTGGTTTTGCCGGCTGGAGTGGTAGCGGAAAAACAAGTTTAATTGTTAATTTGATACCGGTATTAATAAATAAGGGATATAGCGTCTCTACAATTAAACATGCCCATCATAAATTTGATATTGATAAACCAGGAAAAGATTCTTTTGAACACCGGCATGCTGGTGCATCAGAGGTCATGATTTCGTCAGAAAAGCGTTGGGCTCTTATGCATGAAAACAGAAACGATATTGAACCAGACCCAAAAATCTTGTTAGACAAAATGAAACCTGTAGACATTATTCTCATTGAGGGTTTTAAAAATCACAGTCACCCTAAAATAGAAGTACATCGGAGCAAGTTAAAAAAACCTCTCCTGTATCCAAATTACCCCAATATTATTGGAATAGCCAGCGATGGATTTCTTGAGACGAATATAAAGCATCTAGATATTAATGACGCTCACGCCATTGCAGAGTTCATCGAGGAAATTTGTGAACTCAAATCGCAATCCTCAGAGGTGATGTAAGTATGGGACAGTTAAAAGATGACTGCTTTGCCTTTGGTGAAGACTTAATTAGCACCGACGCTGCATTAAATGAGTTACGTTTAAGGCTAACATGTATTTCTAAATCAGAAGAAGTGGAATTAGCAGATGGTATTGGGCGGATCTTAGCCGCAGATTTAAAATCAAAGCAGGAAGTACCCGCCCATGACAACTCAGCTGTAGACGGTTACGCCGTATACTTTGATGACATCTCCCAAACCGGGGAGACTAAACTTCCAATAAAGGGACGGATTACAGCTGGACACCCATTAATAGAAACAGCAGATATGGGAAATGCCTATAGGATATTTACTGGGGCACCAATGCCAAATGGCCCTGACACAGTCTTGATGCAGGAGGACTGTGTAGTTGAAGACAATAATGTTATAATTCCAAAAGGGATCAAAAGAGGGGCCAATCGCCGCTTTGCGGGGGAAGATATTAAACCTGGTAATATTGTAATAACGAAGGGACAACGCCTCCGCCCCCAAGAAATTGGATTGTCTGCCTCTATCGGTATAGAAAAACTTCCAGTTTACCGCCAATTACGCGTTGCTCTTTTTTCTACGGGCGATGAAGTATGTGATATAGGTGATAAATTACGACCGGGAACAATTTTTGATTCTAATCGCTATTCCATATCAGCCCTTCTACATCAACTCGGTTGTAAGGTGAGTGATTTAGGTATCATCTCGGACAAAATTGAAGTTATTCGTGAAACTTTAATTAGTGCCGCCTTCAAACACGACGTTATAATATCCTCCGCTGGCGTCTCAACAGGTGAAGAAGATCACGTTCGACGGGCAGTAGCAGGGATAGGGCGTTTATATTTCTGGCGAGTCGCTATTAGACCCGGAAGACCCATCACTTTTGGCCAAATTGGAAATGTTCCCTTCATAGGTCTCCCTGGAAACCCTGTGGCCAGTATGGTTACTTTTATGCGCTTTGCTAGGCCCGCTTTATTATTACTCAACGGGGCAAAGCAAATTGACCCAAAAATATTTCGAGTGCCAGCAGCATTCAATTATGAAAAAAAAAGAGGTAGGAGGGAATGGGTTCGCGCAGCGCTTACCATTGGAAAAAAAGGTGTGTACCAAGCAGAGAAATTTCCTCTTAGCGGGGCAGGAATTCTAACTTCTATGGTTGAATCGGATGGGCTTGTTGAACTAAGCGAAGAACAAACAACAATTAAAAACGGGAATATGGTAGATTTTCTGCCATTTAGCGAGGTTAGTTAATGCAGTTATTATATTTTGGATGGGTGCGCGCTCGCGTTGGTATAGGGCAGGAAGTAGTCCATTTACCGACCCATATTAAGGATGTTAGCGCTTTGATTGAATGGCTTAAAAAAAGAGGGGATCGATATCACGAAGCTTTCGAGAACCTAAGCTTAATACGGGTGGCAATTAATCAAGAAATTACAACTTTAGATGCTCGAGTTGATCCAGACGATGAGGTTGCACTATTTCCACCGATGACAGGAGGGTGAGTAGTTGATTAGGGTTCAGGCAGAGGATTTTGATGTCGGTATTGAACTCTCCAAAATGACGGATGAGAATTTTGGAATAGGAGCGCAGAGTTGTTTTATCGTCCTTGTGCGGGACATGGCTAATGAGGAACACATTAGTGCAATGACACTTGAACACTATCCTGGGATGACCGAGAAACAACTTAGAAAAATTGAAAAGGAAGCAAATCAGCGGTGGCCTTTAAATGATGTATTGATCATTCATAGGTTTGGTAAACTTCAACCCGGTGACCGCATCGTTCTCGTGGCAACCACTTCCGCACATCGAACCGCCGCAATAGAAAGCTGTCATTTTCTTATAGACTGGCTAAAAACCAAAGCGCCATTTTGGAAGATCGAATCTAGCCTGTCCGGTGATAGCTGGGTTGAGGCTCAGGAAAATGATGAAAGAGAGTCTAATAAATGGGAAACTGAAAATACATAAGTAAAAATTAATCGGCAGCAACCGTCTATAATTACTTAGGGTTATTGTGACTGACGTACAAGGTGATCATAGTCTTCAAGCAATAATTTAGTAACTGGACCGACTTTGAATTTCATATTATCAATTTGACCAACGGGGGTCACTTCCGCTGCAGTGCCCGTCACAAAAACTTCATCAGCTTTGGATAACTCTTCAGGAAATATTGCCCGCTCAATAATCTCAATCCCATGGCCACGCGCAAGATCCATAACCGCTCTTCTAGTTATTCCATTTAAGAAACAATCCGGAGTAGGAGTATGAATCGAGCCATCAATTACAAGAAAGACATTTGCCCCCGTTGTTTCCGCCACCTGCCCACGCCAATCTAGCATTAAGGCATCATCAAAACCCTCCGCCTCTGCCGCGTGCTTGGACAATGTACAAATCATATACAAGCCCGCAGCTTTGGAATGAACAGGGGCACATTCCGGGGAGGGCCTTTTGTATGGTGCCCAGCTCAGTTTAATACCTTTCATTCTAGCCTCTGGAGAAAAATATGAAGGCCATTCCCAAACCGCTATAGCCAAATGAATTGTTGATTCTTGTGCCGAAACACCCATCATTTCACTTCCACGCCACGCTACAGGTCGAACATATGCATCAGAGAACCCCTGAGCCAAAACAGTTTCTACAGTTGCATCTTGAATTTGTTGCAGAGAATAGGGGATAACAAAACCCAGTGTTTCCGCTGACTTGATAAGCCTTTCGGTATGCTCCCTTAGCTTAAAAATATTCCCGTTATAAACTCTTTCACCTTCAAAAACACAACTGCCATAATGAAGACCATGGCTCAGTACATGTAATCGAATATTCCGCCATTCTTTTAGCGAACCATTATACCAAATTTGCCCATCTTGATCATCAAAATTCAGCATATATTTAAAACCATGACAAAGTTAGGTGACAAAAAAAAGCGTTAAAAGTTTAAATTTCGGGTTGCCCTGCGTATCATTCGCAGTCATATATGTCAACATGACTGACATAAAACCAGGGGCAAACCCCTTATTTCTGCGAGATGAAGAATTAAGGCAGGGCATGGAATTAGTGTTTTATGCCTACCGTGATTTCACCGCGGAACCCGACGCCATTTTAGCGGCCTATGGGTTTGGGAGAGCACACCATAGAGTAATATATTTTGTCGGCCGCAATCCGGATATAACGGTTTCAGCACTTTTAGATATCCTTAAAATCACCAAACAAAGTCTATCACGTGTATTAAGCCAATTGGTACGTGAGAAGTTTATAACGCAGCGACCCGGAACACGCGATAGACGTCAACGGCTTTTAGAATTAACCGAAAAAGGTGTAAACCTTGAAAAAAGACTTTCCCAGAACCAAAGAGAGAGAATCGCGCATGCTTATCGGGCTGCTGGGGCAGAGGCTGTCGAGGGTTACCGTAAAGTTATTTTAGGAATGATAAACGAGACCGACCGAGCCAAGTTCCTAAAACGAGGTCTTTTGTAAGAAAAGAAAACGATAAACAGAGACCCTAGATCTAATAGCGCTAAGAGCCTAGCTAGACTGAACTGTATGAAGATGATTTATCGGTCCATGACCTTTGCCAATGCCTGGTGCAGTTTGAATTGCTTTATTTAAAAAAGTCTCCGCTTGTGTTACCGCCCTCTCAATAGTTAGGCCGTTTGCTATGCCTGCGGCGATAGATGATGCAAGAGTACAGCCAGTCCCGTGGGTATGTGAAGTAGCTATTCGTTCATTTTGATAAAATCGAGACCCATCATTTGAGATTAAAAAATCCCAGACTATCGGCCCTTTCATATGACCGCCTTTAAGCAAAACTGCCTGTGGGCCGAGATCAAAAAGCTCTTCCCCCATTGCCTGCATGTCATTCCTGCCTTTAAGCTTCCTATTCAAAATAGCTTCTGCTTCTGGGATATTAGGAGTAAGCAAGGTTGCTCGTGGCACTAGTCCCTCGCGCAGCGTTACAATGGCCTCTGCTTTTAATAAAGGTGCACCCCCTTTGGCAATCATCACTGGATCAACAACTACAGGGATATTATTCGCCTTACGTTCCAGCGTCCTTAAAACCGTGTCAATTACCATGGAGTCATGAAGCATTCCCGTCTTTATACAATCGGCGCCTATATCATCTAACACCGCATTTATTTGCTTATCAATAAACTCTGGAGAAACCTCCATAACGCCGTGCACTCCCAGTGTGTTCTGAGCTGTTAAAGCCGTAATGGCGCTGGCAGCGTAAGCTCCGAGGGCACTTATTGACTTAATGTCTGCCTGAATACCCGCTCCCCCCCCGGAGTCGGAACCCGCAATAACTAAAACTCTTCCGATCATTTTATCTTATTCACTTTGAAAATTTTTCAATTTCGGAACACACTTCATTGACGACTTCTTTTATCATTGTTTCATCGCTGCCTTCTGCCATAACTCTAATTATTGACTCTGTTCCAGACTGACGTATTAGCAACCTTCCAACACCCTCTAATTTCTTTTCTCCATCCGCAATAATCTTTTTTACAGAGACCAAACTCATTGGCGATGAACCAGCAAACACCACATTCTTGAGAATTTGCGGGACAGGGTCAAAAACCCTGCAAACCTCACTAGCCGGTCTATTGGATTGTACAATAACAGAGAGGACCTCTAACGCCGCAACCAGTCCATCACCGGTGGTATTGTAATCATTAAGAATAATATGGCCTGACTGCTCACCGCCAACATTAAAACCATCGCATAACATTTTTTCTACAACATAACGGTCGCCAACTCTTGTCCGCACAACATTTAACCCCAGATCGGTAAGGAACCTCTCTAATCCAAGGTTGGCCATTACGGTCGTCACTATCCCCTCCCCTTTAAGCCTATTATCACTCTTCCAAGATTTTGCTATTAAAGCTAAAATTTGGTCGCCATCAATAATATTACCTTCCTCATCAGCAAGGATTACTCGATCTGCATCTCCATCAAGTGCGATGCCAAGATTGGCTCCCTCATTTACAACTGTCTCACGCATTAACTCCGTATTAGTGCTACCACAGGCCTTATTAATATTTAATCCATTAGGAGAAATCCCCAAAGCAACTACATCGCTACCTAACTCCCAAAGTGCGGCGGGAACTACTTTGTATGCAGCGCCATTGGCACAATCCACTACTATTTTTAGACCATCCAGCCTTAAACCTTTCGGAAAAGTGTTTTTAGCAAACTCAATGTAACGCCCCTCCGCATCTTCTAATCGTCGAGCACGTCCGAGTTTATTGGGGGTAGCCAATTTATTTGTATTTTGTTGTTCAACTAGAGACTCAATTTCTGCTTCGGCTGAATCAGAGAGTTTATATCCGCTCGGCCCAAACAGTTTTATCCCATTATCTTCAAAGGAGTTATGCGAAGCCGAGATCATCACTCCAAGATCAGCTCTAAGACTTCGGACCAGCATTGCTACGGCAGGCGTTGGCATAGGGCCAACGAATATAACATCCATGCCCATACCTATAAAGCCGGCAGCTAGAGCTGGTTCAAGCATATAACCAGACAAGCGGGTATCCTTGCCTATAACCACCGTGTGACGCCGCGCTCCACTCGTAAATACTGCTCCTGCCGCCATACCAACTTTAAGGGCTACTTCGGCGGTCATGGGATTAACATTAGCTTTTCCCCTTATTCCGTCAGTACCAAATAGTTTAACCACCATTAATGCC
Source organism: Rhodospirillaceae bacterium (assembly GCA_002712335.1). The sequence goes on along the minus strand of PATI01000019.1, from coordinate 86,400 downwards.
CTGCCCTATATTTTGACGATGCTTCCATGCTTTCTATATTTATCATAACGCAATTTTGATAAGAAAATGTAATATTTGTTTTAAGCGTTTTGAATTTGATTCCAAATCGTAAGTGCCTGTTTGACTTCACAAACATCATGAACGCGATGAATTTGAATGCCGTGATTCATAGCTTGCAAAACGGCCGCAATTGTCCCGGGCAATCGATCATTTGTAGAAATTGTATTAGTTAACCTACCAATAAAACTTTTACGCGAAACACCAATAGCTACAGGAGACCCCACTCCATGTAACATCGATAAATTTTTTAAGATGGCTAAATTATGCATATCTGATTTCCCAAAACCTATTCCGGGATCAATTGCCAAGCTAGAGCGCGGTATTCCCATTTTTTCACAACGGTTAACTATTTTTGATAAATATGTAGTAATTTCATATGGAGCATCTCCATATTGTGGGTTTTTTTGCATATTTTTTGGTTGCCCTTGCATATGCATTAAAATAGCAGATGCTTTTGCCTGTTTTACAGCCTCTAAAGACCGGACATCGGACAATGCACTTATGTCATTAACAACTTTAGCGCCTGCTGCCAAGGCTACACGCATTACGTCAGCGCGCCTTGTATCGACAGAAATTGTAGTATTTTCCGTTATAAGACCTTCTATGACTGGAATGATGCGGTCAATTTCTTCTTGCTCTGAAATCGCTTTCGCACCGGGTCGAGTAGATTCCCCCCCAATATCAATAATTTCCGCGCCGCATTCGATTAACTTCAAAGCATGTTCTATTGCAGCCCCAATATCGGAAAAACTATCCCCATCATGAAAACTATCCGGTGTGATATTCAAAATGCCCATCAAAATCGGGTGATCCAATTTAAGTCCTGCAAAGGATAAACTTGGTCTTGAGGCGAAATCAATAAGCCGAATTATCACCTTTTCTAGATCTGCATCAATCTTTTTAGCCCATTGTAGGATTTCAGCAATATCCGCTTGGACCTTCAAAGCCCCTTCACCAGCCGGTATATACAACTCTACCCTATTTGATTTACTCATACCGGTTGGGTCGGGATTGAGTTGAAAGCCAGATTCTAATTCTGAAAAATATTCAAAGGTCTCCGGCAAAGCGGAGGCGTTTTTAATTTGCATTAAATCATTACTATTGCTCAGGAACCTGGTTGTGGCTCCGGCTTTAGATCTGGCTCGCCACCATCTTTTTTGTTTTTTATGCCTGAGGTTGGCACAGATGTGCGTCCCTCGTTATCTGGTGTGCTGTCATCGGGATCTGGCCTAATTATTGTTTCTCCCCGAAGCAGCGCTGAAATTTCTTCGCCAGACAGAGTTTCATATTCGAGTAACGCCTGAGCCAAAACTTCAAGTTCGTTATTATTTTCTGTTAAGATACGCTCAGCAGTTTCCATGCCTGCGTCAACAAGTTTCCTAACTTCTTCATCAATTAGTTTGGCAGTAGCATCGGATACATTCTTCTTTTGTGCCACCGAATGACCCAAAAAAACTTCTTCTTCATTATCTGTATAACGTAATGGTCCCAGTTTTTCACTAAATCCAAATTCTGTTACCATAGAGCGTGCCATACCCGTCGCTTGTTTAATATCATTGGCCGCACCAGTCGTAACATTTTCATTACCAAAGGTTATTTTTTCGGCTATGCGGCCGCCAAAAGCCATCGCAATCTTTGACTCTAGTTGAATTCTAGACATCGACAATGCATCACGTTCTGGCAGAGACATCGTAACACCTAATGCGCGACCCCTTGGAATAATGGTTACTTTATGCAACGGGTCATGTTGGGGCACATGAAGTGCGACAATTGCATGACCTGCCTCATGATATGCGGTTAGTTTTTTTTCATCTTCGGACATTACCATGGAACGACGCTCCGCTCCCATCATCACTTTGTCCTTAGCATCCTCAAATTCTGCCATCGTTACCAATCGCTTATTGCGTCTAGCAGCCATCAGTGCCGCCTCGTTTACTAAATTTGCCAAATCTGCGCCAGAGAATCCGGGGGTGCCACGTGCTATAACCCTAGCGTCGACATCTGGGGCCAAAGGTACTTTACGCATATGAACTTTTAAAATTTTTTCTCGCCCCAAAATATCAGGATTGGGCACGACTACCTGCCTGTCAAATCGGCCAGGCCTCAATAAAGCGGGGTCCAGAACATCTGGACGGTTAGTGGCAGCAATGAGAATAACTCCTTCATTGGTTTCAAAGCCGTCCATTTCCACTAGAAGTTGATTTAAGGTTTGCTCACGCTCGTCGTTTCCACCTCCCAAACCAGCTCCGCGATGACGTCCCACAGCATCAATCTCATCAATAAAAATAATACATGGTGCGTTTTTCTTACCTTGTTCGAACATATCGCGTACTCTAGAAGCGCCAACACCTACAAACATCTCTACAAAATCAGAACCAGAAATTGTAAAAAATGGCACGTTAGCTTCACCGGCGATAGCACGAGCCAACAATGTTTTTCCGGTCCCAGGAGGCCCTACCAATAGAACCCCTTTGGGTATTTTACCACCTAGTCTTTGGAATCGTTGTGGATCGCGTAAAAATTCAACCACTTCCTCAAGCTCGGTTTTGGATTCATCGATGCCTGCAACATCCTCAAAAGTTACCCTGCCTGATTGCTCCGTGAGCATTCGTGCACGGGACTTTCCGAAACCCATCGCCTTGCCACCCCCACCTTGCATTTGCCTCATAAAGAAGATCCAGACACCAATTAATAGCAACATTGGAAACCAAGAGATTAGAATTTGTATAAGCGAAGGCGAATTACTTTCAGTGGGTTGCGCATTTATGATAACACCACGCTTAGTCAATTTCTCAACCAAATTAGGGTCATTGGGCGCGTAAGTTGAAAAACCCCGATTATCATTAAAGGTACCGGAGATGTCGTTACCTTTAATAACAACTTCCCTAACTTGACCGTTTTCGACCTCTGCAAGAAAATCAGAAAATGGTATTCCTACTTCGCCGCTTCTGCCGCTCGGTCCCTGAAAGAGATTAAAGAGCGCTACAAGTAACAGACCAACAACAAGCCATAGAGCTAAATTTTTACCTAGATTGTTCACATTAAAATTCCCACGAAATCTAAATTTCTCAATTTTTTAATTTCTGTTCTAAAAATTCATTTTCTTATAGATTAAATAGTGAATAACATTGGTTATACAATAGAAAATGAGGCATTGGTTGCAGATCTTCTTGGCTGAAATTCTACCTGAACCGTAACTACGCTAGCAGGATTTGCCTCTATACGTCTATACCCTAAATGAGGAACGCAAACCAAGCCGCCTTTATCCCAAACTGATGGCAGAGACTGGCGAACAGACCGTTTAATATCGATTTTCTTTTCATCACCCTCTAATTTTATAAGTCTTCGCGATAAGTTATCTCCAAGTGCTTTAATTATATAACTTGTAGTATTAGATTTCTCACATTTAGAAAGTCGAATTTTGAATCGGCCATCCCAATGAACCCAAGACCCCACTTTTATTTTTTTCTCCTCACATCTCGCTGCTTCTCTGATGACTAAAATATTGTTTTTATCACATTGTAATTTGCATCCAGCAAGCGTTCGTGAAGCAAACAAACCTTGTTTTTGGAGTTTTTTCATTACGTTATTAATTCCATTGTGACTAATAGGGTAAAAATGTCCCCCAATAGTGCCCAACAACCTCTCCAAAGCACGTATTGCTAATTCTCTATCAACCTCTTTCAAAATTTTAGATTGAATTCTTGCATATCCCAAATCATTAAGTTCAGCTGCCCTCACCAAAATTTGAGTCGTTTGATCATCCAATATATTACGAACTTTTGCCAAATGCCTTGCTGTAGTTCCAAGTGCACCTGATGAAATTTTTTCTTCTCTTAAAGCGGGTAATAATTTTCTTAGCCTTACCCGAGCGAAATTACAATTTTGATTTGAGGGATCCTCCACCCAGCCAATACCAAGATTTTTAGCTGATNTTTCTAGCCTGGCCTTTGGAATGGAGAGACAAGGTCTTAATATCCTAACATCCCTATTTTCTCTTATAGCTGAAATACCAGCCAAACCATCTACACCCGTCTTTCTACCAAGTCTATGCAGTAATGTCTCCGCCTGATCTTCCTCGTGGTGGGCTATGAGTAAATGGAGAACACCACGACGGCGACACCATTCCGACAACAGCTTATAACGAACCAATCGAGCGGACTCCTGAACCCGTGTATCGGGTTTTGGGCCAATCCACGGCAGGATATACATGGGTACTCTTAAAATTCTAATATTATTTTGTGCAATTTTAGCTTCAGACAATGACGTGGTTCTTAAGCCATGATCAACAGTCAATGCATAAATTCTACCTTTACGTCGCTTAGCCCAACGGGAAGCTAAAATCAGTAATCCTGTGCTATCGGCTCCACCAGAGAACCCAATTGCTAATTCCGGGCATTTCTCGAATGGCCCAAGAGATTGCATGAGTCTGGAAAATTCTACTTCTCCGATTGGTTTGTGGTTATCGATTGTCATAATAACTTAATGGAAAGGTTTACCCAAGTATTAGCGTCTACAACTTGATTTCTTATGTTCTCGATCTAGGCGCCTATTGACCCGCGATGTCAGATTCTTAAAGGTATTTCTCAATTTTTTATATGTCATACAGGCTTCTTGTTCTTTTCCCAATTTAGATAACGACATTCCCAAGTTTAACAATGTTGCTTGTGCTTTTTTACTATTGGGAAACCTTTGAAATCCTTGGGCAAAAGTACTCGCCGCTTGCTCAAATTTATCTCTCACAAAAAACGTACGCCCAAGCCAATAAAATGCATTGGATGCAAAAGGATGAGTTGGGTGAGCTCTTATAAATGCGGTGAACGCTTGTTCCGCAGCCTCGTGGTTTTGTTTAATAATTAGTGAATATGCTTTCTCAAATTGATGTTTCGGTGATTCCTTAACGCTTATTACATTCTCCGAAGAACTTTTTTTAGTTCCAAAGGGTTTGACTCCTTTATCTGCCCCTTTAATCGATGGTTCAGACGGCCTAACTAAAGGCTTGAGGTTGACGCTCTGTTGAGACGATTGAGACGAGAGTGAACCGTCTTTTTTGGCAGGGGCTAAACGATTTTCCAGAGATTCCAACCTCAAAGCCACGTCTTTATCAAGAGTATTAAGACGCTTTTTTAAATTGGAGATTTCGTAATTTAGTTCTTCGTTGGTCCCAGTTAAACGCCTGATTTCAGCATCAAGTTGGGTGATGGTGTTAGAAAGCCTGGCCAAGGCGGTATTCAATGACCCACCATCCGGGGTCCGAGAAGTTTTTTTAACCGGCAGGGCTTTACCCCGATAAACAAACTTTTGCAATGATGTAAGATCATTTTGCATACGTTGCAAACGCTTCATAATTTCTGGCGAGTGCTGAGCCTCCACAGGCTGAGATAAAGCACCCATAAAGAAAACGAATGAGATAACCCCAAGTGGTTTAAAACAATTAATGCTAGACAATGCAAATCTCATTATAATTCCACCGCTAACAATCAAACAATAATATGACAAGTTCTCGTTAGGGACTATTTTACTAATCTACAGTAGTGACACTGCGGCGATTTTTAGACCAGGCATCCTCAACAGAACGTGCATCAATCGGTCGCTCTTTACCATAACTGATGGTTTTGATTCTATTTTGATCAAGACCAAGAGCCACTAAATAATCACGGGCTGCCGTCGCACGGCGCTCACCTAATGCAAGGTTATACTCTCGCGTACCTCTTTCATCAGCATGACCAGCAACAGTTACCGTAACATTTGGGTTTTTGCGTAACCATTGGGCTTGTTTTTCAAGTGTAGATCGAGCATCTGATGATAATGAAACGCTATCTAATCCGAAAAATACCCTGTCTCCAATATTCGTAACAAGATCTTCCTGACTCCCGGCTGTAACCCCGCCAGGGGCAAGATTTGCTAATGTACGATTTTTAATAACACTAACAGGGGCTAGAGAAGTTGTAGCCGTTTTGCCACTAATACTTCCACTCCCCTTGACCGAACCAACATTATCTGGAGTTGTTTCACAGGCACTAAGTACGANCGCAACTAATATTATAGTAGGAATTTTCCAGTCCATATTCGACTTTCCTCTCATTAATAATAAAAAATCATAAGCCTTACGCCCGATTCAATAAAGACCCCTTCGCTATCAAACTCAAACTTTCTTTTAAATNTAACAATCAAATAGATTCCGTATTTTCTTACTTAGGTGGAGACCAAGCCGGATCTGAAGCATCTGTCGGTGTCTTAATTTCCCGTTCATTATGTCCCGTTAAGTCAATAGAATAAAGTTTTGGTTTGCCTCCTTCTTTACCTGCAGGGGGCTGACGAAAAAACATTAACACACGTCCATTGGGAGACCATGTGGGGCCTTCGACTGCGAAACCCCTAGCAAGAAGCCTTTCTTCTTTTCCATCTGGTGTCATAACACCAATAAACCATTCCCCCGGGGTTTGTTTTGTAAAAGCAATTTTATCTCCGCGGGGGGACCAAACAGGAGTAGAATATTTCCCTCTGCCAAAAGTAATTCTTTTTTTATTCCTTCCATCTGAATTCATAACATAAATTTGCCCCTTACCTCCGCGCGTTGAGGTAAAAACGATTCTTTTACCATCCGGTGAGAAACAAGGCGACGTATCAATGGCTGGGTGTTTGGTTAATTGTTGATAACGCCTGGTACGAAGATCCATCACAAAAATATCCGAATTACCATTCTGTGCCATAGACATAATCACGCTTTTGCCGTCTGGAGAATAACGGGGTGCGAAAGTCATTCCATCAAACTCGCCTAATTTTTCTCGTTGCCCCGTATCGATATTACGAATATAGACCCTTGGTTTTTTGCCAGGCGGATACTCAAGATATGTTATTTCCTGTTCCGTAGGCGAGAACCTCGGAGTCAAAACTAGGTTGGTGCCGCTAGTGAGATATCTGTGATTCGCCCCGTCCTGATCCATAATAGCTAGACGTTTAATTCGCCTTAAAGCTGGGCCGCTTTCAGCAACGTATACAACTCTTGTATCAAAATATCCTTCTTCACCTGTAATTTCGCTATAAATCGCGTCACCGATTATATGGGCAACACGTCGCCAATTTCGTGGCTCTGTATCTGTTCGCAAACCAACAAGTTGCTGTCCCCTCAACACATCCCAAAGCCGAAACTCAACCCTCAATTGCCCGTTTGGTCTTAATTCTGTACTCCCCACGACTAAAGCCTCGGCTTGTATTTGACGCCATGCTGGAAATCTTGGCCTCACCCGAAGGGAATTTCGTCCTTGTATGAACGCCCTCGAGTCAATCAAACGAAATAAACCTGACCTTTGCAGGTCGGAAGATATCACACTCGCTATATCCCGACCCAGCGTTATGGCCTGAGTACCTGACCCAAAAAAATCTGGTAGTGCTATTGGAAGTGGTTCAATTTTACCACTATTGATATCAACTTTGAGAGTGGCTTGTGCAGGTAGTACCGAAAATGCGACGTACAATATCGATATAGAGAACAGCTTTTTTAAAATCTGTACAACAATTTTGAAGTTAAATTTCCACATTCTTTAATCAGCTCCATTTCGACATCAACGTCCCAAGGCCTCACTTGGATCGAAGTTAAATGTAATATCATTCCAAAATTCATATTCTCGATAGGGTAATTTCAAAGGGCTACAGCGATGTAATGCGCGCAAGGCACTTTCAGCAACCACCCGAAAAGATTTGTCTGTTTTAAATCTAAATTCATCTATAACTTTGGGTTTCTCTTGTAATTTACCGTCCCGCCCTAATTTTATTCGCACGCTAATTTTCATTTTTTGAACATCCTTAGCACCACCTGGTATATGCCAACATGGCACAACTTGCTGCCTCACCAACTTAACTAGAGCATTCTCCGCTCGGCGAGCCGAATATGCCTCCTCAACCGGTTTTGAATCCGATTTAATGGGTTTTCTTGTTTTAGAAACTGGCTTCGATAAAGATTTCTTGCTCTTGGTCAAATCTTTTAATAATTGTCCGAATTCGTCTTTATTGGCTGGCTTCCGCTTTGGTTTTGGTGCAATTCGATTGATACTTTTTAATAGTTTTTTCTGTGGTTTTTTCACCTTTTTTATTTTGGGTTTCATCTTCGGTAGCGGTGCAACCACCCTCTCTAAAGATTTGGGTGAAGCTTTTTCTTTAGGAACGACCGGCCTCGGCAAGAGTTTAGGTGTTGCCAATGGTTTGGGTATAGATGGCGCTTTTTGTTGTTCCTGTTGTTTTTTTAATTTTACAGTTTTAGGCGGAACTTTGGGCGCTAAAGTTGCGATATTTTTTTTTTGCTTTTCTTCCTTCATAATTATATCAACTGACATTGGCGGCGTGTATTGAACTTTAGGCGTTTCGAATAAATTTGGAAGACCAAAGTATGCAAACGCTATAACTAAGAAATGAAGTACACCTGAAATTATTGCACCACGTTTCATAAGTCACCGCAAACTCCGACGAGTTTTAGCTCCTTGCGCTTTAGTTATTAGTGCAACACGATTAAACCCCGCCTGATTAAGTGCTCCCATTACCGACATAATTTGGCCATAGGCTATTGTCTCATCTCCACGTAAAAAAATACGGGTATCTTTTATATTCTTTGTGATTGCCGCCAAACGCGGTAGAAGTTTATCCCGTTCTATTTTTGTATCCTGAAGATATAAGCGACCTTTTTTATCAACGGTAATCACCAGAGGTTCATCCTGCCCCACAATACGATTCGCCACTGTTTTAGGTAGATCTACCGGCACACCAACTGTTAGAAGTGGTGCCGTCACCATAAACACAATAAGTAAAACTAACATTACATCGACAAGAGGAGTGACATTGATTTCACTCATTGGAGAGCGGCGCGGCCGGCGTCCAAAATTTCCCTGCCTGTTAGATCGCTCGTGGCCGATATTCATGGCCATTTTTAATCATTCTCCTCAAACTGCCGCGATAGAATCGCGCTAAATTCACTCCCAAACCCTTCAAGCCTTGCCGCATATCTTCCTAGGTCAGTTGAAAGTTTATTATAAGCCACTACCGCAGGTATAGCCGCTACTAGACCTAGAGCAGTTGCAAATAACGCCTCGGCAATTCCTGGAGCAACAACAGCAAGCGAAGTGTCCTTGGAAAGTGCTATAGCCTGAAAACTATTCATTATTCCCCAGACTGTCCCAAACAAACCAATAAATGGGGCGGTAGAACCAACAGTCGCCAAAAATGTCATATTACGCTCCAANACATCAATCTCCCGTCCCATTGTTACGTGCATAACCCGTTCAATTCTCTGGGCTAAACTCGCTTTTTGGGCGTTTTCGGAAAGGCCTTTCGAAGTGGAACGACGCCATTCATGCATTGCCGCTTGAAATATAGAAGACATTGGTTCTTTTGGACGATCTTGTATTCGGTCATACAAATCTTCTAACGAGCCTCCAGACCAAAATGCCTCCTCAAACTCTTCTGCTTGGCTCCACAGCCTTCTAAACCGAATAATCTTTTCAAAAATTATNGTCCAACACCAAAAGGAAGCAAGCACTAAAACCACCATTACCAATTTGACAATGATATCGGCCTGCAGGAACAACCCCCAAATTGAAAGATCATTTGCAACAGAGCCGGCTATTGCAGCGGATACTACCGCAGTTTGTTCCATTTATTGATCCAATCCTTATATTTTACGAAATTCTAACGTCCAAAAGTGGCGAAAGTGCGTCACAAAAACTTTTTGGTAATCTTGTTGGTTTTCCTTGTTTGTTAACACTAACCAACTTAACAAGAAGTTTCGCAATCTGAATAGTTCTCGTCATAATTTTCTGTTCTACCCGCAGACTCGCCGGTTCAATTACAATTTTACCGCTAGAGATTATAAGTTCATCATCCAAATATGATGATGCGAAATAATCAGCTTCACAATGTCGAACAACAAAATTTATTCCATACTTCTTGATTAAAATGGAGTGGGGAAAACCAATACACCTTAGCATTTCCGTTCGTGCACGTTCCGCATATTTAAGATAGTTAGCGTAATAAACGACGCCACCTGTATCTGTATCTTCAAAATAAACCCTGACCGGCAAGGTGTGTGCTCCATTTTCAATTATACCCATTTCAGGAGTCATTATCATCACTCGAAACAGTGTCTATTTCATTCGTCGACAAGAGCTCTAATTGGGAAATTATCTCTTGATTTGGCTTAAGACCTATATGACCAAAACCTCTTTGTGTTACCAAACGGCCACGTGGCGTTCGTTGAACCAATCCTTGTTGAATAATGAAGGGNTCAATAACCTCTTCTATCGTATCCCTTTGCTCCGACAAGGCTGCCGCAATTGTTTCCACGCCAACGGGGCCTCCACCAAACTTTTCGCAAACACATCGTAAATATCTTCGATCCATTTCATCCAAACCGATTCCGTCCACCTCTAGTCTATTCAGAGCAACATCCGCCATATCTGCATCCACGGCACTCCCTTCAGCTACAGCAGCAAAATCGCGCACACGACGAAGTAGTCTCCCGGCAACTCTTGGGGTACCTCTTGCTCTGCGGGCGATCTCGCGTGCGCCCCCATCGGTTAGATCAAGATTAAGAAGATGAGATGCACGCCTTACAACTTTCTCTAACTCCTCAGCACTATAAAAATTTAAACGCAATGGAATTCCGAAACGTTCGCGTAGGGGCGTTGTAATCAGTCCCGAACGTGTGGTTGCACCAACAAGCGTAAATGGTTTTAGATCAATTCGAACCGAGCGTGCAGCTGGACCCTCACCAATGATCAAATCAAGTTTGTAGTCCTCTATAGCGGGATAAAGAATCTCTTCAACAACGGGAGATAACCTGTGGATTTCATCGATAAACAAAACATCGTTGGCTTCAAGGTTGGTCAAAATTGCCGCAAGATCGCCGGCTTTAGCAATCACGGGACCCGAAGTCATCCGAAAACCAACTCCCAATTCTCGGGCCACTATTTGCGCTAAAGTTGTTTTGCCAAGCCCAGGTGGTCCGTGAAACAGTACATGATCCANGGCCTCCCCTCGGGTTTTTGCAGCATCGATGAATACACTCAGATTTTCGCAAATTTGTTGCTGTCCTATAAAATCGTCTAAAGCCAATGGTCTCAATGAATCTTCGATTTTATCATCGGTATTTGTGTCAGCTTTTACAATACGGTCCTTCGTCATGCACTGAGTTCCTTAAGAGCGGACTTAACTAGTAATTCAACACTAGTGGTGTCTGACGAATTCTGTGCAACCTCTGAAACAGCAGCGAATGCAGCGCTTCGTCCATAGCCAAGATTAACTAAAGCGGAAATAGCATCAGATACCGCATTAGGCTGACCGTTTGATAATTTAGAAAGGCCAGCGTTAGAAACGGCATTAAGGTCAGCAGTTTTTTCTTTTAACTCGGCTAAAAGTCTAACTGCGAGGCGCGGCCCTACACCCGGTGCCCTTGTTAAAGCCGCTTTATCTTCGGCTATCATTGCATTTGCAAGATCATCTGGTGACAATGTACCCAGAATCGCAATCGCTACCTTCGCTCCAACGCCCTGCACTGTTGTCAGTAATCGAAACCAGTCTCTTTCAACTTGGTCAATAAAACCAAAAAGATGAATGTGATCCTCACGCACATGCATCTCTACAAAAACTGTGATTGGATCTCCTACCTTATCAAATGACTTAAGCGTACGCGACGAACAAAATACCAAATAGCCGACGCCGCCAACATCAATGACAACCTCGTCTAGCCCTATGGTGTCCAGTAGGCCGGTCAGTTTAGCTATCATAAAAACCTTACACTCACCTTAGAATTTTGAATTGGTTTAAGTCGCAACCTTATTCTCCTGCCACAGGCCCAGACTTCGACGATGATGAGCATGGCAAACCGCAACAGCTAGGGCATCTGCCGAATCTGAACTATCTATGATTGCATTTGGCAATAACATTTCTACCATCATCTTGATTTGCTCCTTACCCGCATGACCAGCACCAACCAGAGATTTTTTTATGACATTCGCAGGATATTCCCCAACCGGCAAACCGGCTATTGAAGGCACCAACAAAACCACTCCACGCGCCTGCCCCAATTTTAAAGTTGTCTTAGGATTTTTGTTTACAAAAGTTTCCTCAACTGCCGCTTCTTCTGGACGATAATTATCTAGGACCGCAGTTAACTCACGAAAAAGAACTGCTAATCGTTCAGCTAGACCCAATCGTGAAGGAATCCGAACCGTGCCATCGGCAATATAAGTTAAGTTATTACCCCTTGTATCTATTATACCCCAACCAGTAGCTCGAAGCCCTGGATCTAAACCGATTAGCTTCATAAATTCTCCTTCACAGCCCACAGTATCAGGTAAGTTTAGCCATTACTGATTCTTCTACCTCATAATTTGCGGAAACTGAGCGGACATCATCATTTTCATCAAGAGTTTCGAGAAGTTTAAATAAAGTCTGCACGTGGCCCTCATCCACACTCACCGTAACTTGGGGCCTCCATTGCAATTCAGCGAGAAACGGGGTCCCAAATTTTACTTCCAGACTTTCTCTTACAAGATGAAAGTCTCCTGGTTCACATATAACTTCGTGGCCGCTATCTGAGGATTTAACATCGCTAGCCCCTGATTCCAGCGCGACCTCAAATATTTCGTCATCGGTTATTTCACCTGCGGTATAATTTATCGCACCAACGCGATTAAATTGAAAACTGACACTATTGGTTTCTCCCAGGGAACCCCCATGCTTCGTAAAAGCCGCTCTTACCTCACTAGCGGTCCTGTTACGATTATCAGTCAGAGTCTCAGCTATTATGGCCACTCCGCCGGGCCCGTAACCCTCATAGCGAATTTCTTCAAAAGCTTCTCCCTCTCCTGTCCCTGAACCCCTTTTTATTGCTCTATCAATATTATCTTTCGGCATGTTGACGGCTTTAGCGGCAGCCACCGCGGTTTTCAAAGCTGGATTCATCTCAACATCGGGTAGACCGCCTCTGGCCGCCACCTGTATTTCACGGATATGCTTTGAGAAAACCTTCGCACGTTTTTTATCCTGTGCGCCCTTCCTGTGCATAATATTTTTAAATTGAGAATGTCCCGCCATAGTCTTCTTTTTTCGTAAACCAAAAAAAACAATTAAAACCTGCATTTAGAGATTTAGTGTAATTAAACAACTATTTACAGTCATTACAATTATAAGGGGCTTGAATTTAAATATTTTCTATTGTCTAAACCTTTTTACTCTGTAGTAGGCTTCAAACGCCCACCGCGCCGAAAAGGAGTAATTCTAGTTGTCAGCCCCGTCTCATCATCGGTATCAATTATTGCTCCGCACAATGTTGCTTCTCCCTCCGCTGCTTCTAATTTCGGGGCTGGAACTTCTTTCCTAAATCTAGCGATTGAACCCTCTTTTTTCATGCCAATCACAGAATTATAATCACCGCACATGCCTAAGTCAGTGATATACCCTGTACCCAACGGCAGAACATGATGATCTGCAGTGGGAATATGGGAATGTGTTCCAACAACTGCAGAAACTCGTCCATCTAAATTATGACCCATAGCAACTTTTTCACTCGTAGCCTCACCGTGAAAGTCGAGTATTATCGCGGAGAAATCTCTGCCAAGTTTTTTATTTAAAAGTGCTTGATCTATTCCTCTAAAGGGGTCGTCTAGTGTTGGCATAAATAATAATCCCATAAAATGAAGCACAAACACCTTACGACCAACAGAATCCTCGTATATACCGGTCCCTCTTCCTGGAGTTCCCATCGGATAATTATGGGGCCTAAGCAAACGGTTTTCCTTGTCAATATATGGAATGATTTCCTTTTGGTCCCACACATGATTACCGGTAGTAACCACATCAGCCCCTGCTGTTAGAAACTGGTCACAAATCTTAGGGGTTATGCCAAAACCTCCAGCAGCATTCTCGCCATTTACAATAACAAAATCTATGGATAATTCACGACGAATATACGGTAGCTCTTCACAAATACCTCTTCTACCGCTGCGGCCGACAACATCACCAAAAATAAGTATGCGCATAGTGTTAAAATCTCATTCTTATTTCAATTTAAGAGTTAAATTGAATTACATGTGTTTCAGTTATTAACCAGTCCAATTTAGCATCACTGAGATCATGTGGCACATTAGAAGTGATTTGTGCTTCATAAGCCAAACCAACAGCGATGACCGGACGTTCCCGCTGGAGTCGAAATTTTAATAATGTAAAATCGTAGTAACCGCCACCATAGCCCAACCTATTACCCTCACGATCAACAGCCAGAAGAGGAACCAACAAAACATTAGGCACTAAACATGGTTTATCCTCGGCAGGTTCCGCAAGTCCGAAACTTGTCTCTTTAAGCACATCTCCCGGTCGCCATTCACGGAATATCAGCATTTTATCTTTACTGTCTACGACAGGCAAAGCACACTGAATTCCATCTTCATGGAGAGCCTGAAGCAAAAACCTTGTATCCAGCTCGTCTCTCACAGGCCAATAGGCTGAAACGACGGTATTTTCTCCTATTTCTAGGCCCAATCCACGTGCGATTTTCAATTGATCAATTATTTTGGTGGCAACTGTGGGGCCAATTCTTCGATGAATTGAAGTTCTTGCCCCACGCATTTTATGGGCTAAGCTTTGTTTAGCTGTATCAACTCTAGAGACACGCAAAAACATTCTCCAAACTGATTTGTTTACCCATGGAATTCAGGTGGTGCCGCATTAGCCGGTTAACGATTTCATCCTCTAAGGCCCGCATAAGCAGGTGGGCGCCGTATTTCGAAACCAAGACCCCGAAAGGAACAGCTCCCTAGAAGAATATATTGGCCCAAGGGATTTATTGTCTCTCGCACTACGCAGCACCTGTGGAATACTATGTCGACCCGAGAGTATCTGCAATCCGTTCAATACGATTTGCTAATTCATTTGTAACATGCACAAGTCTTTGTTCGAAAACTCTTTCATTATTTTCTTCTCCGCTATTAACGTTTTTCTTATTGGAATAAGTTTCTGCAAGTTCATCTGCAATTAAAAGACAAGCCATAACTAAAATTCGAGCATCCCCCACTTGACCTACAGATTTAATAAGTTCCTGTACACGTTGATCAACATACCCTGCAAGTTCTAGTAAGTGATCCTCTTGACCATCATCGCAGGAGACGTTGTAAGACTTGCCATTTATTTGCACATCAACCTGAGACATTATTTTCGCCCAGTATGTCTCGCAATCGTTTAATTATAGTATTTAACTTTATTGCTGCTGACTGTGATTTGTTTTCTAAATCAGCACATCGCAAACGCAACGCCTTTAGCTCACCTTCCACATGAGCAGCTGCAACACTGTTTCCAATTCTTTGGGAAGCTGCTTCTAGACGCGCTATTGCATTTTCCAACCGATGATTTGCTTCCTCTAGCTCTCCCATGTATTTTTTCACGCATATGATTGATTCGAATAAACCCGTCCTGAGAGTATGACGGGTCCTGCATAAGCGTCAACTATCGTCGCCGTCATAATTAAATTATGGAAAATTACTGAATGACAAGAATATTTGATAAAGGGGCCACAAAACAAAATGTAAAAAGAGTCGTCATACATGGCATAGATCAAGCCCGACTAGTATGTCAATTTATCAAACAAAAACGCTTGAAAGAAGATTTTTTACTTGAGCTCTGGAGTGCAAAAAATGGCTCTGGTTCTATTGGTCCCGCTTGGTTTAACGGTATAATTAATATTATCAGAAACGATTTTCCCGATCTCAAGGTCATTGGTGTTCTGGATTGCGGTAAAGCCGCAGGACATTCCCTGGCAGCGCTTCGGGAAGGTGTTGACTGCATATACACATCTACACGTCCTTCCGTTACAAAAAAGATTAAAATGATTGCAGATGCAGCACACGTAGAGGTTCGAACCAAACGACCTAAAATGCCAGATTTGCTCGAAGCAAACAAATCTGAGGAAATTTTGTTAAAATATTTATCGAAAGTTTTATAGATTCATTTCCACCTTTAAAAGATTCCTTTATAAATATCATTTTAAACTGTGAAGTCAGAAAGAGGATTAAATGACTAAGATAACACAACGGGTTAAAAAAATCTTAGCTGGTTATGAATCAGATAATGCAGGCTCTAAGGGTAATCTTGCTAAAATTCTTATGCATGGAAAATTAGGTGGCACAGGAAAATTGTTAATTTTGCCTGTTGATCAAGGATTTGAGCATGGTCCAGCACGCAGTTTTGCACCAAATGCTTCCGGCTACGATCCACATTACCATTTTCAACTTGCCATAGATGCTGGCCTATCCGCTTATGCTGCACCACTGGGAATGCTAGAAGCTGGAGCTGACACATTTGCCGGCGCAATTCCGACCATTTTAAAATGTAATAATGCAAATTCCTTAGCTTCAAATAAGGATCAGGCAGTTACAGCATCGGTTGCCGATGCACTCCGCTTGGGATGCTGCGCAATAGGCTTTACAATTTATCCAGGTTCTGAACATCAATACGAATTAATAGAAGAAATTCGTGATCTATCGGAGGAAGCAAAATCCTGTGGTCTCGCCGTAGTGGTTTGGTCGTACCCACGTGGAGGTATAGTTACGCGTGAAGGTGAAACAGCAATGGATGTATGCGCATATGCTGCTCACCTTGCATGTCTTATCGGTGCACATATCATCAAGGTAAAACCTCCGACGGACGCCATGTTCTTAGAGGCAGCAGAGAAAGTTTATTCAAATCAAAATATCGATATTTCGACATTGACATCGCGAATTAAACACGTAGTTCAAAGTTGTTTCAATGGCCGTAGAATTGTTGTCTTTTCCGGGGGCGAAGCAAAAGACTTGGATGGCATTTTTAATGAGGCAAGAGCAATCCGTGATGGCGGAGGCAATGGGTCGATAATCGGGCGAAATACGTTTCAAAGACCGCGCGAAGAAGCCCTAGCCATGCTGGACTCAATTGTTAAAATTTATCAAGGAAAATTCTAGGTGGGATGACAGACGGAATTGAGTCCCTACGCTGCAGGCTATACCTGATTACACCTCCTGAATTTAGCGATAGTTCTTTGAAGCTATTTTCAGAGACCTTAGGCTTAGCACTCTTTGGCGGCGATGTAGCATGTTTGCAAATTCGTTTAAAAGACGTTCCTGATGATTTAGTGCTTGAAGCGGTAGATCGCCTGTCTCCAATCTGCCATGAACACGACGTGGCCATCATAATTAACGACCAACCTGAACTAGTTTTAAAATCTGGCTGTGATGGTGTCCATTTAGGACAAACAGATACACCTTACAGTGAAGCGCGCGCAATTCTGGGTGATGACGCAATCATTGGTATGACATGTCATAATTCTCCGCATCTCGCGATGGAGGCGGGTGAAGCAGGCGCCGATTATGTTGCTTTCGGAGCTTTTTTCCATAGCAACACCAAAAATCGCAAATTCACGGCCGACCCAAAGCTGTTATCAAATTGGCAAGAGAGTATGTTGATACCTTGCGTTGCAATTGGAGGCATTACCGTAGAAAATTGCCAGCCAATTGTTAAAGCTGGGGCAGACTTTATTGCGGTTTCTGCAGGGGTTTGGAACCATCAGGAAAGCCCTGCCGCCGCTATAAAGCAATTTAACGATATTTTTGATAATTTAGTGAAAGCAGGCAACATTTAGTTAAATATCCCCAGAAGATCCAACGCTTTTCTAGGAGAGCTCCCCGCCCTTTATGGTTACACGCCGAAGTGTCCTGCGTTGGTCTCTGGGCCAATCAGTGCGCGCGTGTAGGCAAGAGAGATTATCCCATATTATGATATCGCCTGGAGCCCAAACATGCTCGTATATATTTTCCGATTGTTCCACAATATCTGAAACATCATTGATGATGGATTGACTTTCTACATCACTATATCCCTCGATACGCCGCGACATTAGCCGACTTATATACACCGCCTTTCTGCCTGTATCAGGATTGGTTACAAAAGCTGGCTGCCAATAGTGCAATATATTTTCTAGAGGCTGATCCAAATCACCGGGCTCGGTTTTTGTGTAATCATACATTTGCAAAACTTTTCGTCCCATTAATTTATTTTTTAGTATTTGAGGCAGGTTTTGGTAACCCCTGTAGAGACTTGCAAATTTGGTATGCCCTCCCTGACGGGGTATTTCAACTGCGTAAAGGAAAGAGGCTCGATGGGGCTTCCTCACATAACATTTATCTGTGTGAAACCACATTTCACCATCTCCTAGAGAGCCCAATGGCCTCCCATTATTATCAACAGCATTTGTGACAAGCTGCATCGGATTATCTGGATCTGCACGATATGACCTCTTTTCTACCGGTGGTTTTACTCTTTCAGCCACCTCCCCAAAATTTTTTGCATATAAAAATTGCTGATCTTCTGTCAACCTCTGGTTTCTTAACAACAGAATACTATTTTCCGCCCAAATTCTGCGTAGAGTTGGGGCCTTCCTTTTATGAATATTCTTAGTAGCGTCTAGACCGCGCACCTCAAAACCAATTGCAGGCGACAATGGAACAACATCAAGTTTCACGCTTTTCTCCACTAGAATGGCCCTCCCCTCAATAAAAATTATTAAAAAAATTTATCAACATAATCATGGCACCCCCTTAACAACCGGAGCCCAGAGAACATCCTCTATTCGTTTGCTGTTTGTGCAAAGCATAACTAAACGATCAAAACCAAGTGCTATACCTGAGGCCTCTGGCATACCCGCCTCCAATGCATTTAGAAAATCTTGGTCTATCGGATAGCTTATTCGATTCATTTTCTTTTTCTGTTGGATTTCTCGCTCAAATCTTTGGCGTTGTTCAAATGCGTCTGTTAATTCACCAAAGCCATTTGCTAACTCGATGCCGCAAACAAATATCTCGAATCTCTCAGATAAACGTTTATCTAGCGGGTTTTGTCGTGCCAAGGCCGCTAGAAAAAGCGGCCAATCATATAAGACGGTTGGTGCACCTATGCCAAGTTGAGGTTCGATTTTTTTTAAAAATAAGCGATAGAAAATTTCATCCCATTCTTCACAATCTTGAAATCGTATACCCAGCTTCTTGGCCTCTATGGACAATAAATCTTTATCCGGCCTTAATGGATCCGGAATAGTTTTAAGAATATCAAAACCACAAAATTTCTTGAATGCTTCTGCCACACTAAGATATTCCCACTCGTCAAGAGGATCGCATTTAAGACCATTCCACTCAAAACATTCTAGACCATTTAATTTTCTAACTCGGAGGACTAATTCTTTGAATAATTCTTCACATTCATTAGCTATCTCTCGCCAAGATACACCTGCTCTATACCATTCAAGCATAGTAAATTCTGGATGATGCAACCTAGAACGTTCTCCATTTCTCCAAACACGAGCTAGCTGGAATATATTTTCTACACCTCCACAGAGGATCTTTTTCATAGAAAACTCCGGTGAAGTATGAAGAAATAACCTTCTAGTCTTTTCTTCATTAAAAGGCTCAAATAACTCTGTTGAGAAAGCTGTTAAATTTGGCTCCATCCCTGGTGAAACCTGCAAACAAGGAGTATCGACTTCAAAAAAACTTCGATTGTTAAAGAATTTTCGTATGACGATAAACATTTCCGACCTAACTTTCAAAGCCGGAAAACGTGCGTTAAGTTCTTCCCGTCGCCACCATTCATTTTTATTATTGAGTCTCAGGGATCCCTCACTCGATAATGGGGTATCATTCATATTATTTATCCCGTTACAGGAAAAAGGGTTATAAACCCTCAAATTTTATATCACGGAGCCAATAGCATGACGGTAAGGAAAAATGTTGTCCATAGCGTAAAAGAACAAAGCCACCATTTAACCAAAAAATTGATGGATTTGGAATTAGTTCCACCTGATCACCTGCAAAGTATTGAAAAAGCCTGCAAAAAATTACCTTTCAATATTACACCCCACTTATTAAAAATTTTGGAACACCAGAATGACCATTCGCCAATATCAAGACAATTCATCCCGTCACCCCTAGAATGTAGAGTTGGAGAAGATGAGCTTTCAGATCCAATAGGTGACGGATCTCACAGCCCCGTTAAAGGTATTGTTCACCGTTACCCTGACCGCGTTCTTTTGACTCCGACACTCACATGCCCAGTCTATTGCAGGTTTTGTTTTCGAAGGGAAGCCGTGGGGCACGGTTTGCTCAAAAAATTGGAATTAGAAAGGGCATTGGAATATATTAAAACTAATTCTGATATTTGGGAGGTAATATTATCTGGGGGTGACCCGTTCACACTTTCATCTCGCAGATTAAAGGAACTAATCAGCAATTTAGAAAACATAGAGCATGTTGGAGTAATCAGAATACATACACGTGTACCGATAGTAGACCCTGACAAAATAACAGGAGAGTTAATATCTGCCATTAAATCCAAAAAACCCGTGTTTATTGTAGTCCATTGCAACCACTCCGATGAGCTAATTCCAGAGACAGAAGAGGCAATAGCAAGGTTAGTGGATAATGGTTTCCCACTGTTAGCTCAGACGGTCCTGCTAAAGGGAATAAACGATAATGCCAATACTCTTAAAACATTGATGAAGAGGCTAGTTAAATGCAGGGTTAAGCCTTACTACCTTCATCATGGTGATAAAGCAGAAGGAACAAGTCATTTTCGGACTACAATCGCGACCGGACAAACACTAGTAAAAAAACTACGAGGTTCTGTGTCAGGCCTTTGCCAACCAAATTACATGCTCGATATTCCTAATGGCCACGGTAAAGTCCCCATCGGGCCAAGTTATTTGGAAGCCTCCGAAGACATGTATTGGAATATTACCGACTGGAAGGGTGTGAAACATCGGTATCGAGATGAATAAATAGCAATACTGTAAGTTGAAACGCTTACAGCAACCTGTTATTTTGCCCCGCTCAGACTAACATAGAAAAACAAGGATAAAAATCATATGAAGGTCCTAGCCAATACGCTTAGACCCGGGCATGCAATTGAGCATGAAGGTAAAAAATATGTTGTTGTCAAATATGAGCTCATACTCCCTGGTAAGGGTAACGCTTTTATTGCTGTCGACATGCGAGACGCTATCACTGGTGTGAAAACAAATGAACGATTCAGAACTCAGGAAACAGTCGAAAAGTTAATGACATCCGAGAAAACCTGTACCATGTTATTCGCCGAGGGTGAGCTGATCAATTTGATGGACACAGAAACTTTTGATCAATTCAACGTCCCAGTTGATATGGCAGGTGAAGCCAAGATATTCTTAACTGAAGGTATGGAAGTAACTGTTGATACTGTAGATGATGTACCCGTGGGTGTCCGGCTACCAATGAACATTACTCTTGAGATTATCGAAGCAGATGCCGTGGTTAAAGGACAAACTGCATCATCGTCCTACAAACCCGCAGTACTAGAAAATGGGGTTAAAACAATGGTACCCCCACATATAAGCGTCGGAACCCGTGTGGTTATCAATACCGCAGACGCAACATACGTAGAAAGAGCAAAAGACTAACTATATTAGAAAAAATATTCACCTTCACAATCAAAGGGCTTCTGCCAAATGTTGCCACCAATAATTAATGTTATGAATGCAGCGGCGCGAAAGGCTGCTCGGAGCCTACTGCATGATTTCGGCGAGGTGGAACAGCTGCAAGTTTCGCGCAAAGGTCCAGCTGATTTCGTTTCAAAGGCTGATCGAAGGTCTGAGGAAATATTACGTTTTGAATTGAACAAAGCCCGCCCATCATTTTCGATGTTGTTGGAAGAAGGGGGTTCCGTTGGCGAAGTAGATAACGCCGATAGGTGGATTATAGATCCATTGGATGGAACAACAAATTTTCTTCATGGAATACCACATTTTTCAATCTCTATCGCACAGGAACACAACGGAGAACTGGAAGCTGGTATGATTTATGACCCCTGCAGGGATGAAACTTTTTGGGCGGTCAAAGGTAGCGGGTGTTATCTCAACAATTCCCGACTTCGAGTTTCTGCACGCGACAGTCTTAATTTGGCTATTCTTGCGACCGGTATACCTTTTGCTGGCCGACCCGGCAAAAAAGAAATGTTAGCAACGTTAGCCCCCGTTATGGATCAAACCGCTGGCCTGAGAAGATTTGGCGTTGCTTCTTTAGATCTTGCGTATGTAGCTGCCGGTCGTTTCGATAGTTTTTGGGAAATTGGCTTATCACCGTGGGATGTAGCGGCTGGAATTTTATTGGTTCGCGAAGCAGGTGGATTCGTAAGTGAAATCAACGGTCATAGCGATCCACTAAATAACGGTAGCATACTCGCATCAAACAGCCTACTGTTCGATCAAGTCGGAAAAATGCTCAGAAAAGCAATAAGTTCAAAAAATTAGATAATATTTTTAGAATTATATGTATTAGCCACAATTTCGCTTTAATTAAAAATAAACATTTAAAATATTATTAAAAAGAACTCTATTGGCTGACGCTAAAATACCAATTTTTTGGAAATGTATATAAATGAAAAAAACTCAAATTAAAATTTTTCTTATATTCATTTTCTACGCATTAATAGAGAACGTCCAAGAGGTTAAAGCACAGCAATATATTGGCGACTATGTCCAACCTAATGTTGTTGTTAATAACGATGTTATTGAATCAATTGCACCGCTTCCCAATATTGCACGAAGTTTCCTCCAAATTCAGCGCAAACATCCGGTGGCCGCTTCAACCAAATTAAAACAGCGGAATGAAAATGGAAAATATTTAATAGAAAAAAAGCAGCGTAATCATCAATTGATTACCCTAGAAAAACCAGCATTAAAAAATAAATTCAAGACATATAAATTTAAAAATAAAATCCGGCCTAAACAACAATTTAAGAAACATCCGGAAAAAGTCAGACAGCTTGGAAAATCAAGAATATCCACGTTCAATGAGAAATTTAATGACAAAAACATAAAAGAACCAATTGATTTGACAAAAAAGAATCCGACACCTCGTGTAACAAGCCAAAAAACAAGATATCGAAAAATAAAACAAAAAAACCGATCCAAAATTTTATCCGCCGCCATCGATGTGGAGAAAAAAAAACTAAGACCTAACTCAAAATTTACATTAAAGTTTGTTGGGGAATCTTCCTCGTTTGGTGACAATGCAAAAACACAGTTAGCTGTAATTTTAGACGCTTTAAAAAGCGACCACGCTTATCATCTGGAACTATTTTCATTTGCTCAAGCCACAGACAGATCTGTGCTCCAAGCGCGGCGTATTTCTCTACGTCGGGCAATTAAAACTCGGGCCTATTTTATAGACAATGGAATAGACAGGGTGAGAATTGGCGTAAAAGCTCTTGGAAATAAGTTCGATAATCAATTTCCAAACCGTATTGATATCATTGTAAAGAAACGTTAACCCGTTGAGGTGGTCTTCGCGCTGTAATGTTCTTTGTATCCCTAATTTTTATAGGAATTGATGGATGAGTAGTCCCCAGCGTTATTTGATAAGGATGCTCTTATTTATTTTAGCGGTAATGCTCTCTGTAGCAGGCCTCTACCCTACCTTAGCCAAAGCGTTCATGGCCAACCCAGCTCTAAATGGTTTAATAATTGGCGTTCTAATACTCGGTATATTTTATATTTTTCGGCAAGTAATGTTGTTGATGAAAGAAGTTTCCTGGCTAGATAATTTTCGTAGTAGAAAAACTAGGATAATGGATCATCAGACACCTCCTCAACTATTAGCCCCAATGGCAGCGATGTTAGGGGAACAAGGCGAACAGTTTAGTTTATCTGCGTTATCCTTAAGATCCATATTAGATGGTATTTCATCAAGGTTAACCGAATCCCGCGACCTATCCCGCTACCTCATTGGCTTACTTATATTTCTCGGTCTTCTTGGTACATTTTGGGGATTATTACAAACCATCGGCGCTGTGGGAGATGTTATTAGTGGCCTCTCAGTAGGAAGTAACGACCTAACAACAGTATTTTCTGACTTAAAATCAGGTCTGAAAGCACCGCTTACAGGTATGGGCACAGCCTTTAGCTCTTCCCTGCTTGGCCTCGCTGGATCTTTAATTCTTGGCTTTCTTGAATTACAATCTGGCCAAGCACAAAATCGTTTTTATAATGACCTTGAAGACTGGTTAGCTGGACAAACCAGGCTGTCTTCAGGGAGCCTTTCAGTTGTTGATGGAGAGGAAGCCGTGCCTGCATATGTTCAAGCCTTACTCGAACAAACTGCAGTAAGCCTAGAAAATTTACAACGTACACTGGAACGAGGCGAGGAAGATCGTATTTCTGCCAGCACTGGTGTAATTGCACTCACAAAACAACTTGAAATACTTACTGATCAAATGAGGACCGAACAATCTTTAATGATCAAACTTGCTGAAACCCAATTAGAAATCAAGCCCCTTCTATCAAAGCTAGCAGAAGCCTCCGTTGCTCGCCACACCGATGAAACAACCCACCAAACAATGCGTAGTATTGATACTCAAATAACCCGTCTAATCGAAAAAATAGAGACTGGCCGCAATGGACTAGTTTCAGAACTTAGAAATGAAATAAGGGTCTTATCCCGGACTATGGCAGCAATTGCTGAGCGCTCCAAACAATGAATTGTGGGGCGACGTATAGCTAATGCTTGGACGTTCACGCATACGTGAGAATTCCCCAAATATTTGGCCTGGTTTCGTCGATGCTATCTCTACTTTATTGATAATTATCATATTTGTGCTGATGGTTTTCACAATAGCCCAATTTTTCCTATCTGAGATTTTAACTGGCCGAAATGACGCCCTTGATCGTCTAAACCGTCAAATTGCGCAACTAAGTGAAGTTTTAGCATTGGAACAAAAGTCAAATGAAAACCTCAAAATTGAAATTGCGCAATTATCCACAAGATTACAAACCTCTCTTGATACTAATGATCAATTAATACAAAACCTAACCAGTCTGACTGCAGACCGGGATGAGTTATCTAAAATTTTAGTCAAAAAAGAGACTGATTTGAAAAAATTCAAAGGCAATATATCCAGCCTAACAAAAGAACTAGGTATCATGACCAAGAATCGGAACCGGTTAGAAAAATCGCTAGTTCTAAAAGAACAAAAAATAGAAGGCGGCCAAGCCAAAATTCGATTACATCTTCAAAGTATAGCGAGTTTAAAACAGGATATTGAAAGGCTCAATAAAGTACGCCTTTCCCTAGAAAATAGAATAGTGTCATTGGTTAGAACACTCGATGTCGGAAAGAACGAGCTGACAACAATTCGAGATAAAAGCAAAGTACTTAAAGCAGAACTTGTTAGTCAAAGGAAACAAACTGCCGTGGTACAAAAAGAAATTACCGAGAAAAATATTGTGATTCAAAAACTACATGATGGTTTAAAAAATTCTTCTAAAAGGCTATCAGCCGAACAGCTTATTTCTACAAAATATAAATTACATATAGATAAAGTAAGCAGACAACTTAGTGATTTAAAAAAACAATTAGCTAAAATTTCTTTAGCTCTTGAGGCTTCAGAAGAAAAAGCCAAAACTCAGAATTTTCAAATAATCAATTTGGGTAAACGGTTAAATCAAGCTCTCGCTCACAAAGTTGAAGAGCTAGCGCGTTTCCGTTCAGAGTTTTTTGGTAAATTACGCAAAGCTCTAGGAAACACTCCCGGTGTTACCGTGGAAGGGGACCGTTTCGTTTTTCAATCGGAAGTCTTATTTCCTTCAAGTTCTACCGCACTTTATGGAAGTGGCGAAAACCAAATTATTAAACTAGCCAGAACTTTAAAAGATATTTCTGCCCGAATTCCAACGGATGTCGACTGGATTTTAAGAGTAGATGGGCATACTGACAGTCGCCCTATTCAAACAGCAAGCTACCCCTCCAACTGGGAATTATCAGCAGCCAGAGCTATTGCAGTAGTAAAAAAACTAGTAGCGCAGGGTATCCCACCTCACCGTTTAGCTGCCGCGGGGTTTGGCGAGTTCAGACCAATTGATTTGGGTAAACGAAATATCTCACTTGAAAGGAATAGAAGGATAGAATTCAAGCTTACTGGTCGCTAAAAAAAAAGCCCCACAAAAGTGGGGCTTTTTAAACTTTATCAAACCAGTGTTTAACTCTTACAATCTATCTTCTTTGCCTCCGAGCCTGGTGATGGGTAGATAAAAGTACAAGTCATACCTATTTTTACGGCTTTGCGCTTTACCTTCTTGCCATCCACAGTAACTTTTGTCCTTTTTCCGGATACTTTTGCTTTGACATCCTTGCCTTTATAAGAAATCCATATACGGCGATTACCCTTTTTAGTTTTAGTAACTTTACCAGTGTGGCTCACCATTTTAAAAACAACTTTCCCTTTTTTACCTTTATAAACAAGGGCGTCTTTTAGATTTCGAATAATTGTTTCATCGGCCTTCGTTACCCGAGAAATCAAGGCCTGAACGTCTTGACCTGTCACGGGATTCAGCTCTCTTCCCAATTTAAGGATTGCGTTTACAAATTGCTTATCTTTGACCATTTGGTTAAAAGCTACTCGGAGTGCCTTCACTCGCTCTTGCGGTACGCCCGGAGGTGCAACAAATGGACGACCCATTTCGAGGCGCGCATCATTTAGCTCCATAACCGCCTTATCTTTCGAGTTCCTAGCTAAATCTTTCGCAAGAGGTACCTGAGGTATTTTTGCATGCTTTCGTGTCGAAGCTTGCACCAAAATATTTACAAATTCCTTGCCAGGTTTGAACCAGCGTTTTTGTGCGGATGTTAAGGAAGAATACGAACCACACATGCCATCCAATTCTTTACGCTCAACAGCAAGGGCTGTTTCCGTGGAGCCAGGATAACCTGAAACAACCTTAAATTTAAATCCAAGCATATTATTTAGAAACGTTGGTACAGTCTCACTGTCAGACGCTATCCCGGAACCCCCCATTATTGTTTGGTATTTTCGAAGGTCCTCAAAAGTTTTTGCCTTAGCCCCTTTTCGAACCACACATATTGTAACCTCATTATTAAGGCTACCAATCCAATTAAACTTATTGGGGTCGAAAGCCGCTCCCGGACGCCCCATTATCGCATGAAATGGCGCGGTTCTCTGTACATGTCCGAAATAGGTACCGTCTTTTGGTGCGCGTACATACAAAAAGTTCGCAGCCCTTAATCCTCCAGCCCCCGGCATATTTTGTACTACTGCACTAGGGTTCCCTGGGAGAAATCGAACAATATGTTCACCCAAAACTCGGCTATAGGCGTCATAGCCTCCACCCGCACTTGACGCTACAATAACTTTTAAAGTCTTACCTTTATAAAATTTAGCTACGCTATCTGCGTTAGAGGCATTAGCAGAAATACCCACCCCCAACGCTAAAACAGCTGCTAATGATAAGCTATTCTTCAAAAATCCCATTCACTTTGCTCCCTATTATATTATAATAAATCCGCTACGCGGAGACTACCATTTACCTCCTCGGTTTCAAGATCAAATAGAATTAAAAAAAAATTTGGAGACCAGACCCATGAAAATTGACGGTAACTGTCACTGTGGCGCTATTAGTTACGAAGCCGAAGCCGACACTGAAAAAGTAGGAATTTGTCATTGTACAGACTGCCAAAAATTTTCGGGTGGTCCCTTTCGGATAGGCGTCGCAGTTCCGGAAGAAAATTTTGTACTCCTATCAGGAGAGCCTAAAACTTATATTAAGACGGCTGAAAGTGGTCGAAAGCGTGCCCAGATATTCTGCCCTAACTGTGGTACACATATATATTCTACTTCAGTAGGAGACGAACCAAAAATATTTCGAATCCGTACGCCTACATCTAATCAACTAAACCATTTAGTGCCAACAACTCAAGGTTGGCATAGCTCTGCTCAAAAATGGATTAAAGCACTGCAAACTATACCCAGCCGTGAAAAACAATAACAAACAAGTAGGAATTTAGGTATCATTTCCTTGACGGTGAAATTGAAGAGCGGCCAACCGCGCATAAAGTCCACCCTTTGAGAGCAAGGTTTCATGTGTTCCACTCTCCACAATCTTACCTTTATCCATAACAATTATTCGATCGGCTTTAAGAACTGTAGCTAATCTATGTGCTATAACTAATGTTGTGCTTTTAGACATAGCTTTTTCTAGCGCCAATTGAACACTAAGTTCACTTTCCGAATCGAGCGCGCTTGTGGCCTCGTCTAGAAGTAGCAAAGGGGTATTTCGAAGAATTGCGCGCGCTATTGCAATTCTCTGCCTTTGTCCTCCTGACAGCCGTACACCTTTCTCACCTAAGAAGGAGTTAAAACCTTCTGGAAGCCTGTCTAGAAATTCTGATGCCAAGGCTGCGTCTGCGGCAAAACGGATTTCTTCAGTCGAAGCCTCGGGACGCCCATAACAAATATTTTCCCAAGCATTTGCTGCAAATATTACCGCATCCTGAGGAACAATAGACATATTAGAGCGCAAATCTTGAAGGCTGATTTCCCTAAGATCAAAATTCTCAAGCAAAATGCTACCCTCCGATGGATCATAAAACCTTAATAAAAGTTGGAAGACTGTAGATTTGCCAGAACCGGATGGCCCAACCAAGGCTACAGTCTCTCCCGGCTTGACCTCTAGATTAAAATTAGAAAGTGAGGGAATGTCGGGCCGAGAGGGGTAGTGAAAAGTAACATCATTAAATTTGAACCCGACAACTTTAAAATTAGGAAGTTCTTTTGGGTTGGCCGGTAACGTCAATTGAGGTGTTGTAGATAACAACTCGATCAATCTTTCACTAGCACCTCCAGCACGTTGAAGGTCACCAATAACTTCACTGATAGCTCCTAAAGAGCCCGCCACAACTATTGCATAAAAAACGAATGCTGATAATTCTCCCGCGCTAATCCTGCCAGAGATGACATCATGCCCTCCCAACCACAGGATTACTCCAATTGAACCAAAGACGAGCAACATTACAGTTGCAGTCAAAAAAGCACGAGCCCTGATTCTTTTGATTGCAGTCACGAGGGCGTCATTAACTCGGCTGCCAAAAAGGGTACGGTCGAATTTTTCATGCCCAAAAGCTTGAACGATACGGATAGCATTCAAGGTTTCTTCAATAAACGCTCCAACGTCCGCTACTTTGTCCTGACTTCTACGCGATAAATATCGCACACGCCGCCCAAATAATATGATTGGTATTAACACTAACGGCACCACAAGGAATACAAACCCTGTCAGCCGTGGACTAGTAATGAAAAGCATTGCTGTACCGCCGAAAAACAGTAATAGATTACGCAAGGCAATGGAGATTTGTGAACCAACGACAGATTGTAATAAGGTTGTATCTGTAGTAAGCCGAGATAAAATTTCTCCTACGCGCGTCGTTTCAAAAAATTGTGTGTCCAAATGCAGCACATGATTGAAGACATCTTTGCGTATATCAGCGACAACTCTTTCACCTATCCATGAGACCAAAAAAAATCGCGCATAAGTGGCTGCAGTTAGGCTCACTATTATTATAAACAATCCAACCAAAGCGTGGTCTAAAAGTTCTTCATTTCCGCTACTAAAACCATGGTCAATTAACGATCTAAGACCTACTCCCATTACCAAAACCGCAGAGGCCGCAATCGTTAATGCAATCAATGCTCCGGCTATTGCAACGCTATAGGGCTTCAAATAAGGAAGGATCCCGCGCAAGGCTCCCACGGAAGCCCGCGGTCTTTCCTTTCCTTCATGATTTCCAACATTAAGATTATTATGCCGAGCCATTTGTTTTTAATCTTATCATCATTTTATAGCGTCTGTCCTCTAAGAAGCATTACCAAGTCTCTACGTCAACGCAGAAGAAATACCGTTTTTATTTCACTGAAAGGCTTGCCCTCAATTGTATAGTTGATATATAACTCGCCTCCGTTGTGGAGGAAGAAATGAAAGATGATATCCATCCCGAGTATCATGAGATTACCGTAGTAATGACAGACGGTACCAGCTATAAGACGCGCTCGACTTGGGGCAATCCCGGCGACACTCTTAAACTGGATATTGACCCAAACTCGCATCCAGCTTGGACTGGAGGGGCACAACGGATCAATACACAAGATGGTCAAGTTGCAAAATTTAATAAGAAATTTGAGAATTTCGGTATTAAATAATAATTTAACTTAAATACCTATGATTCATAGATTGCGCCTTTTACGATTATTTGGATTTATTTCTTAAATATGGCCTCTGCCGCTGTCGCGTGGTTTTTCTTCGAATTGATATCGGATTCAACCCTATCGATTTCTTTCTTTAATTCCGAAATATATTCTTCTAGCTGCAGTATAGATAGCTTTTCAATATCCCGCGGTGTCCAGTCTTTAGGCTTTATTATGTAATCCTCTTCATCCATAAAATTATTTCCTTATTCTTGCCAGTTCGATTTTAGAGTATTAGACCTGTAAATCCTTTTAATAAAACAACCTTTGTCTAGCCACATGTCACAAGCATTACCTGCCGAAATGACCGCCATCAAAATATCCCAGCCAGGCGATCCTACGGTTCTGATCCCAACCATAATTCCTGTTCCATTGCCTAAAACAGGTGAGGTACTAGTAAAAGTAGAAGCGGCAGGTATCAATCGGCCCGATATAATGCAACGTAGGGGAAATTATCCTCCCCCGAAAGGTGCTCCGGATACACCAGGGCTAGAAATAGCAGGAACAATCGTCAAAATATCTGATGATATAGTAAATTGGAAAGTTGGCGACAGGGTCTGTGCTCTAGTTGCAGGAGGTGGGTACGCGGAATATTGTATAGCTCCAGACCTGCAATGCTTACCAATACCTAAGAGCCTGACCATAGAGGAAGCTGCTGCTCTCCCAGAAACTTTTTTTACAGTATGGGATAATGTTTTTACACGGGGAAAACTAAAACCCGGTGAAACTATACTAATACATGGAGGCTCCAGCGGAATTGGAACGACAGCAATTCAACTGGCTTCTGTGATGGGGGCAAATGTAATTACGACTGCTGGTTCGAAAAAAAAATGCGAAGCTTGTATAAATCTTGGTGCCTTAGCCGCTATCAATTATCGCGAATTTGATTTCGTGGAGGAAGTTGACAATATTACAAAACACAAAGGTGTAGATATTATCTTAGATATAGTAGGCGGAAATTATGTTGCCCGAAATTTACGTGCCCTCTCCAATAAAGGACGCCTAATTCAAATTGCGGTTCAAAGTGGCAGTAAAGCGGAGATTCCTGTTCACATCATTATGACAAAGCAAATAACCTTTACCGGATCAACACTGCGTCCTAGGTCTGTAGAAGAAAAAGCGTTGATAAAAGAACAACTTCATGACAAAGCATGGCCTTTAATAGAGGCTGGGAAGATTAAACCAATAATTTATCGTTGTTTTCCATTGAAAGAAGCTGTTAACGCGCATGCATTGATGGACAGCGGCGAGCATATTGGTAAAATCGTTCTAACCGTTTAATCATGTGCGTCTATCTTATGTTAAAATGAGTATGGTATACCATGGAAGATATTCCGCATGGCCACTGAAAACTTCAACGCATCGGTAGAAAACTAAATTGTTTATTATGAAACTAGAGGAGAGACCATGAGCCAGGTCCTAATGCCAAAAGCAACCGCTGTTTGGTTAATTGAGAATACAGCACTGACGTTTGATCAAATATCAGATTTTTGTGGATTACACTCGCTCGAAGTTCAGAGTATTGCGGATGGGGAGGCTTCTATCGGAATGGTAGGATACGACCCGATTACAAATGGTCAACTCACAAAGGAAGAAATAGATCGTTGTGGAGCTGACCCTGAAGCAAGGTTGCAATTAGCTGAGACAAATATTCCACGACCAAAAATACGAACAAAAGGGCCTCGCTATACACCAGTAACGCGCCGACAAGATAGACCGGATGCCATCGCATGGCTTGTTAAAAACTTTCCACAATTATCAGATGGGCAAATATCTAAACTTGTAGGCACTACAAAACCGACTATAAATGGGGTTCGTGACAGAACCCATTGGAATATCAACAATATCAAACCAAGGGACCCTGTAGCCCTAGGATTAGTTGCCAGAGAAGATCTAACAGCGGCTATAGAAAAAGCTAACCGAGCCACAGAACGGGCCGAAAAACGCAAAAATAAAGAGAAGGAGCAATCTTCAACCCAAATAGAGGCTGTTGAAATCGAAAATACTGATACAGTTTCATTGACGTCTGCTGAACCGGAAATATCAAATAAAAATGTTGAGCTTACGGGGTCAGATGAGAAAGAAAACACGTCTTCAGAAAATAGTGATAATCCATTCGCCGCCTTGGGGCAGTTGCTGCCCCAAAAAAAAGAATCCGAGACAAAAGACCCTAGTGAAGAACAATAGCTAAATATATGATTTATAAGCTAATTTAATTAGAACTTTTGCTCGCAAGGCCTTTATTTAATGGAGAAAAAGCCAGAATACCCCTTTGAAACACTTGGTTATGGAGAAACAAAGGAGGTTGCAGAGGGAATTCACTGGATAAGAATGCCTCTGCCGTTTGCCCTAGACCATATTAATCTATGGTTGATTGAAGATGGAGAAGGGTGGACGATTGTTGATACCGGCTATAACTCGGACGATACTCGTAATATATGGAAGCAGGTCTTTTCCGACCTTTTGCTTAATAAACCCGTGAAAAGGATAATTATCACCCATTTCCATCCAGATCATGTGTCTCTGGCCGGATGGCTGAATAATATTTGGGATTCGACTATTTGGATGACTTATTCAGAATGGATGCAAGCCCAACTCAATCGATATGGCGGCCCAACCTCTGACATAGACACGAGGATGAATTTTTATAAAGAGCATGGAATGGAGCAAACTGGAATTGATGGTTACCGAGAGACAAGACCAGATTTCTCAAAAATAATTACGCCATTACCACCAAATTTTCGACGTATGATAGATGCCGAGAACTTTTTAATTGGCAAAAATGAATGGAGAGTAATAACTGGGGCCGGGCACTCTCCCGAGCATGCGGCTCTATGGTGCGAAAATCTAAACATATTAATCTCAGGGGATCAGGTTTTACCAAGAATTT
Organism: Rhodospirillaceae bacterium; assembly: GCA_002712335.1. The sequence goes on along the minus strand of PATI01000019.1, from coordinate 53,324 downwards.
CGACTAATGTTAGTTTGCAGTGCAATGAACCAGATGGAGATCCTTTACGACTATATTTACGAAGTTTAGAAAAGTTTCGATTTTTACCAAAAAATGTTTTTGTTCTTCCTTCACATGATAGACCATTTTTTGGGCTCCATGAACGCATCGACGCCCTGATAGAACACCACTCCTCACGGCTTAAAGCGGCGGCGGAAGCATGCCAGGAACCTAAAACATCAAGAGAGCTCATACCCTATATTTTTCGCCGCGACCTAGACAAGCATCAACTCGGTTTTGCAATAGGCGAAGCAATGGCTCATGCAAATTTTCTTGTTTATGAAGGTCGTCTAGCCAAAAGTCGTTTTCCAGACGGGTATATTCGTTATTCCCTGTTATAAGTAATTTTCAGAGACCTTTGGTATCCAATGCCCTTAGGGCACGGCGGTCAATCTTCATTAAGGTTGTTCGCGGAAGGGTGTCTACAAACTCTATTTCTTGCGGCACCTTGTAACCACCAATTTTACGGACGCCATTCTTGAGCTCCGCAACCAAAGAGTCGTTTACTTCAACATTTGGTTTTAAAACTATATAAGCTTTCGGCTGCGTTAAACCTTCTCGGTCCTCAAAAGAGATGACGGCCGCCTCCAGAACACTATCATGTTCAGTTATAGCAGCTTCTACCTCAATCGGAGAAACCCACAATCCTTTTACCTTAAATACGTCATCGCTACGTCCGGAAAACCAGAAAAAGCCATCCTCATCAAATTTTAAGGTGTCGCCTGTTCGGGCCCACTCACCGATGAATGTTTCCCGACTTTTTTCTAATTTTCGCCAATAGAAAAAGCATGTTGTTTGACTGCTAATCCACGCTTCGCCGTCGGTGTTGGGTTCCATAATTTCTTTACCATCATCATCAACCAGTTTGATGTTATAACCAAAAACCGGTTTACCAAGACTGCCCCGACGATATTCCTTTGGACGATTAGCAATCCACTCATAGGTAATTTCTGAGGAACCGATCGAATCCAAAATCTCTAAACTGAAAAGCTCTTCAAATTGTTCAAATATCTCTGGCGGCATTTTTTCCGACGCAGATGTTACAAGATTAAGTGATGAAAAATCAGGAACCCTTTCTTGTTCGGCAAATAATAATAGATTTTTTATTATAGTAGGAACAGTGATCAATTTGTTGGGCTTGGATTTTTCAACTATTTTGACAACATTCTCAGCAGTTGGCGGTAAACGGGAGATAACGCTCGTAGATCCAAAATAAAAAGGAATGAGAACAGCGGGCCAAATGCCATGGGTAAAATATTTCTTAGAAGTAGCATGGACTATATCTTTTGGTTCATATCCCATAAACGCTCCATGGCGCTCTGGGACCAATAAAAAATCATGTGCTAAATGGGTAATACCCTTTGCAGGGCCAGTAGTACCTCCAGAGTAAAACATATAAGCAACATCATTATGATGCAGCGGTAAGGGGGGAAAGGTCTGGGCAGCACCTTCAACAGCCTCATTGCATGTCAGGGTGCAGCGATCACCAGCCTCTGGAGCGTCCCCGATGTGGGGGCCGCGGACGATAACGTTTTCTAAGGTAAACGGGATATCATCAGAAATTTCATCTAACTTCGCCGTTTGTTCAACATCTATAAACAAAGTTTTAGCGGCAGTATCATTTAAAAAATAAAGAAGATTAGATGCTTTATATGCATCAGACACTACAACCGGTATTATACCTGCACGTATTGCTCCAAACCAAAAAGCAAGAAACTCGAGACTGTCGGTGGCAAATAGTAAAATTCGTGACCCGGATTCGATATTGAGGGCCTTTAAACCGTTTGCCGCCTTACAAACCTGACGCAAAAAATTTTCATATGTATACGATTCATCGTCTACGATTAATGCTATTGAGGACGCCTCGTTTGTTTCCAGATGTTTATCAAGTACGACTGTTGTTGGATTGAAATATTCTGGCACTTCAGGGTCAACCCAGCTAGACCATTCCTCTCCAAAAATTTTATCTTTATACTTATTCAAGGCTCCCTAATCTCCACTTTATGCAACCCGTAAACCATACTAGTGACTAAATAGCGCCTTCCTCGCGCGCCAAAGCAATTTCTTCATCCGAAAACCCTATGACATTTTTAAGGATCTCCTCTGTATGCTCACCTAGTAGCGGCGAGCGTTTTACCTCCGATTTTGACTTGGACAATTTAACAGGATTTCCTACAGTTAGATATTTTCCCCGTTCGGGATGATCCACCTCAACAACAGTTCCGGTCGCTCTCAATGAAGGTTCCTCTGCTAGCTCTTTCATAGACAATATCGGACCGCACGGAATATTGAGGGGATTGCACCTTCTCATAACCTCTAATTTATCGAGGGTCATGGTCCAATTTTCTATGGCATCGAAAATTGGCTTAATCTTATCCAATCTTGCTTCTGGCTTAGCATATTCAGGGTCATCTTTCCATTCAGGCTTACCAATTAGATCGCAAATATTTTGCCAAACCGCCGCTTGTGTTATGAAGTAAACATACGCATTAGGATCCGATTCCCAACCTTTGCATTTTAAGATCCACCCAGGCTGACCGCCGCCAGAGTCATTTCCAGCTCTTGGGGTTGCATCCCCAAATGGTAAGCCCTGACCATACTGGCTATACTCTTTAAGTGGTCCATTTTCTAGACGCTGTTGATCACGTAGTTTCACTCTAGAGAGATTGAGTACGCCATCCTGCATAGCACATTCTACTCGCTGTCCTTTGCCACTGCTTTCTCGATGAAATAAGGCGGTTACAATGCCAAATGCTAAATGCAGACCCGTCCCTGAATCCCCTATTTGTGCACCGGTGACTAAGGGGGGACCATCAAGAAAACCTGTGGTTGATGCTGCTCCTCCAGTGCACTGGGCGACATTTTCATAGACCTTGCAATCCTCATAAGGTCCCGGTCCAAATCCTTTTACTGAGGCATATATCATTCTCGGATTAATTTCTTGGATCTTTTCCCAAGGAAACCCCATACGATCGATTGCTCCTGGAGCAAAATTTTCAACCATCACATCACATTCTTGTATCAACTTCGTAAAAATTTTTGACCCAGTTTTCGTTTTTGGATTCAGAGTGACACTGCGTTTATTATGATTAAGCATCGTAAAATAAAGGCTATCGACATCTGGAATATCTCTTAATTGACCCCTCGTTGCATCACCAACTCCGGGCCTTTCAACCTTAATAACATCAGCTCCAAACCAAGCCAGCAATTGGGTGCACGTTGGGCCTGATTGTACGTGCGTCATATCCAAAATTTTTATACCTTCAAGAGCTTTACTCATATCATCAATCCTGTCTCTGACCTCAGATTTCTTAATAATTCATTTATTTTTAGCAACTATACTTTGTGGATTTAGATTACCAATCCTGCCACTTTCAGTTCCAGCTTCCGGATCTATCACTGCATTCACTAGAGTCGGTTTTCCAGACACTAGAGCCTCATTGACCGACTGACTAAGCTCATCAGGGGATGTGGCATTATATCCTTTTCCACCAAAAGCTTCCATCATCTTATCGTAGCGTGCGTCCCTGACGAAAACGGTAGTGGCTGCATCATCCCCTGCAGTATTCTGGTCCGTGCCTCGATAAATCCCCCCGTTATTAAAAACAACTACGCATATAGGCAATTTGTAGCGACAGATGGTCTCAATCTCCATACCAGAAAAACCAAATGCGCTGTCTCCCTCAACCGCCAGCACTTGACTGCCCGTTTCCACAGCCGCCGCTATCGCCGTACCCATACCTACCCCCATGACCCCCCAAGTGCCAACATCAAGGCGTTTTCTTGGTTTGTACATATCGATTATGCTGCGGGCAAAATCCAGCGTGTTAGCGCCTTCATTCACCAGAACGAGTTCAGGATTTTCTTTGATAATTGATCTAAGTACGCCTAGTGCGCCATGGTAGTCCATCGGAACATTATTGTTCTTTAATCTTGGTGCCATACGTGCGACATTACTTTCTACTTTTTCTTTTACCGTGCCAGTCCAATTTTTTGGCGGGGCCGCCCAGTTTTCTTCCAACTTTTCAATGAAGCCACTCAAACTGGAAGTGATATCCCCAACTACTAGAGCTACAATTTCAACATTGCTATCCATTTCTCGTGGCTCTATATCAATTTGTATGAACTTTTTCGGGTTTTCGCCCCAAGCCTTCCCTTTACCGTGGGACAGAAGCCAGTTCAGGCGAGCGCCAATCAACATCACAACATCCGACTCTTTTAAGACAAGTGACCGGGCTGCGCTGGCAGATTGCTGGTGAGTATCAGGAAGAATACCCTTTGCCATACTCATAGGCAAATAAGGTATCCCACTTTTTTCAACCAAATCTCGAATTTTGTCGTCAGCTTGAGCATATGCGGCGCCCTTGCCCAAGACAATGAGAGGCCTCTTCGCCTCCTTAAGTACATTAACAGCATGCGCTAAAGATTCAGGTGAAGGTATTTGGCGCGGGGCAGGGTCAATAACTTTAATCAACGATCGCTGACCAGCGTCAGCATCCATGACCTGTCCAAATAATTTAGCTGGAAAATCAAGATAAACCCCGCCGGGCCGCCCGGAAACTGCAGCCCTTATAGCTCGAGCTATCCCGACGCCAATATCTTCTGCATGCAACACGCGATATGCTGATTTACATAATGGCTTTGCAATAGCCATTTGGTCCATCTCTTCATAGTCTCCTTGTTGTAAATCAACAATTTCGCGCTCTGAGGAACCACTTATCAAAATCATCGGAAAACAGTTTGTGGTTGCATGAGCAAGCGCAGTCAGACCATTAAGAAATCCAGGTGCCGAAACCGTCAGGCATATCCCGGGTTTTTGTGTTAAAAACCCTGCGATTGCCGCAGCATAGCCAGCATTTTGTTCATGTCGAAAGGAAAGCACTCGCATTCCCGCATGTTGCATAAAGCGACCCAAGTCCGTAATCGGAATTCCGGGAACATTATATATTGTACTGATACCATTTAGCTTCAACGCGTCAATGATTAGGTGAAAACCATCGGTGAGGTTATCACTTTCTTGAACTTTTTCGACCATCGTGTATTCCTATTTTAGAAATTGTGCTTCCTACTCCAGTTTCACTAAACCAGCATTATGCTACGAAAACGCTATGTCTAGGCAATTAATATTTATTTGCCTCATAACTTTTTTATCAGAGGAACATGCCTTCAAAAATCGCCCATAATTTTACTAAAGCGATTACAAAATATTTATGAACTGTACTAAAGAGGCAATATTAATATTGCCTTTTGTTAATTCAGCCCTGCCACTATTTTCTTTATGAACTAGCAGCCAACCCAGCCGAATATCCCGCAAGTTTGCCAAATACGGAGCCAGCGGTTAAGCCTGAACCCCCGGGATAATTGAAATAGAACAATCCCCCAACGCACTCACCTGCTGCATAAAGACCTTCCATTGGAATTAAGTCTGTATCCACGACCTGACCATCGGAGTTGATCCTTAAACCACCAAAAGTAAAAGTAACACCGCAGGTTACTTGATACGCTTCGAAGGGCGCTGTATCAATTGTTTGAGCCCAATTAGATTTATTAATATCTAATCCTTCAGTGCATCTGCCGTCTTTAACGTTTGGGTTGTATTCGATATCTTGTCGAACAGCGGCATTATATTGCTCAATTTCTTTTAGAAAAGCGTCTTTATCCACGCCCTCAAGCTTTTCTGCCAATTCTTCGATAGTATCAGCTGTAACCTTCGTCACTTGACGAATCGAATATTCATCTCGTTTTAGGTGCGCCACTTTAGCATCTAGCACTTGCCATGCAAATTGAGCGGGCTGATCAAGAATTACACGTCCGTACTTTGCATAAGTATAATTTCGGAAGTCTGCTCCTTCATCAACAAAACGCTTGCCAGTTGCATTGACCATAATAAAAAACGGATATGAGTGTTTTTGAAATTGATCACCTACTGCAAGATCACCAAATTCCGGAGCGTTGCGGTCCCAACCTACCGCGTGGCAGCCCGACCAGTTACCATAAGTTGCGGCACCAATATCGGTCGCCATTCGAATACCATCACCAGTATTAAAACGTGTTCCCCGAATTTTTGCGAGATCCCATCCGGGTCCTAGGTACCGCGTACGCCATTCTGGATTTGCCTGAAAACCTCCCGACGCTAATACTACGGATTTACAACTCAGCTCCTTGACACTCGCACCTTGTTTTACACGAACCCCAGTAATTTTAGCACCATCAAAAATTAGGTCCACAGCACGAGCTTCAAACATTGTCTCAATACCGTTCTTTTTTGTAATTTCTTGTTGAGCTTCATAAAGCCCGGGCCCGCCACCCCATGTTTCGACAGTCAGTCCACCCCAAAATTTAAATTTTCCATCAATTTTAAAAGCCTGACGACCGTAAATTGGTACAAAACGTATCCCCTTTTCCCGCATCCAGGTGAGTGTTTCAAGACTTTTTGTTACCAGCGTTTCAGCCATTTCTGGGTCGGTACGAAATTGGGTCACCCTAAAGATATCGTCAAAAAATTGATCCTTCGTGTAGGTACCAAAATCTGTATCAGCAATTTCTTGGTTAGAAAGTTCGACCAGCTTCTTAATATCCTCAACTCCGTCATATACCACCCGCATAGCCCCAGCGGTAAACCGTGTATTACCACCAGCCTCGTCTTCAGGGGCACGTTCTAACATGACAATCTTTTCAGAACCCGCATCTTGCGCAGCTAAAGCCGCACAAGCCGCCGCATTACCCGCTCCGACAACTACTACGTCATAAATCCCATCAGCCATTTTTACATCTTCCTTTGATCTCGCTGGTCAATTGATGCTTTTGGATATACCGGCTAACAGCCGGTGCCACAAGGGGATACAATCCAACAAACTACATTTTGTCACTATATTTGCCACTATCACATATTTTAAATTAACTCCAATCTGAATCAATCTTGTTGATTTCCGCATAATATTACGGCAAAGATTTTTTAATTCGAAAGAAATTTTTAACTAAAAAGGAAAGTCAAAATGCAGTTCGGCCTTGCAATTCGTGGCCAATATGAAACCAACCAAGATATCCGAACGTGTTTTGAGGAGCTAATAACTGAGTGCAAAGCAGCGGAAAATTTAGGTTTTGATTCTATCACTAAAACATCGCACTACAGCACAGCACCCTTTAAGGCATTTCAACAACTACCCATTTTGGCTAGATTAAGCGCAGAAACAGAACGAGTAAAACTAAATGCTGGAGTGATTCTCCTATCTTTACACAAACCTCTCGATATTGCCGAACAACTCGCCACCATCGACATAATGTCAAATGGCAGATTAATTTGTGGGGTAGCTTTAGGGTACCGTGAGGTCGAATTTGCAGCATTTGGCAGTGACGTAAAAAAACGCGGCAAACTCTTGGAAGAAAACTTAATTGCCCTCAAACGCCTTTGGTCTGAAGAAAAGGTTACAATGTCTGGCACTCATTTTAGTTTAAATAACGCCTCTTGTTCTCCAAAACCACTTCAGAAACCTTTTCCTCCAATTTGGATTGGTGCCAATGCTGACCCAGCCATTAAGCGTGCCGCAAGGCTCGGTGATTGTTGGTATATTAATCATCACAATAAAATTAGTGATATAAAACAACAAATAGAAATTTACAAAAGAGCACTCGATGAATGCAACAAACCCTTCCCGACAGAACTGCCAATGAGAAGGGAGTTATTTGTTGCAGAAACAAGAGAGGAGGCAATAAAATGGGCCGGGCCTTATCTTACAAAGAAATATAATGCCTACCAATCTTGGGGCCAGGGAGACCAATTACCGGAAGGTGATCAAAACCTTGCACTAGCCTTTGATGAACTTGCCGGGGATAGATTTATCATAGGTTCACCGGAAGATGTCACGGAACAAATCATAAATCTCAATAAAGAGATTGGTACAAATCACCTTATTATGAGTATTCAGTGGGCCGACATGCCCCATTCACTAACGATGGATACTCTCTCAATACTTGGCGAAAGGGTTTTCCCGCAAGTGCGAGAGGTCTTGGGATAAGTTTTATTTATTTTCTGCCTCGATATCCCGGGCAAGCATCCGACGGGCAGCGATGCCCGGAGCATCAACATTGATATCGATAAATTCTTTATCTGGATGGGCGGTGATCCTCTTTTGCTGTGCCTCTAGAATTACAACATCTTCATCAAAAGTTTGAGACACCATCTTAAAAAGATTGCCAGAAACGTCTTTATCTCCAAGGGCGAAGTCTCGAGCATGCCCAAAAAAATAAAAGGTAGAATTCTCTGTTTCAGGTGTAGGGGCATTTAAACTTCTAATGTGCATTCCAATATCAGGTTCCCCAAGATCAGGATTACACGATCCAGCGTCGCATGCGCCCGCACGGATTTGAGTAAGACAAGGCGAAAATGTCTCTACAATTTGCCAACGATCGACTGCTCCATCAAAATCACCAAGCGATTGAAACATCGGTGGGGCAGGCCTATCCAATATCCATCTTGTCATCCGCACTGCGTCACTTTCACGATCAGTCTTAATAGGAAATTCACTAATATCACTGGTCCCCAGTGTATTCAGATGTACGTAGGCTAAATGTGAAAGGTCTAAAAGGTTGTCTGTAATAAGTTGATAATTACATGCCAGTTTGAGATATTTACCCTTCACAATCTCCCATTCGGGGTGATCAAACCACCACCAATTCGGGATTAGGCTATCGTCTGCCAATTCTGGATCTCCCATCCAAATCCATAACCATTTCCAGCGCTCAACAAGCGGATAGGATTTAACCTTGGCGTTAGGAGGTATTTTGTCTTGGCCAGGAATTTTGACGCATTGGCCCAATGAATCAAATTCGAGTCCGTGATAACCACATTGCAAGTGATCACCGATAACCACACCCATCGAAAGAGGAAGAGCTCGGTGACAACAGCGATCCTCAAGGGCTACAGCTTCACCATTTTGCTTGCGAAATAAAACAACTGGTTCACAAAGCAATGTCCGAGCAAGAGGCGTTTGCGTCACCTCATGATCCCAAGCCGCTACATACCAACAGTTTTTGCGGAACATTGCCAATACTCCTTGCCCAAATGACCCGTGACTAGGGTCCATACTAAAAAGATCAAAAAAATTTGCGGCGGACAAAAAAATCTTTCATCAATTAAATCTTTATCTTTTCATTAAAACCAAACCTTACAATTATGTTCAATACCCAACAATCACCTCTCCCGAATTAGGGCTGATAACTTGGCCCGTAATCATTTCAGTTTCATCTGACGCGAGCCATGCTACGGCATAGGAGATATCTTTTGGTGTTGTCAAACGACCAAGAGGCATATTTTTACCACGTTCTTCAATCATTTCCGGTGTGTTACTACCTTGGGTCATACCTGTCAAAATAAAGCCCGGGGCAACGGCGTTTACGCGAATTTTTTCCGCTGCAAATTCTCGCGCCCACGCTTTTGTAAATCCAGATAAAGCAGCCTTAGCTGCGGCATAGTGTGAGGCAAAATCGCTACCTCCCATAGCATAGATAGAAGAAATCATAATAACACTGCCAGCTTTTCTCTCTTTCATTCCTCGAAGCACGGCCTGGGTCGCAAAGAAAGACGCCTTCACTTGAATATCAAACATTTGATCGTAAGTTTTCTCATCAATTTCTTCCATCATAAGCTTATTACCACTAACGCCTGCATTATTTACCAGAATGTCTATCTTGCCATGATCTACTTCCGCCGCCTTTATTTTGCTGGTGAAATCCTTCACATCTAAAACATCTGCAATTAGCACTGAAGCTTTTTGGCCGTTACCACGAACCATATCTGCAGTTTCTTTAGCGCCATCCTCCTTGATATCATGGACAATTACATCGGCACCACGCTTGGACATAATATTTGCGTGGCTACGACCCATTCCACCACCTGAACCAGTAATTAGCGCCGTCTTCCCCTTTAAACTTAGTGCCATGTCTTTGCCTCCAATTCTTTCTCTTGTAATGTGCCTGCATATTGTAAACGCGATACCTTTCCAATTGAAATGGTAACCGCTGTAAAAAACATATTTGGGAGAAGAAAAATGGCAGTACAACCCGCCTCTGGTGTTAGTAAGTATAAACCGCAGGCCCCTAAATTACGAAGTTTCAATGATCAACGAGAAAAATTCTTCGTTGGACAAGACACTCCACGTGATTATCTTGAGCGCTGCCTAGAAGTCATTGAGGGGTGTAACGATGACGTTAAAGCCTGGGCCTATCTTAATACTGACAAGGCCCGACAAATGGCAGACCTGTCAACAAAACGCTATGCTGACGGTAAACCGCTCTCGTTGATTGACGGCATGCCCATAGGAATTAAAGACCTTATAGAAACCTTTGATATGCCGACGGAATATAATTGTGAATTGTTTAAAGGTAACCAACCAATCCGCGATGCTGCTTCAGTATATTTTCTACGTCAAGGCGGCGCCGTACTGGTCGGCAAGACTGTAACGGTCACACTTGGTGGTGGTGATCCTTCGATGACACGCAATCCTTATGATTTACAGCGCACCCCCGGTGGTTCATCAAGTGGAACATGTGCGGCGGTTGGCGCAGGTATGATACCCGGCGGCCTTGGGACTCATGCCAGAGGTTCCACTATCCGTCCTGCAAGTTTTTGCGGAAATTACGGTCTCAAAGCGACATTTGGAGCCCTGAATCGTCAAGGTGGATTTTCTGCAGCGGAGACTATGGACCACTTAGGTATTTTGGCCGGATCTATCGAAGATATGTGGATAATGGCAAGATACATTTCCAGTACTGCCGGCGGGGACCCCGGTCATCCAGGTCTTTATGGTGGTTCTTTGCCCCCAATAGGGAAAAAACCGGAACGTCTAATAGTTATAGAGACAGCTGGATGGAATGAAACAGATGATGCCAGTAAAGAAGCTTTTAATAGTGCTGTGAGAAAGTTGTCTGATGCAGGTTGTGAAATTTATACTCGGAATGATGATCCTGCAATTGAAGCATATGAGACGGAAACTGCTCACTCGCCCGAACTTTGGAGACAACTTTATCGGTTTGAAATGCGCTTTCCGATGTATCAATACCTAGATTATGACTCGGATAAAATACCGCCTCGTTTAAAAGCAGGGATCCAAGAAGGAGCCGGACTCACTCAAGCTGAATATCGTTCGGCACTCGCACGCAGAGTTTACTGGCGTGAGATGCACGACGCAATTGCTCGACGATGTGATGCCATGATTACCCTATCTTCACCGGGGCCCGGACCAATAGGAAAAGATCAGGGTAGCGCGGTTTTTAATGAAGCATCATCCATCATCGGTATGCCGGCCATTTCTCTTCCTGTACTAACGGTGGAGGACATGCCCCTCGGTATGCAAATAATGGGCCGAGTTCATTGTGACGAGGCCCTCACCGCTGTGGGCAGCTGGATCAGCAAAGATTTACTTCAATAGCATTTTTCTAGTCACATTATGGGGAACGCATCCTTGGCAAAATATAGACTGGGTGTCGATATAGGGGGTACACACACCGATTTGGTGCTTTCTAATTTGAATACTAGAGAAATTCTGATCGAAAAAGTACAATCGACACCTGCCAACCCCTCACTTGCAGTTCTCGAGGGCATCCAACGTTTTTTAGATAATGGTATTGAAGCGAATGCGATAGATTTTTTCAGCCATGGTACAACAGTAACGACCAATACCCTTCTGGAAATGAAAGGTGCTACTTTAGGGATGCTCATAACAAAGGGGTTCAGGGCGATTCAGATAGTGCAAAGCCAAGCCAGAGAGAGTAACCAGTTCGAATTAAAATTTAAACGACCGACGCCTTTGGTGTCTCAAAAAATGACTAGAGAGATAGGAGGAAGGATTGACGAGTCTGGAACTGAAATTGAAGAATTGGACAAAAATGAAATTCGGAATGCCGTCCAGTATCTGAGGTTGAAAGGCGCAACCTCTTTTGCTGTATGTTACATGTTTTCTTTTATGAATCCGGAGCATGAAAAATGCACGGCCGAGATCATAAGGCAAGAATTTCCTGAAGCATACGTCTCCCTATCCTCGGAAGTACTCCCGCGCATAAGAGAATGGCCACGAATGTCCACGACAATGCTCAATGCCTATCTTGAACCATGCCTTACCCGATACTCTAGAGATCTTGACCTGGGTATTAAAAAGCTAGGAATTACAACTCCAAAATGTTTTCTAATGCAATCAAATGGTGGCGTGATTCCTCTAGATCAAACTGGAGTTGGGGGTCGCACAGTTCAAACGTTGTTATCCGGGCCCGCTGCGGGAGTGCAAGCAACAGGCCATTTGCTGGGAGAACAACAGGGCTGGAAACATGTCGTGACGATGGATATGGGGGGTACCAGTTGCGATATTGCCTTTATTCAGGATAGCAAACCCATAGAGATGACCGAAGGAATGATTGCCGAGCGGAGATTAGATGTTCCCGCCTTCGATATAAGCACTATCTCCGCGGGGGGCGGCACCATTGCCCGATTAACACCAGCTAACTTTATGAGTGTTGGGCCAGATAGTGCGGGTGCCGACCCTGGTCCGGTTTGTTATGGAAAGGGTGGCGAACACCCGACCGTTACAGATGCTGACCTTATTTGTGGCTTCCTAAACCCTAGCTTTTTACTTGGTGGAAATACTGATTTGGATAAGAAACGCGCTAAATATGCTATCAGAAAAACTTTTTCTGGCCCCATGGGGCTCTCAGTTGAAGCAGCAGCAGCAGGGATTGTAAGACTAATTAATGCTCGTATGGCAGATGAAATACGTGTTCAGGCTGCTAAAAAGGTGATTGATCTCACCACCCTCACTCTAGTGCCGTTTGGCGGCGCAGGGCCGGTACATGCCGCCATGGTTGCAGAAGAACTTCATATTCCACGTATACTTATTCCACCAAACCCCGGTGCTTTCTCTGCCCTAGGCCTTTTATGCAGCGATGTAGTTCATGACTATATTCGGTCAGATATTAATATACTTTCTAAGCTAGACCCTGCTCGTGCTGAATATTTTTTTGAGGAACTTGAAACCCAAGCGATCAATGATCTGAAAAATGAGGGCCTATCCGCTCAACCATATAAATTTATCCGTGACATAGATTTGCGTTATGCCGGACAAGGGTATGAAATTAAGACAACTTTAAAAGGACTTTACAATTCTTCCATTACCCAAGAAGTAATAGCGAAAGTCCAAGACAGATTTCATACACTTCATCACAATCTCCACGGGCACTCTGCCAGAGATCAAGAAATTGAGGTTGTCAGCTATCGGGTAAGAGTGCAGGTACCTGTTACAAAACAAAGACCTCTATACGAGGTTTTAAGAGATGGAATTTCGACACCAGGAAATACTCGGTCAGTGACCTTCAATGGCCGAGAATTTCATACCGCTCCTGTTTATAATCGGGCTCAACTTAAATCCTCGACTATTAAAGGTCCTGCAATTATTGAACAGTTCGATTCAACTACGGTCTTACCCCAAGGGTGGAAGGCGAGAACAGATGACTTTGGAAATATTATAGGAGAAAGGCAAGATTAATATGGCTGCTGACCCGATTACCGTAGAACTTCTCCGTAATAGAATAACCAGTTTAATGGAGGAAATGGATTATCATTTCTATCGATCCGGCTACTCCACCATCGTACGTGAGAGCCGCGACTTTAGTTGCGTAATTGTTGACCCCAAGGGCCGCCTATTGGTTTCACCATGGATGTTTTTTCACTCACCCGTTTATTTTCATCTGGTCCAGAAAATCATCGAAGTTTATGGCTTAGAAAATCTTGCCGACGGTGATGTTTTCGTGAGCAATCATCCCTACGAGGCTAACATGCCTCATGCTTCAGATATGGGTTTCATCTCCCCTATTTTTTATAAAGGTACTCTGGTGGCGTTTGCAGCGACGATAGCCCACAAGGCTGATGTTGGTGGAACTGTGCCCGGAAGCACTTACGGATCAGCAACCGAACTTTTCCAAGAAGGAATGATGCTTCCACCAATTAGAATTCATCGGGCAGGAAAGCCAATCGACGAAATTATCAGACTTATAGCTGCCAATACCCGTGCACCCTACGTTGTGCTTGGGGATATTTCTGGGCAGATCGGCGTTACTCGGATCGGACGAAAGCAAATTCATGATATGTGTAACCGATTTGGCGTTGAAACTGTTTTAGAATCTATGGACTCGATGGTTGTAGCTTCAGGGGAAGAATTCCGTGCCGCCCTGAAAGAAATACCTGATGGTATTGCAGAAGCTACAGGATACCTCGACCATGACGGCGTAGACGAAACAACGAAGGTAAAACTCCATGTAAAGATAAGCATAACTGATGGAGGTATAGATTTCGATTTTACGGAGTGCGACCCGCAAACGGAGGGGCCTGTAAACTTACGAATCGCAATGGTGGAGGCATGCGTTTTTTACTGCCTTATTGGATTGATAGACCCAGAACTTCGTTACAGCGACGGCATTCGTGACTTTGTTACCCTTAAATTTAAAGAAAAGAGTGTAGTTAGTGCGGAGCCACCCCGTCCCTGTTCAAGCTATATGAAATGCTGTTTAAAGCTTTGTGACGTAATCCTCGAGGCTATGGATCCACTTCTACCGGGTAGAGCGATCGCCCACTCAGGAGGTAGCGGAGGCTCAATAATTGTTTCATGGAAAGGCGACACAAAGCCAAAACGTGGTAACCAATACGAAATATTTGGATCAGCATATGGGGCTGGTAGCGGAGCCGATGGCGCCTCAGGTGCGAGCGTCATGTTGGCAAATCTTTTTGCTGCTCCAGTTGAAATCATCGAAACTGAATTCCCCTGTCGAATACGAAAATTTAATTTAAATAGAGACTCTGGAGGGGCCGGTGAGTTCAGAGGCGGCCTAAATTTCTTGCGTGAATATGAAATGCTAGAACCCGGAGAAATCGTTTATCGTGCGGACCGTTCAATCGAACCCCCTGCCGGCTTGAGAGGAGGCCAACCCGGTGGCCCAAGCCGATTTATTGTAAACCCTGGGACAAAAGAAGAAAAAATTATGCCATCTTCAGCTCGCATGTCATTGCCCGAGGGCACCATATTTCGTGTCAATGGGCCCGGCGGCGGCGGTTATGGCAATCCTAAAAATCGGGATCCAGAATCACTGGCTAACGATATTTCAGAAGGCTATGTATCGGAAAAGGCGGCCAACAAATTTTATAGGTAGCTCTCCGCAATATTCTATTAAAATTAGGAAAAATTTGATAAACAAAACTATAGATATATGTATGCCAACATATCGGCCGTTCCAAAAAGACAATTACCTTAAACTAGTGTTTTAATATTGTGAAAATAAAATCTAACCAATTAATAACTTTACTTGGTTTCCTTTCTTGAAAAAAGAACGTTCCACCGGACCACGTAAAAAGGACCTACATGCGGTATATGCTTTTGGCATTTTTAGCATGGCCCTCATCGATATTTTCGTTTTACTAATCCCGATTTTTGCAAAGGATACATTGGGGATGTCCGACGGCCAAATTGGCACTCTTGTTGGAGCTCGTTCCCTACTATCACTTTTCTTATCCATCCATGGTGGAGCATTGATGGATCGTTTTGGCACACGGAGGATTACCCTGATTTTCACAGGTTCAGTTATTTTATTTGGACCACTTTTCCCATTCCTTTCAACCTTCTGGGCGCTATTCCTTCTTCAGGTGCTAAGTGGCTTTGCAATCTCGCTTGGATGGTCAGGTGCCCAGACCCTTATCGCGAGAATAGCGGAAGGAGACGCAGAATATATCGGACGTTTCAGCACATTCGCTCGAATAGGTACAACGATTGCACCAATCTTTGCGGGACTTTTATTTGACTTAGGCGGCGCGTGGCTTGCATATTGTTTTGGAACGTTATGGGCTGTAATTGCGTTTTTCACCCTTTGGCGAGTTCCTGAACCCAACCCCCCGGAAGAAACTAATACTGACAAAAACAGTTTTAGAATATCAGACATTATGCCAAGATTGTCTGATTACACGGCCACATTTGCCCTAATGGCTATTCCTGCAGTTGCATTCACAGCAATTGCTATGTTAGTGCGGAATTCCACCTATGGAGTTCAAACTACCATTTACGTAACATACGCACAGGACGCAGGCTTAACCGCTACAAAGATAGGGCTTTTATTTGCAGCAATTGAATTAGCCGGTGCTATTGGTTCTTGGTACTCTGGGCGAATAATGAGGAGCTTTGATCCCATCAGAGTGCTGATGCTAACCACATTTATTACCGTCACACTAGTCAGTGCCACTCCTCTAATAGGGGGTCTTGGAACAACTGTTTGGACTATCTTCGCCTTGCTTTTAATTGGACAGGTTTTTCGTGGCATAACACAAGGCGTTTCGCAGCCTATATTGTTTTCAGTTCAGGCCATATCCGTGACCCGCGAACAACAGGGGACCGTCGTAGGATTAAGGCAAACTATGAACCGGTTAGGAGGTGTAATTCTTCCACCGATTATCGGCTTCGTATCCGACTATTATGGCCGGGAAGAAAGCTTTTTTATTATTGGCGGTGGTCTTTTAGTATTGCTTTTTGGATTAGGGCTCTATAGTCGCTTTGTCCCAAAAATTACTCCACCTTAAGGCAACAGAATTAAGTGATTTGAATAATTATAATAGGAGACAATTAAAATGAATTCTGTGGAAGACGCTATAAAAGCCGTCGAGGAATTAAGAAAACGTGTTAGCTGTCTGGATGAAGATGCGATAGACCTGTTATTTCGCGAGGCACGAACACATAATGTCTGGACCGATCGTCCGGTTACTGATGAACAAATTAAGACCCTTTATGATCTAACCATAAATGGTGCCACTAGCGGGAACTGTCTGCCCGCCCGCCTAGTATTTTGCCGTTCGCACGAAGCTAAAGCGAGGCTCACACCCTGTGTAAATCCGGGAAATGTAAAAAAAATCGAGGCAGCCCCTTTATGCGTTATTATTGGCTATGACGTAAATTTCTGGGAACACTTGCCAAGACTTTTTCCTCATCGGGATATGGGAGCACAATATCGGGAAGACGCCGAGCACGCTGAAACCAATGCATTCCGTAATTCTACTCTACAAGCCGCCTACCTCATGCTTGGCGCAAGGGCATTGGGTATGGATATTGGAGCAATGTCCGGCTTCAACAATTCAGCGGTGGATAAAGAGTTTTTTTCTGGAACGACGATTAGGTCAAACTTTCTCTGCAACATTGGTTACGGTGACCCATCCGGATTATTTCAGAAATTACCGCGGTTTAAGTTTGATGAAGTTTGTACAGTTATTTAATATGGTGACATATAAATTCATGGAAAAATTATCTGCCATAGGGCGATTGTGGTTATCGAGAGCTTCGCCATTTCAACTATCCTAAACGTATAGGGTGTCCCGATAAATATGAAAAAATTTGTATTACCTTCACCTTTAAAGACGATCGACATTACAATGAATGACAGTGCCGTTATTCGCCTTCGGCAACATGGAAACA
The DNA here is from genome assembly GCA_002712335.1 of Rhodospirillaceae bacterium. Next base: position 35,799 of record PATI01000019.1, on the reverse strand, counting down.
TAGAAGGTCCAAGGTTAATTCTTGCTCATGGAAACGGTTTTGCAACTGACGCCTATTTTCCTTTCTGGAAACTTCTTTTACAGGATTACGAACTGATCTTGTACGATCAGAGAAACCATGGACAAAATCCCCGTCACGATAACATAAGACATCATGACGTTTCCTATTTTGTAAGTGACCTTGAAGCGATATTAGATAATATCCAAGCGATTTTTGGTCATAAAACTACCGCAGGATTATTTCACTCAATTTCAGCTGTCACATCCATTTGGCACGCCCTTTCAAATGGATGGCGTTGGGATGCTCTAATACTTTTCGACCCGCCCTTAGTTCCTAGTATTGGCCACCCATTGAATGTAATTGCTAAAAATTTTGAATTGATGCTTTCTGACTGGTCTAAGAATCGCCCGGAACGGTTCCCCGACCCAAAAACATTAGCCACTCAGTTTTCCAAATCAAAGAGCCTCAGCAGGTGGGTAAGCGGATCCCACGAGCTAATGGCAGAATCAATTCTCCGTGAAGACACCGAAAGTCGAGATTGGGTGTTATGCTGTCCACCTGAAGGTGAAGCTCAAGTTTATAAAACGAATTCAGAACTTGATTTATGTCCGGGGTTTGGAACCTTAAAAGGACCATTAAAAGTTATTGCAAGCGATCCGGATGATCCGAATGCAAGATCTCCCGGCCTCGTAAATCGAGCTCTACATGAAGAATTTGGTCACCCCTATGAAGCAATACCGGGTGCTACTCATATGGTACAAATAGAAAAACCCAAAGCTGCAGCTAAAATAGTAACCGAGTTCTTCAAGGAAATCGGATTTGGTTCCTAAATGACCCTAAAGGAGAAAGCTAGTCATGTCAGACCAACCTAATTTCTTATTGTTCATCACCGATCAACATCGAGCTGATCATCTAGGTTGTTACGGCAATAAAATCGTCCAAACCCCAAATATTGACGACATAGCCGCAAGAGGTACAAAATTTGAAAGATTTTATGTTTCATGCCCGATCTGTATGCCCAACCGTGCCACCCTAATGACTGGGCGGATGCCCTCGCTTCATGGCGTTCGGCAAAATGGAATTCCGTTGTCACTTAACGCAACAACCTTTACTCATGTATTGCAATCTGCCGGATATCGCACCGCCTTGTTTGGCAAAAGTCATTTACAGTGTATCTCTGCTAACGCCGTCGAGGTGGGGCTTCCTGTACCAGATCCAGAAAAATTTCAGCCCCCTGCTGCTCTCGCCGAAGCTACACGAAATATTTGGGACGATGGGAATTATGAGCAGGAGCTGCCGCCAACTTGGAAAAACAATCCAAATTTCGAACCCGAATTACCTTTTTATGGCTTTGAAAAAATCGCATTGGCCATCGGCCATAGTGATCGAGTTACCGGACACTACTCTCAATGGCTCGCCGAAAGACATCCAGAACCGGATTCATTAAGAGGGCCAGGTAATGCCATTCCGAGTAACCGTACACTGACCGCACCGCAAGCATGGCGGACAGCGATACCGGAAGAACTTTACCCCACTACCTTTGTAGCTGAAAAAACTATAGAATTTCTTAAAGAGCAGGGTGACAAAAATAAAAAAAACCCATTCTTTGTACAATGTTCTTTCCCGGACCCCCACCACCCCTTTACTCCTCCCGGAAAATATTTCGATATGTATGACCCTGCAGATATACCAATCCCAGAGGCTTTTTTTCACCCTATGGAAAAATTACCGCCTAATGTTGCCGCCTTGCACAAAGAACGCGACGAGGGTAAAGCCAACAAAAATGGACAGCGGGGATTTGGCTGTACCCAAGAGGAGGCCCGCGAAGCCATTGCGCTTAACTACGGATCCATCAGTATGATTGATGATGCCATTGGCCGAATCCTGGCCGCATTGGATGCGTCCGGCCAAGCCGATAATACTGTCGTAATCTTCACTACTGATCACGGGGACTTCATGGGAGACCATCAATTACTGCTAAAGGCAGCCATCCACTACCAAGGTCTCATTAGAGTACCTTGTATATGGTTTGATCCAAAAACAAAGACCGAGAAGAAGACCACTTCGGCTTTGACCGGCACAATTGACATGGCTAGTTCATTTCTTGATCGCGCCGGTATTCAGAATTTCAATGGACTGCAAGGTCTCTCTCTCGGAAAAATTGCAACCGGTGCCTCTGGCCACGAATCTATCGTAATCGAAGAAAGCCAAAGACGAGGTTATATGGGTTTTGAGCCGAATTTTCGAGCCCGCACACTTGTTACAGAAGATTGGCGTTTAACACTTTACTCTGACACTAACTGGGGTGAACTTTATAATCTCAGAAATGATCCAAATGAGTTTGACAACTTATGGAATGATACTGAATACCGAAACGTTCAGGCCGAAATCCTGGAACTCCTATCACGACGCATGATGGATCTTTCAGATTCTAGCCCAGTTTCTATAGGTCATGGCCCCTAAAAAAACAAAAAGTCCCGGATTAAGTCTTATTAAAATTTATGCTTCGCTTTTTAATTACAGTGCTCTGCTGACCCCCCCATCAACGTCTACCAAGGAGCCATTAACAAATCCCGCTTTTTCTGAGCAGAGGTATGTAACCATATTAGCAATATCCTCCGGCAACCCGATGCGCCCTAGAGGCACATTTTTGGCAGATTCTTCCCGAATTTCTTTCTCCGTTTGGCCGGTAATTTTCATACGCTGTTTGACAAGTGTATTCCACCTTTCAGTCGCAGTCGCGGCCGGGTTAACACCATTGACCAGAACATTGTGGGGGCCGCATTCCTCAGCAAGGGCCTGAGTAATATTTAAAATTGCAGCATTTATTGCCCCCCCAGCTATATATTTAGCGGTGGGAAAATGGCCACCACGCCCAATTATATTTATAATTCGTCCCCATTTGCGTTTGCACATACCGGCCATCACGGCACGGGAACATCGCACATAACCCATCAACTTTAAGTCAAAACATTCCTGCCAAGTTGCATCTGTAATATCCCGAATTTTTCCTAAAGGAGCTGAACCGGCATTATTTACTAGTATGTCGATTTTCCCCAAAGCTCCTTCAGCTTCTGCGAAGACCCTTTCTACTTCTGCTCCTTTTGTGAGATCGCCTGTTATTGGGACAATATAGCCTTTAAGATTGGATGACATTTCCGCCGCCGCAGATTCCAAGGACTTAAGGTTCCGGGACACAATCGCTATATTGACCCCCTCACTTGCTAACGCCTCCGCACAGGCGCGACCAATCCCTTTGCTGCCTCCTGTTATTAGGGCATTACGCCCTGATATACCTAAATCCATTTTTTTCTCCCTGCATTATTTATTTTTTAACTTTTAAAAAAATATTTGGAAAGGGTGTAGACGTTGTGACTTTAAGTTTCACATGTTATTTTTAGGGTATCGAATTAGATGATAAAGGGTATTTTAATGGATAAAAATACACTTCCAGCCTTCAAAAAGTTTGTAAAAGATTTGCGTAAAATTTGGTCGGAAAACACCGATGATGGCGACCGAATGAAACGAGCTCACGTATTAATGGAAAATGAACTCCTAGTCGACCCCGCCTTACGTGAACATTGCAAAAACTGGCCATCGACGGAGGGACGAAAGAATTTGCTATTCTATACCGACCCCGATTATGGTTTTGTGATTAATGGAGTGGTCCGCGTACCCGGGCGCACTGGAAGTGTCCATGATCACGCCGATGGTTGGGTTCTATACGGGCTTCTCGATGGTTCCGAGTCTCTCGAGCGCTTTAGAGCGGTTGAGTCCCGCAAGAAAGATGGGTATGTCAAAGTCGAATTAGTCAGTGATACTAAGGGTGAAGCAGGCAAAGCGGACTTGGTTCCTCCCTATGACATTCATGCGGAACAAGGAAGCAAAGTCAGGTCGGTAGCGGTAATTCTGCGAAGTCGTGTTCTTGTTGGCGAGGTAATGCAAGGGCGCTATAACCGAGATACAGGTGAATATTACGAGGGATCAGGTCCCGAGCAAATTCCGTATCGATTAACTGCCTAAAAAGACGGTATAATCCAAAATGACCTTTTCGCCCATTTGGATTACTGAAGAAGACGTAACCTCAATGGTTAGTCTTCCTGATGCGATTGCGGCACTTGAGGGGATACTGCCTCTCGAAGCCGCTGGTGAGGCTCAGAACATGCCAAAAGGACATCTTATGGTGGCAAAAAATGATGCCATGCATGTACTAGGTTCATCTGTTGATGGGGAAGGAATTTGCGGCTTTAAAAATTGGATAAATGTTCAAGGTAAGTCCGAGACTATAGTTGAGCTTTTTTCAATGGAGAATGGCGCACACCTCGCCGTAATTGAAGCCACTGCACTTGGACAAATGCGAACTGCAGCCATGACCGGAATAGGCACTAAACGACTAGCCTCCAAAGAGGCAAACGAGATGGGCATTGTTGGTTCGGGAAAGCAAGCCCTTCCCCAAGTAGCCGCGTGCCACGCCGTTCGACCTCTTAAAAAATTGCGAGTGTTTAGCCGAAACCCAGAAAATCGCGATGCCTTTGCTCAAGCGGTTCGTAATGAGTTTGATTTTAAAGTTACCGCCTGTAATACCCTAGAAGAGACGGTAATTAATGCCCCCATCGTTACAATTGTAACTAACGCAACGGAACCGTTTTTAACTGCTGATATGCTTTCTAGAGGGACACACCTGAATGCTATGGGAGCGATTGTTCCAGCAAGGATCGAATTTACCGATGACGTTTTTGAGAGAGCAGATATCATAGCGGTGGACAACCTTAAAACAATAAAAGAAATGTCATCGGAATTCATCAAACATTATGGAGAAAATAAAACTTCATGGTCTAATATTCACTCTGTATCTGAACTAATAAGGAAAGATATAAAGCGACCATCAGATGCTGATATAACTTTGTTTAAAGCTATGGGGATGGGTCTTTCTGATCTTTCACTTGCTATTGATATTTACAAGCGAGCGCGTTCGGAGGGTCGCGGAACTAATTTACCCCAACGGATCAAAATACCCCCGCGCCTCCAATAAAAAATTCTAATCAAAACTTTATAAGCTATTCGATTTCTATTTTTTGGATAACTACGTCCTGAAGAGGCACATCGCCCATACCATCACGTTGCCCGGTTTGTGCCCCTTCAATCTGACGAACAACTTCCATACCGGAAATTACTTTTCCAAATACCGCGTATCCCCAGCCACTAGGACTTTTATCCGTGTGATTAAGAAAGTGATTATCAGCAGTATTTATAAAGAATTGTGCCGTCGCAGAATGCGGATCATTGGTTCTAGCCATCGCTAAGGTGCCAACCAAATTTTGCAATCCATTATCCGCCTCGTTTTGAATAGGATCTTTGGTATCTTTTTTATTCAGACCTGTTTCAAAACCTCCGCCTTGGATCATGAAACCCTCGATTACACGGTGAAATATTGTTCCGTCATAAAAACCACTCTTAGCGTATTTTATAAAATTCTCAACTGTACCTGGCGCTTCCTTAGCCGACAGCTCTGCTTCAATTATTCCTAGATTCGTAGTTATTTTCACTCTCTTAATCCCCTCTGCTGCAAATACACCGATTGTGAATGAAACTGCCGCAAATGCGACTATGGCTGCGATAGATTTTTTGAACATCGAAATTCAAACCCAAGTTAATAATAATTAAGGGAACCACTTACCGGAACCCAGTATTTCTATCTAAATGACTTAAAAGAACTTTAATCACAAGCCATAAAGTGTGCGCGCGTTGTCCTCTAAAATCTTAGCGGCAACATCTTCGGATACCTTGCCATCGGAGCTCAATTTCCGAAGCGCCTCAATCTCGGTCGAAGTATCGGCGTGACCGTAATCTGTTCCTACAACCAATTGGGTCTCTCCAGCATATTTCAATATATAATCTAGGTCGTCTGTCACTTGGCATGCCACCCAAATATTGTTATCCGCCATAATCGATTCGGAGATATCTTCACCACGGCGCGCTAACCGAAGACCAAGGTCATTCAACGCATAAGGTATCCATTGTGCACTGACCTCAACAAAAGCCCAACGAAGATTTGGAAACATTGCGGGGATACCCTTAAACAACAATTGATGAAACGTGGCTACCAAGGGCAATTTTGCTTTTGCGAAACCGCTATCTTCGCGATACATGTTTTCTAATAGAAAGCTATTATTTCCTGCATGGAAACAAATGGGCAAGTCCAACTCTTCCGCCATTGCATAAAGTTTAAAAAATTTTTCCGAAAAAAGTGGTGTATCATGCTCAATCCCATGCATATAAACACCACATGCTCCGTTGGTTTTGCCAAATTCCAATTCTTCACGACATTTATCCATATTTAAAAGATGAGGCATCACTACCCATTTTAGTCGATCAGGCGCCTGCTTCCATATACTGACAAGCCATCGGTTATATGAACGGATAAGCGCATATTCAACTTGCGGCGTCTGAGTCCATGGCCTTAAAAATACCGTGGGATACAAGACCTGTACATCAATGCCTAACTCATCCATGTGTTTCAAACGACCGGAGATATCCTCCATTTCTCGAGAGGTCTTCGCTGTATCAGCACCTACATTACCTTCCTTCGGTAACATACGGTTATCGAGGTACCAAAACTCTCGTTGATGTATACCTACCTGACTTGAAATAGATCTATTATCTTTGGATTGGACAACAAGTGGACGATATCGCTCATATTCTGGTTCTAAAAAATCAAACGTCGCCTCACACTCAACTACGTGCGCGTCAGCATCAATCGATCCCATCTTTAACTCCTCTTTACTTAAGCTGGTATTTGGTTCACAGAATACAGAAAAAAACTTAATAGAAATACCCACAGTTTATTTAAACGTCGAATGACATTATGTTATGAGGAAAACGAAGATTTAAGTCTGTTGCATGGTTAAAAAATGAAAAAAAGACCTAATTTTGTTCTGATCATGACGGACCAGCATCGGGCTGATTATCTGGGATGTGCTGGACATCCGATACTCAAGACACCTCATATTGATTCAATTGCAAAATCTGGTGTCCAGTTTAACCGATTTTATGTTTCTAACCCCGTTTGCATGCCAAACCGAGCAACACTAATGACTGGTCGCACCCCTTCAGCCCATGGTGTACGTCAAAATGGCATACCCTTACCTCTTTCGTCTAACACCTTTGTAGAGATGCTAAGGGATGCCGGCTACCAAACAGGACTTGTAGGTAAAAGCCATCTCCAAAATTTTACTTCCCACCCACCAATAAACTCTAATAAAGAAGTAAGGGATGGCTACGTGGCGCCCGCTGCAGAATTAAGAGAGGCGTTGAAAGGCATTTTTATGGACGGCAAATATAATCAGGAACGACCCGATTTTTGGGACAACCCTGATGCTAGCTTAGAACTCCCATTTTACGGCTATGAGCATGTCGATTTATGTTTTGGACACGGTGATGAGTGCGGTGGAGACTACTACTGGTGGCTCAAGAACCAGAGAAAAGATGCTGACGACCTCATTGGCGCCAAAAATGGATTGGAACACCATTATTCTGTTCTTCAAGCTTGGCGGACCAAGGTACCCGAGAAGCTTTACCCGACCGCCTGGATTGCTGATCATGCTAACAAATATATTCGAGAATATGCTAAATCTAAGAGGAACCGGCCCTTTTATCTCGTAGCCTCTTTCCCAGACCCCCATCATCCGTTCACGCCTCCCGGAAAGTATTGGGACATGTACAAGCCAGAACAGATGGAAGTTCCCGAAGCATATAATGTTAATGACTGGGAAGCACCGCCGCATGTTAAGGCCCTGCTCGATCGTCGCGATGAGGGTTTAGCCCCGGAAGACGGAATTATGTCTTACGGTATCAATTTGCGGCAGGCTTTAGAGGCACGGGCGTTAACTTGTGGCATGATTTCAATGATTGATGATGGTGTTGGTAAAATATTGTCTGCTTTAAAATCCAATGGTTTAGAGGACAATACAATTGTTATGTTTACTAGCGATCACGGTGATCACCTTGGGGACCATTGCCTATTGCGCAAAGGTCCGGCGCACTATCGAGAATTAGTTCGGGTGGCTTTTCTCTGGTCTGACCCAGAGAGCGATGTAGCCGGCGCTGAAACGGATGCGCTTTCTGGTACAATTGATATATCTGCTACCGTTCTAGATAGAGCAAAAGTTCTGCCCTATAATGGTCTGCAGGGGAAAAGCTTGTTACCAGTCGCAGACAATCCTCAATCTCTAGGGCCTCGTGACGCTATTTTGATAGAAGAAGACAACCAACGGATTTTACCAGTGCTCGGGAAGGATCCGAAGGCTCGCACATTAATTACGCAACAATGGCGCCTCTCCGTTTACCATGGGCATGATTGGGGCGAACTGTATGACCTTAATAATGACCCAGGAGAGCTAAAAAACCTGTGGGATAAACAAGACTACCGGGATATAAAAATGTCTTTATTCGAAAGACTAATTCAGGAACAAATAGCTTTGAACGACACCTCGCCTTTACCACTTGGTCGAGCATAAGGAGCTCAAGGATGGATGCGTTAACCGAAGATATACTGCTTTTCTGGTTTGGCACAACTGACATGAGCTCGCCCATAGAAAAACGACAAATATGGTTCCGTTCTACGTCTGATTTTGACAGAGAATTGATTGAAAATTACACCGAGATACACGAGAGAGCATGCTCTGGTGATCTTGATCACCTGATGGCTACCGGAGTTGATTGCTTGGCATTAATTATTTGTCTAGACCAGTTCCCACGTAATATTTATCGGGGCACCCCGCGCGCATTTTCTGCCGACCTTAAGGCCCGTCAAATAACCAAGTTTGCTCTTGATAATGGGTTTGATAAGTGGTGGAGTAAATGGCCACGCATCTTTATGTATTTGCCACTCGAACATAGTGAAATACTAGCCGACCATGAAATCGCGTTACCGCTATACAAGGCAGTGGCAGAGAATGAATCAATAAAATCCGCCCAAGGACACTATGATACTATCAAACAGTTTGGTCGATTTCCACATCGCAATGAGGTGTTGGGGCGGAAGAATACACCAGAGGAAGAGGAGTATATGAAAAATCCTCCAACTTGGGGGAAGACTGCTGCTGAGGTTGAAGAGATGGAACGGAAAAAAAGCTAGGGTAAAAAATTCTAGCGGGGAAGGTTCGAACCCCGTTCCGGCACTCCAAACTCGCGATGGCAAATGTCGGCAAGTGCAGCCACACCTTCTCGAATTTGGTTTTTGGAAGGAAGACCAAAGCAAAGTCGTATCTTATTTTTTCCGGTTTCAGCATCTACTACCCATTCTGCCCCCGGATTAATCGCTACACCTTCTGTAATAGCGATCTCAAATAATTTCGTTGTGTCAACACTATCAGGCAATTGAACCCATAAAAAAATACCACCGGCTGGCTTTCTAACATCTGCAGAAGTTCCAAATTCTGCCTCAATTGTCTCCAACATAACTTGGCATTTTTCGTTTAAAGTGTCTCGAAGCTTAATAACATGCTGTTCAAAATGCGTGGGACAATATTCTCCAAGAACCATCTGTTCCAATGCACCAGATCCGCCATCCCGCTTCATAGACAACATCTGCGAGAGAATTTCCCAGTCTGCTACCACGTAACCAACCCGGAGAGCAGGGGCGATAGTTTTTGAAAACGTTCCACAAAAAATTACGCGCCCATCATCATCCAAAGCTCTAATGGCCCTTGGTCGCCTGCCATCAAAAGTCAGATCCGCATAACAATCATCTTCAAGGATGGGAACCTCAAATTTACGAGATAAATTTAGAAATTCCAGTCGCCTTTCTTCTGGCATTACCGTTCCGGTCGGATTTTGAACCGTCGGAACAGTATAAAGATACTTGGGTTGAACACCTTTACCTTTCAATTCATCAAGAATATTGCTTAGAATATCCGTCCGGATACCACCTGAATCAAGAGGGGCTCCAATAATTTCGACGCCAAGTCGTTTAATGCGTTGAATAGCACCCTGATACGCTGCTTCTTCTATTATTACAGTATCACCTTTGGAGAGTAGCACATCGTTAACAAGGTCCAGCGCCTGTAGAGAGCCAGAAACTAACAAAATATTTTCCGCAGAGTCTTGCATGCCGTTGGTCTTAGCGAGATATGCAGCAAGAAATTTTCTAAGAGGAAAATATCCTTGGGAACCACTTTCTAAACTGTATGTCGCTAATGTGGCCCCCTCTCTTTGAAGGACCCTAGCAGATGCGTTTATGAAATCTTCTACAGGGACACTAGCTCCATCGTTATGCCCGCCAACAAAATTATACTTGGGAAAACCAGACCAACGGCTTTCCGCTGGCGGCAATCCAGACCTAAAAACTCTCGAATAATCAAAGGTCATTAAATTCTCCGTAATTTATGCGGTTTTTTATTTATGTTAACGGGTAGAAATAGCCTCCCTATAAAAGCTAAGGTCGAGATATTTATCCACGTCAGTAAGCTTCTTTCCTTGGGGAGCATACTGACTACGAATTTCAAGAACCGTCTTCAGACCATTCATATCAACTGTTCCCATAGGAATTAGGCCGGTTTCTGGTACTAAAAGTTTTTCGAGGGCTGGAGCAACAGCTTTATCTGGCATTTGTGGCATGTTGGCACTGAGAATGCTCGCCGCCACTGACTTATTATTGGGATCTAAGGTCCAGTCTAGTGCATCGAGATAACCCTGAATAAAAGAAATCATTGCCGGACGATTCTCATTTGCCCATCCACGCATTGCGCCAAACATTTGTCCAGGATAATTCTGGAAGGTCTTCAAGCTACTTTCAAGAATTTTATAGCCACTTGCCCGAGCCTGACCGGTAAATGGTTCTATCAACAGAGTACCGGCATGCACTCCTTCTTGCACGGCTTCCCAGCGATGTGGTGTAGCTCCAACCGAGACTAAATCGTAGTCTGCAGGTTTAAGCCCTGCTTTATCCAGCATACGATAAAGAACGAAAGCAAACCCGGTTGCTAAGGCATCCATTGCCAGGGTTTTACCTTTTAAGTCTTCAAAACACTCTATTCCTTTGGCAACTACGAAAGAAAGCTCGATTTGCGTTGATCCCATAAAAACAAAGAGATCAGGTTCACGGTCGAGTTCTATCTCACCAGCACCCTCCTGGTATGCGATAAAATTATCTACAGCACTGCAAGCAATGTCGAAATCACCACTAACTAGTTTTTGTGCCTGATACATGGAACTAGGGGTGCGTTCGAGATCAACAGAAACGCCGCGTTTCTCGAAGAATCCCTTATCAATACCGACAAAAAGGGGTAACAGTCCCGTACCCGGAAAACCAATCACTTTGATATTTGAGGATGCCATTTATCTTGTCCTTTTTAGCTTCTGATATCCCTGAATGGCCTGCCAAATCTTCAGGGGTGTCAGGGGCATTTTTAAGTGTTCTACTTCATAGTCCTGCAATGCGTTAATGACGGCATTGGTAATGACCGCTGGGGCCGGTGTAGTTCCTCCCTCCCCCCCCGCTTTTACGCCTAAAGGGTTGGTCGGAGATGGCACTTCATTGAGAACCGTTAAAAAATAAGGAAAATGATCTGCCCTTGGCATCCCGTAATCCATAAATGATCCGCTAAGAGGTTGACCATTATTATCAAAGACACATTCTTCCCACATTGCCTGACCAACCCCTTGAACAATGCCTCCATGAGTTTGTCCATCCACTATCAATGGATTTATAGCCCTGCCTACATCGTCTATCGCGATATAACGAACAATTTGAGGGGCGCCCGTTTCTTCATCAATTTCAATTTCACAAATGTGGCAGCCATTAGGAAATACCGGGGTATGCATCTCGTTATCTTCCACTACAGACAAACCATCATTTAACTCATCAGGCAATCCCGACTTATCTGCCTCAACGGCAAGCCCAAACCAATCAAGTTTTCGATCCGTCCCTACAACGGAAAATACACCATAATGAAATTCTATATCCTCCGGAGAGGCCTCAAAAACATGCCCGGCTATTTTTTTTCCCTTTTCGATTAAGGCCTCTGATGCCTTTACAATAACCGTCCCCGCCATTCGCATTGAACGCCCGGAATGGGAACCACCCCCTACCTTGACGACGTCAGTATCGCCCACTATCACATTGACTTTCTCTATTGGTAACCCAAGCCACTCGGAGGCCACCTGAGCAAAACTCGTCTCGTGTCCCTGGCCACTGGGTTGGGTTCCAATTACTAAATCAAGTCTGTTTTTGTTAGGACAGATATGCAGCTCAGCTTGTTCAACCGGTGTACCAATAGAACTCTCCACATAATGTGCAATGCCTCGACCGAGTAATTTTCCGCGCTTTCTAGCCTCCACCTTTCGGGCATCGAAACTATCCCAGTCATTGAGTTCGATCGCCATATTAAGGCTTTTTAGGTATTTCCCACTGTCATACTGCATGCCCACCGCATTAGTGTAAGGCATTTCTTCGTCTCGGATCAGGTTCTTTCTCCTTAGTTCAACGGGATCAAATCCGAGAACTCTCGCCGTCTTTTCAACCAGACATTCTACACAATATATAATTTCTGGTCTGCCCGAACTACGATAGGCGTTGGTCGGCGGGGTGTTAGAAAATGTTGCTCGCGACCTTAAGTGTGCAACCGGTATTCGATATGACCCGGTTATGATTCCTGAACCCTTGGAAAGCGGGGAAAGTGATACACATTTAGCACCGACATTACTTATATTTGACGACCTTATAGCTTTGAAAACACCGTCAGCATTTAGGGCTAGCTCCATGTCAACTACGAGGTCGCGCCCCTGATAGTCACTAACAAATGACTCAGACCTCTCAACAGTCAGTTTAACGGGACGGCCCACCTTTTTTGACGCCCAAGCAACAAGCGGAAACTCTACAAAAAGCCTATTGCGTGTGCCAAAATTACCGCCAACATCAAGGGCGTAAACTCTCACCTGACTATTCTCAACACCCAATACTGAGGCGATTTCCCGCTTTTGTCTTACGGTACCTCCGCTTCCAGCATAAATAGTGTATTTGTCCTCTTTTGGGTCATAGGTGCCAAGTGCAGACCTAGGCTCCATTGGCACCCCAGTTACCCTAGGTATATCGAATGACATCTTTACTATATGGTCGGCCTTTTCAAAAGCTCGGTTAGTGGCATCCTGATTTCCAAAAAATGTTTCCACAAAAACGTTATCCGGGATTTCACTGTAAAGTTTTGACGCGCTCTCTCCCGCGGCAGCCCTAGTATTAGTGACGGATGGCAGGATCTCATAGTCAATTTCGAGGAACTCCGCAGCTTCGGCCGCCTGCATTTTAGTTTCAGCAACTACCATCGCAATTGCCTCACCCACATAGCGCCCTTTATCNGTGGGCAACACGGTATTTATCCCGGCAAAGCTGTTATCACCCACCGTGCCACCGGGCCCATGTAACTTCATATCAAACTTTGTTGACGGAAAGGGACTATGAGGAATTTGACCAAGTCCATCGGCTTCACAATCTTCACCGGTGAAGATACCTAGTACACCGGTCTTCGCCTTCGCTATTTGAGTATCAATATTTTTAATCACCGCATGCGCAAATGGGCAGCGAACCATCACTGCCCAGCATTGATGGGGTAAACTGTGATCATCACTAAACTCACCTTCACCCACCAATAGACGTTGGTCTTCCTTGCGCCGGATTGGTTGACCTATAGCTCCATCCATATTGCCTCTCCAACTCCATACGGTAGCGTATGGTTTTCTCTTTAATGCCCGAACTCCTGCAATGGGTCAATGGCGGCTAACACTGGATCGCTATTCTCCAAGTTGTAAAGCCAGCCAGTCTGAAGTTTGTGGTCTNACNTTGTAGGGTCNGTTGTGACATACGTGATTACCGTCTTCAATTATTGACAAGACTTTAGGCCCGGAAACGTCAGCAGCAAGTTGATTAGCGGCCTCGACAGCCGTTATGCGGTCAAGACCTCCGGCGGCGATATAGATTGGACAAGTGATGTTCTTAGCACAAGCCCTAAGTGTTAGTGTTTTACCAATTTCGTGAGCCTGTTCAAGCGTCTTAGCGTGAGAACGAATCCGGAAAACTTCTTTGTTCAAATCAGATTTCTTATCCCAATTTTCTGCCCAGTCGTAAGCNCCAGAAATAGATACGCAAGCCTTGATTCGTTTCTCAAAGGCAGCGGCTCTTGGCGCATGGTAACCGCCAAGGCTAACTCCAAAAATCCCCACCCGACTTGTATCAAGGTCAGGGCGACCCTCTATCCAATCGATTATTGCTGATGCAACTGTTTCATAATCCCCACGAATGGGAAGATGATATTCAGCTTCTCCCTGACCCGGGCCGTCGACAGGCAGAGTAGCAATTCCCCTCAAAAGAAGAGAGGGGGCGTAACCGAAAATTTCTTCTTTTGTAGCCTCAAGACCGGGGACCATGATGACCACAGGAGGTTTATCTACCCCACTAGGCTTACGCAGATTTCCATAAATTTCTGTCCCTTCAAAGGGAATTGCCACACGCTCTCCGGGTGGTTCCATATGCGGCAACGCAAGCCGATGACACTCCACTGCCTTTGCATGTGTTGCCCTCATAGCTTCGGGAAATTGAACTGCCATGAACTTGGCAAAATGATATAACAGCGCTGCAGTGGTAAGATGATCTGCGGCACTTAACCCTCTAGCTTCTTCTAAAGCGTCACGCCCTAGGGCCTCATGTATTTCTGCACGAGCTGACCAACGCGGCAACCAGTCTTCCCAGTCTACCAGGCCAGCGGTTGCTTCTTCAAAATCAGCGAGCGGCACACCACTGGTTATAAATCGTGGCGTGAAATTGCTTATTACAGTCTCAATCTGTGGTGCACGAGCCATCGTAACCTCCCTATAAGCATAAATTATTTATCCTTAATAATTCTGATTTGGCACCCCCTGACAAGGGGCTTCCCATAAGATACGCTTTATACAGGAATTTATTTAGAGAGACACAGGGCTATTCTTTCTTTTAAACCATTGGGAGGAATAAATAATGGAAGATGTTAGAGACACCATTCGCGAACTTGTGATTGCCAATCGTATTCTTGCACGAGAGGGCGTAGTTGATGCCTTTGGGCATATAAGCGTTCGTAATCCTAATAACCGTGAAAGCTATTTCATTTCTGTCTCACGCGCACCTGAATTGATTACGATAGATGATATTGTTGAATTTCGTCTTGATGGCGAGCCCATTGGTGATTTAAAGGAACGCACCCCATATGGAGAGCGCGCAATTCACGGCGGAATTTACGAACTTCGTCAAGATGTAAATTCGGTCGTACATAATCACTCACAGGAAGTCGTCCCATTTGCCTCAACAAATACCCTAATACGGCCATTATTGCATATGAGTGCACCCATCGGTGCAACCATACCAATATGGGATATAAGAGATAAATTCGGAGAAACGAACCACCTGGTTGTTACCATGGAACAGGGCCGGGACCTCGCCACCACTCTAGGCAATAACGCCTCGGCTTTAATGAAGCGCCACGGTTGTGTATGCGCCCGTCGTAATATTCGTGAAGTTGTAATGACAGCAGTCTATTTACAAGCGACAGCAAAAATGATCACTCAAGCTATGATACTTGGGGGTGAAATTGATTATCTAACACCGAAAGAGGTTGACCTTTGCAATGTAAATCAACTAGGTCCGCTTGGATTGGATCGCGCTTGGGAATATTGGGTTATGCGCACAGGATATAAGGATTGAGAACACTTAGGGAGCTAATCAATGCGAGTGTTAAAAGTTTTCAAAGATACCGAGTTTATAATAGCAGAAATTGAGGTTAACCTTGGAGAAGAAGTCCGCTCCGCCCCGACATTATGCGTAAGGCATCGAAAGAAACTGATTCCGCTTAATACTCCAGATGGTCGTCCAATATTAATGAATATGGAAAATGCGCTCGATCCATAATAAAATGGATAGGCAAAATATTAGAATAGGTATGGCACTCCCGAGGTGGGAAGACGAACGCCTTGTTACTGGAAAAGGTCGTTTTACAGATGACCAAAATTTAGACAGTCAAGTTTACGCTGATTTTGTTCGATCACCATATGCCCATGCAAAAATTGAAAACATTAACTGTGAAAAAGCTATAGAAACAGAGGGCGTTATCGCTGTTTTTTCTGCAAATGAACTAGAAGCAGACGGAGTAAAGCCGATTCCCTCAGATGTCAAAGTACGCGGTCCGCTTTACCCAAACCAAGACGGTTCTATAATGGCCGACCCACCATATTTCCCTTTAGCACGTAAAATAGTACGACACGTTGGCGACGCTGTTGCGTTAATCATTGCTAAAACCCCAGATATCGCCGCTGAAGCGACAGAGAAGGTAACGATAGACTATACCGTACTCCCAAGTGTCACCGTTACTGCTGCCGCGCAAGGGGTTGGCCAACCGCAGGTTTGGAAAGAGGCTCCAAATAACACCTGTTTTGATTGGGTTTCGGGTAATGAGGAAGAAACGAACGAAGCGCTTGCCCTGGCAGACCATATCGCATCCATACAGGTTATTGATAACCGTGTTGTTACCTGTTTTTTGGAACCAAGGGGTGTATTAGCTACTTTTGATAAAGTCACCCAGCGTTATACAGCGCACTTAGGATGTCAGGGTATTCATGTGACACGCAAACGTTTGTCACAGATCCTTGGAGTACAGGAGGAGAACGTCCGTGTCATATCCCGGGATGTTGGGGGAGGCTTCGGTTCGCGTTCATTTACATACCCGGAATATGCCGCGATTTTGTGGGCAGCTGGCAAGCTCAAGCTACCGATAAAATGGATCGCCACCCGATCAGAAGACTTTTACAGCGCCAATCAGGGACGTGACTATGTGCTAAGCGGCACCCTTGGTTTAAATGCTAAAGGGGATTTTTTAGCTCTTAAGGTCTCCGGGGTTTGTAATCTCGGTGCCTACGTGGCTGGAAGTTCTCCATTTACGGCACTGCGTAACGTCACCCGCATGCTTGCAGGGGTTTATAAAACCCCAAACCTGTATGTCAACCTCAGCGGTGTTTTTACCAATACGGTTCCTATAGCTTCCTATCGCGGTGTAGGCCGTGTGGAGGCAATATATACTCTTGAACGATTGATTGACGAAGCAGCAAGAACTATTGGCTTTGACCGTATTGAGTTACGGAGGCGCAATTGTGTGCCCCCCGAAGCCATGCCGTATACTACCCCAACTGGATCTACTTATGATAGCGGCGAATATGTAAAAAATATGGATCTGGCCATAACCAACTCCCGTTGGAATACGTTTGCCAAGCGTCGTATTGAGGCCTCTGCCAGAGGTAAATTACGCGGCATCGGGATTTGCAATTACATCGAAGGTGCGGGCGGCGTATCAGGGGAATATGGGCAAATTATAATTAGGGAAAATGGTACGATTCAAATGGCTGTTGGCTCCGTAGCCCAGGGACAAGGACATGAGACAACGATGCGGCAGATTGTTGCTGAACAACTAGGGATCAGTATTGATTGTATAGAAATGACGGAATCAGATACAGATCTCATTAGGGGTGGAGAAGGAACAAATGCCTCTCGCAGTATCGTCCGTGCCGGACCAGCATTAGTTAAAGCCGCTGATAATGCCATAAAACTCGGGTTGAAAGCGGCAGCATCACAATTGGAGACGTCCCCACAAGATATTTCTTTTGCTTTAGGTTGTTACACCATTACCGGAACAGATCGTTCCATCTCCATATTCGACGTAGCAAAATCATTCAATGGAGCAAGTTCCGAACATAGTGCCGCTGGTGAGTTTGGAGGTGACGCGATCGACGACAACGATGACATCACGTATCCGAACGGCTGTCATATTTGCGAAGTAGAAATTGACCCTGAAACCGGTGAACTAGAAATTATAGCATTTACTGCAGTAGATGATGTGGGAAACGCTATAAACCCAATGATCGTCCACGGACAATCCCAAGGGGGGATTGCACAAGGAATCGGCCAAGCACTCTTTGAGCAAACGATCTATGATCCTGAAACTGGGCAACAATTGTCCGGCTCTTTTATGGACTACGCCCTACCCAAGGCCCGTGATCTCCCTTTCATTAACGGAACTTTAAATGAAGTGCGAAGCCCGACCAATTCATTAGGTGCAAAAGGTGCTGGTGAGGGTGGAACAACTGGGGCTCCCGCAGCGGTAATGAATGCGGTAATGGATGCCCTTTCATATGTGGGCGTCCAAAACATTGATATGCCTGCAACACCGTATCGTATTTGGGAAGCCATTCAAAATTATAAAACTGGAAATTGATTTCTTAAGAGTCCAATAAATTTTTCATAATATAAAATATAGTCAAAATTTGCAGGTGATGTTTTTTGGATATTACTGTCCATTGACCTTGATTATATCAAAGGATACGACTCTTTAATAACTCTGTGGAGTAAAACCATGAAAATCTGTCGATATGATAACAACCAATTTGGGATTATAAGGAATGATACAGTTTACGATGTCTCCGACGTTGTTGCCTCCGAACTACCTGCATATCACTACCCGCTGCCGATAGGTGATCAATTTATAGAGCATCTTCAGACGATTCGTCCAAAGCTGGAAAAAGCCGCAGATATTGCAGCAGGGAGGCCGGTCAAGGGAGTAAAATTCCTAAGTCCAGTTGCAAACCCCACTAAAATTATCGGTGTTCCACAAAATTATGAAGATCACGCCGAAGAAGCTACTAAAGACGTTGGTATTTCTCAGGGCCTGCCACGCCGTAAAATGGAAGATCAGGGGCTCTTTCTCAAAGCGAACAGCGCACTGGTAGGCCCTAGTGAAGGGGTTGCTGTGCGCTTCAATGACCATCGAACAGATCATGAAGCGGAGTTGGGAGTTGTCATTGGCAAGAGGGGTAGTGACATATCTTATGAAGATGCACTTTCCCACGTGGCCGGCTATTCCATAGCAATGGATATGGTTGTCAGAGGAAAGGAAGATCGTAGCTTCCGAAAATCCGTAGACACGTACGCTGTTCTCGGGCCATGGCTCGTGACAGCCGATGAGATAGAGAACCCGGGTGAACTTGATTTTACACTAATAATAGATAACGAAATTCGACAACAAAACAATACCAAAAATCTAATTCTTGACCTGCAGGGGCAAATTGCTTGGGCGTCAAAATTTTATACTTTGTATCCTGGAGACATAATCATGTCAGGCACCTGTGCAGGAGTTGGGCCCGTCAAACCGGGTGACATAATGCATTTAGAATTTAAGGATATCGGGGCAATGGAAGTTCCTGTTCGAGCTCACGAGAAATATTAGGCGAGTAGATTGTCAAAAGCCATTAGAATTCATGAATATGGCGGACCAGAGGTCTTGCATTATGAAGATGTCGATATTCCCGAGCCAAACATAGACGAAGTTAAAATACGCCACCGCGCCATTGGGCTAAACTACGCTGACATTCATACACGAAATGGTCGTTATCCGCTCCCAACATTACCTCATATAATTGGAGGAGAGGGTTGCGGCATAATAGAGGCAGTTGGCGCCGGCGTCATAGACTATTCTGTCGGCGATCGCGTTGCATATTCCAGTGGGGGCCACGCCCTTCCTCGTGGTTCGTATTGTGAAGAGCGTATAATGAACACAGAACAGCTCATCAAACTACCGCCAGAGATTGATGACCGTCTCGCTGCTGCCATGATCACTAAGGGTTTGACAGCACATTACCTAATTCACGATTGCCATCAAGTTACGGAACGAGACTCAATCCTTGTGCACTCTGCAGCCGGAGGCGTCGGAACGATCATTGCACAGTGGGCGCGAACTAAAGGCGCTTATGTTATTGGGGTTGTTAGCTCCACAAAAAAAGGGGGTTTTGCTGAAGAGCATGGTTGTCATGATGTGATTATTAGCAAGAACGGCGGGATTCCAGAGCAAGTGCGAGCGCTAACTGGCGGAGAGGGGGTAACTGCAGTATTTGATGCCGTAGGTGCAGACACCTTCGAAGGCTCGCTCGCCTCCCTACGCCCTTGCGGTAACCTCATTACATATGGATCATCGTCTGGACCTGTGCCTCCTTTTGATATATTCCGACTTAATGAAATGGGGTCACTCTCGATTACCGCAGGTGCGTTTTACTGGCACATGCAAACCGGAAAAAAAATCAAAAACCGTGCAAAACAGCTTTTTGATATTGTGTCAAAGCGAGCCGTCAAGATTACTATCAACCAACAATTTTCGTTAGCTGATGCCGCGGATGCTCATCGCTCCATGGAGTCGCGTTCAACTTTGGGCATGACTGTCATTATTCCGTAAAAAAGGGCGAAATATGAATTTTAAAAATTGGCGAGGCACTGTTGGACTTATTAAACCAACTATGCGTCCCGGCTCTATGGAAGAAACGGCACGACTGCTGCCCGATGGTGTTGGCTTAATCCCTATTCATCAAAATGTTCGGAAAGGATCTAAGGATGAATTTGAAACTGCAATACAAGGCTATCATGACAACGCGACCATTCTAGCTAATGCGGGAGTTGATTTAATTCATCATTCAGGAACACCTCCTTTTATGATGCTAGGGGTAACAGAAGAAAAAAAAATTATGCGAAAATGGGAACAAAAATTGAAAGTTCCGAATTTTACTGCTAACCAAAATATTACCTGTGCACTCAAAACGCTGGGCGCGAAGAACATCATTGGCATCAGCTATTCAAAACTTCAAAATGATTTAACCCGCGATTATATGACAGAAGCCGGATTTAGGGTGTTAGCCATGGAGCCATTATTAGTCCCCTTTCAAAAGGCCGGTGAAATTCCGCCCGAAAAGGTTTATACTCTTGCTCGCAATACCCTTCGGGAAAGCCCAGATGCCGAAGCAATTTACCTACAGGGCAATGCTTGGCGACTTCTTTCCATTGTCGAAAAAATGGAACAAGATTTTGGCATACCCGTCATAGAAACTTGTGCTGCTCTTTGTTGGGAAATCCAACACAGGCTCCACATTCATGAGCCCAAAAATGGGCTCGGGATATTATTAAGTAAGCTTCCAGAGCCCTGTAAATATTAAACTAGCGATTCATTAGGCCGCCTAGAGCTCACCACAAAATTTTCAAGACTCTGTATGTCTTGGCCACGCAATCGTGCCCTTAACCAATCAATGATATAGTCCTTGGAGGCCTTTCAAAACGCCGCCGACATCTCACACGCCACGTAATGATTTTCTCCTTCATGAATTATGATTTCTTTTGCTCATCTTCATAGTCCGCGATTCACATAAACTTTAATTTAAAAGCCTGAGAACCAAATGGGCCTACCTCTTATGTAACCGAGTAAGTTTACTAAAAGTTCTCTATAAATGATGGACGATCCTACCCACCGGTTTATAGTTAAATCTTGAAACATTGGGGTATTAATAATGAAAACTTTGACGCACTGGATTGACGGAAAGCATCAAAATGGAACTTCATCCTATTATTCTGAAGTATACAACCCGGCAACAGGCGAGATCCAAGCAAAGGTACCACTGGGATCAGTGGAAGATGTTGATGCTGCAGTAACTGCAGCGAAAAAGGCTCTGCCAGAATGGTCCGATACACCACCGCTTACGCGGGCACGAGTTATGTTTAAATACAAAGAGTTAATTGAGAAACATGCCGATGAAATTGCCGCTATAATTACCGCTGAACATGGAAAGGTAATTTCCGATGCCCATGGCTCTCTGACCCGCGGACTAGAGGTCGTGGAATTTGCCTGCGGAATTCCACAACTCTTAAAAGGCGAATTTACCGAGAATGTCGGCAAAGGAATTGATGCCTGGACTTTCCGTCAACCCGTCGGAGTTTGTGCTGGTATAACACCTTTTAATTTTCCAGCAATGGTTCCCATGTGGATGTACCCGGTTTCCATTGCATGCGGAAATACCTTTATCTTGAAACCTTCTGAGAAAGATCCCTCCTGTGCACTGCGGCTCGCAGAGCTAGCGAAAGATGCTGGACTTCCAGATGGGGTGTTGAATGTT
Source organism: Rhodospirillaceae bacterium (assembly GCA_002712335.1). The sequence continues at coordinate 13,809 of PATI01000019.1, read as the reverse complement.
GTCAACGGAGACAAGGTCTCTGTCGATAAAATCCTAACACATCCAGATATTTCTGCCGTGAGTTTTGTCGGCTCGACACCTATTGCAGAATATATTTACTCTACCGCTGCAAACAATCGTAAAAGAGTTCAAGCTCTTGGTGGAGCAAAAAATCATTTAGTTGTTATGCCCGATGCAGATATGGAGCTAGCCGCAGACGCTTTAATGGGTGCAGCTTATGGTTCGGCTGGCGAACGTTGCATGGCCATTTCTGTTGCAGTCGCAGTGGGCAGCGCCGGTGATAAACTGATGGATATATTAAGACCCAGAGTGGAGGCGCTCAAAATAGGTCCGGGGACGGATATAAATATGGATATGGGCCCTCTCATTACTGATCAACATTTAGAAAAGGTAAAGGGATACGTGGATATTGGAGTAGACGAAGGTGCCGACTTAATTGTCGATGGCCGAAATTATTCTCTTCAAGGATATGAAAAAGGATTTTTTATGGGTGGCTGCCTTTTTGACAACGTCAAGACAAATATGCGGATTTATCAGGAAGAAATTTTCGGGCCAGTTTTATCTGTTGTCCGCGAACCTGATTTCAATAGTGCAGTTAAAATCATTAATGAACATCAATTTGGTAATGGCGTATCAATCTTCACAAGAGAAGGGGATGCCGCGAGAGAATTTACTAATAAGATAGAGGTAGGAATGGTTGGTATAAACGTACCAATCCCCGTACCCATGGCATTTCATTCTTTTGGTGGTTGGAAGAATTCTCTATTCGGGGATCTCCACGTTCATGGACCAGAAGGCGTTCGGTTTTACACTAAGCAAAAAGCTATCACTTCACGTTGGCCCACTGGCATTCGTTCTGGCGCTGAATACACAATGCCAACCCTAAAATAAAGAGCATAGGTAGTGGCTTAGTGTTTTCCCGCCGCAGACATTGAAGGTCTAATTTTGTCTTCTTTTTCTTGCTGAATACCATCCGGCAGATGCCATTCTGAGAACCTATTAATTCGATAATTGTGGGGTTTCCAATCTTCTGTGACATAATCGGAATCTGTGAAATACTCGATCGCTCCCCCGCAGGGTGACTTAAAATACCAAAAATAAGCAGAAGAAATAGGATGTCTGCCGGGACCAACCTCGGTTTTCCAGCCCTTCTTATCGAACGCAACTCCGCCACCGAAAACCTCGTGAATATCCCTGACTTCGAAAGCCGTATGGTGATAACGTTTATTCCCATCAGCACTCCAAATCATGAAAAGATTGTGATGTTGGCTTTTCGCGGCACAACGCAGAAAAATCGCAGCTCCCCCTGCATAGCGGTCTGATAGCCAGAACCCTAGTCGATCCCTATAGAATTTTTCCGCCGACTTGAGATCAGGGAGTACAAATCCGATATGCCCCATTCGAATGGGGCGTGCCTCTCCATAGAAAGTACTAATTTCATCGATGCGCTCAACTTTATCATAAGAATTAATCTTTGTTCGAGCTCCGTCGATATTTACTCGGGGTCGCCATACTCGAAATCCAAGGCCGATCCCATTTGGATCTAAACAGTGGATTGTGCCATCTTTGTCTTCTAATACCTCTCGGTCCTTAGATAGCTCCAATTTTATAGTTCGGAGATGACTCTTTGAGGAGACGCCCCAAACCATCTCACGAAAATGCATATCTGGAGCTGCTGGTGGTGGCAGATCTGTCGAATTAGGCGTTTTGAGTTCTACCCGACTGCCATTTTTGGTTTCAAAAACCGAATGACTGGGGGATCCCTTTATCTTACGCAACCCCCAATCACTATAAAATCGTTGGGCTTCCTTCATGTCGGGTGCTGCAAACAGCGTAGTATATAGACCTGTGTATGTCATATTGCCCCTGAACTATTACCCGTTCTAGATAATAGGGTAACGGACCTTAAATATAACAGCAACAGATTGCTTTATCACTCTATTTTATGGGAGATCTCCATCACCATATTGCGTTCGCGCAATGAAACGCCTTAAACTGAGATCTGTATCCCAGACACGCTGGTGTGCTTCCTGTAAGTAGGGGATAGCCACCTCCCGTTCTTTCACTACCTTTTCGTACTCTGGAATGAAACTTCTCATTAACTCCGATACTTCAAGCCTCAGGTCTTCTTCATTAATTGTCTGAACAACTTGATCTTTCATAACTACTTTTCCATCGATTATTACTGTATCGATCGACCTGCCTGTTTCACTATAGACCAACTGCCTCGCCGCACTGTTGTAAGGTAGGTACGCTGTATCATTCATGTTTATGAGCATCATATCCGCCTTATACCCTACTTTCAGTGCACCGATCTGGTGAGCCATACACGCAGAACGTGCGCTACCTAGGGTTCCATGTCTAAGAGCTTCTTCACTCAAGGGGGTACCAGGTTGTGGATCACTAACAGACCCAAGCATGCAATAAGCTTTCATAGCCTGAAACATATTTTGTACGTCGCTGCCAGAACAGTTATCGCATCCAAGACCGACACGCATACCGGCATCGCGCATGTCGCGCATTGGAGAGATCCCACTTTTAAGCTTCATATTACTATTAAAACAAAGAATAGCCCCCGCGTCTGCTGCTGCCATCTGATCCATCTCCTCACGGCAGATCCAAACTGAGTGAGCTATATTAAGCCGATGGTTAAGTATGCCTGCCGCATCAAGGTAATTAATAAATGAACCACCATATTTACCATACATTTCGCGGGCCATGACCACCTGACCTCGCGTCTCGTAAACATGAATATAAACGCCTAGATCGTGCCGATTAGCCAAATCTGCACAACCAGAAAGCAATTCAATCGTGCAACGCTGTGGAGCAAAGGGTCCTACTGCCCAGTGTGTCACACCGCCGGCAGGCCTGCGACTGATCTGGGCTTCGAGCATGTCGAGCTGCTCTTTGGGTTCACCCGCCTGGGTTCCCATCATTTCTTGAATCTCAGGCGGTAATAAATCTCGGTGTCGCAGCATACCAACAGCTGGAATATCAAAAACCATGGGAGAAAAGATGACCCTCTCTCCTATCTCCTCATAGGCATCGAGAACTACATCAATGTTTTCTTCCGTCATGGGGATGAGCCCGAGCATATCCTGTACGGTTGTAATACCACAACGCAGTGATTCAAGGGCTCCCACAAGTGTCCGCAAACGAATCTCCTCCCGAGAGCGGAACGTCCCCATGGGCAGCGTGTAGAGTAACCAAAACTCTAGTGGCAAATCCTCAAAAAGCCCGCGGCACAGAGTATCATGTGAATGATAATGAGCATTTATTAAACCCGGAACCACAAGGTGGTTTGAAGCATCAATAACTTCCGCATTTTTGTATTTGTCTACCGCTATATTTTCATCTATGGCAGAAATTTCGTCGTCCAGAATTAAAATATCTTTCTTCGATGGTTTATGCACGTCCCCATCGTGGTCATAAACCAGGCCACCTTTGACCAATAAATTTCGTCCCATTTCCTTTATACCCTTTTCACCTAATCTAACTGAACGCTATCATGCACGCCAATTTGCTTCAAACGCCGTAATGGGAAATAAAAAATATGTCAGAAAAAACCCTAAACATGTTATCTGCCATCGATGTAGTTCGTATGATCAGTGAGGGAAAGACGACTGCGGAAGCTGTCACACGAGCCTGTCTTGAAAGAATTGATGACCGCGAAAAAAAGGTCAAGGCATGGGCCAATATTGATCACGAATATGCCATTTCTCAAGCTCGTATTCTTGATAGCTCGGCGACTAAGGGACCTCTTCATGGTCTCCCGATCGGCGTAAAAGATGTCATAGATACCTCAGATATGCTAACGGAAATGGGATCAGCTATATATGCAGACTATCAACCTAAAACCGACGCAGCTTGTGTAGCAATCTTGAGAGCGGCAGGCGCCGTTATTTTGGGAAAAACTGTTACATGTGAATTCGCAGGTTCTCATCCTGGGCCAACAACCAACCCGCTTAACGCGAACCATACACCGGGCGGTTCATCAAGTGGTTCAGGTGCCGCTGTTTCCGACTACATGGTATTCGGAGCATTTGGTACTCAGACAGGGGGTTCTATTTTAAGACCCGCAAGCTTTTGCGGTGCTGTCGGTTATAAGCCTACGTATAATGTCATAAACCGGGGAGGGCTGATGTTTGCTGCCGAGAATCTTGATACCATCGGTATCTTGGCTCGCTCTGTTGATGACGTTGATCTAATCATGACCGTTCTCCTGAACCGGGCTAGGTCAGCAGAGATAGCCCACGACGCCAAACCCCAGATAGGGTTGTGTCGTACTCATCATTGGGACTTGGCACAACCAGAAACAGTCAATGCCATTGAGGACACAGCACTCCAACTTGAGTCTGCAGGTGCGGCGGTTTTAGATATTGATTTACCCTCATCTTTTGTCGAATTGAGCAACTCCCGCAATACGTTGAATGATTTTGAACGGAGCCGGGTGATGGCTGGTCTATGGCGTGATAATCGAAATGAGTTAAGTGACAAAATTTCCAAGCAAATCCAGAATGGGATGACAATAACTTACTCAAAATATCGTGACGCTTTAACCCTTGCAAACCGTTGCCGTGAAGAGCTAAACGAAATTTTTGGTGACTGTGACTTTATTCTGGCGCCATCGGCAACAGGGGAGGCCCCTAAGGGGCTTGAATACACTGGAGATCCACAATTTCAAGGTTGCTGGACAATCTTACATGTTCCCACAATCTCCCTACCAACGCATACAGGCCCTAATGGTTTACCCGTTGGCATTCAACTTGTAGGTCGACGGTGGCAAGATGAAAAGTTACTCTCTTGGTCACGTTGGGTAATGAAGCAGTTAAAAAACCAAGCATAGTTAGCCTGCTGCTATGAGCGCATTTCCTTCGACCTTTCCTCTCTTGAGCAGGCGCCTTTGATCTGATGGAAACTCCCTCCTTGCGTGCACCGTGCAACGATTATCCCAAATCACGTAATCACCTAGTCGCCACTTATGCTCGTAATCGGCACGCTCGACATAAGGAAATAATTCTGCGAGAAGTTCATCGCTTTCTGTTTCTGTAAAACCATCAATGGCCGCGGTCATTAGACGATCAAGATATAATGCTTTTCGTCCTGTTACTGGGTGTTGGACTACCACTGGCTGCCAGAAGTGCGGTATTCGGTCGAGGCCCTCGCGACGAGGTTTAGTTCGAATTGTATAATCATATACCTGCAATACCTTGCGCCCGGATATTATTTTCTTGAGCTTGTCGGGGAGAGCTTCATAAGCCTCATAACAATTACCAAACAAGGTATTACCGCCAGTGTAGGGTAATTCCACGGCATAAAGCCATGTTGCCTTGTCTGGAGCTTCAGTAAAGGAGTTATCGTGGTGAAACCACATTTCTCCATCACCCAGGGCACCAATAGGATTTCCATTTTCATCGACAATGTTGGAAACTTTTTGGATTTGAGTATCGTTATCTCCCCGCCGAGCCATCAGCATTGAGATTTTTGATGTATCTCCTAGCCAAGCCGCACTACTTTTCAATTGCCGATCAGTCATACTTTGGTCACGGAAAATCAGGATAAGATTCTGATGCCACGCATCCAAAAGGATTGCTCTATCCGTCTTACCCATTGGGTCAGCCAAATTGACACCACAAACTTCAGCAGCCATTGTCTGACCTACAGGAATTATTGCAATTGACATGTCACAAACCTAATACCAGTAGAGTAAACGCACAATCTGATCTTGCCGATAACTTTTGGCAATGCCATGCTGGATATTCATTTTGACTTAGGACTTATATGGGATGAAACTTAAACAGCACGGAAGATATGACTATTCCCCCATTACGGAGCGCCGGGCCTATGACTGGCCGGAAGGTAAAAGGCTCGCATTTTATATTGGACTAAATATTGAGCATTTCAGCTTCGGAGAAGGCCTTGGGCATACGCCAACCAACCCCGGCGTCCAGCCTGATGTTCGAAACTACGCTTGGAGAGATTACGGTTTACGCGTCGGTTTCTGGAGGATTTTAGAGTTGTTGGATGAGTTTAAACTCCCGGCTTCCCACCTAATGAACTCCTCTATCTATGATTACGCGCCTCAAATACCCCAACGCATCCGAGAACGTGGCGATGAATTTATTGGACACGGCATAACAAATTCAGAACAGCAGGGAGACTATTCAGAGGATACGGAACGCGGTTTAATCCAAAAAGCAACAAATGCATTTAAAAGATTTGAAAATAATGGCCCGGGAGGTTGGATGGGCCCTTGGATCTCTGAAAGTCAATTTACACCTGATCTCCTTCAGGAAGAGGGATATCGTTTCATAATGGATTGGTCTTGTGACGATCAACCTGCCTGGATGCGCACCCGCAATGGTCGTTTACTGATGATACCCTACCACATCGAAATTAATGACTCTCCGGCTCAACTTTCACGTCGTCACACCGCGAATCAATTTACCGAGATAGTGTGTGGACATTTTGATGAACAAATTCTCCAATGCAAAAAACAACCAATCGTCTTTTCTCTTGCACTTCATACCTTCGTGGTAGGACAACCCTATAGATTGGCCGGGTTAAGAGACATCCTGAACTATATTGTAAACCATAAAGATGCAGATCAGGTATGGTTCACGAGGCCTGGCGAGATTTATGACCACATCAAAAAACTTCCAAAGGGAACAGTGCCAGGCGACCTAGATTAATCAAACACCCTGAGATGCGGCTATAAGCGGATCCCACTCGATATCTTCATCACGCACAGCGCCAATCAGTTCCGATATCTCTTTAATACCACGGTTGTCGCACCATTCTTCCAAATCGTCTATGATCTTAGTCAGAGCTGTTGGGTTACGAAAACCTGCATAGCCTATACCGACACCCGAGGCTCCAGCGAGCATATATTCTACTACATCCTCAGCCTTAGTGCCCCCGCCAATACCGATCACCGGGACGCTACACTCTTTTGCCACTTGGTAAACCATCCGCATGACGATGGGCTTTAATGCTGGGGAAACAAGGCCGCCAAACTTATTACCCAATGCAGGACGGAAATTATCTGTTCTAATTTTCAAGCTGAGAAAAGTGTTACATAACACAAGTGCATCAGCACCTGCTTCCTCAGCCGCGATCGCAATCGAGACAATATCGCCAGCATTAGGGGACAGCTTAGCCCATACGGGTTTGTCAGTCGCCTGCCTTATACCCTCCATCACCATCTTTGTGTGCTCTGAATGCATTGAAAAATTACCACCACTCGGCGCTTTTGTTGGGCATGAAATGTTAACTTCCACTACATCAACCCCATCAACACTCAGGTCACGGCTCATCGCCGCAAAATCTTCGGCCGTATCTGCTGAAACACTTACGATAAGCGGTGGCTCCCACTTATTATATTCAGGGACAATGTTTTCTAGAAAATAATCGATCCCTTTCCCGGGCAAGCCGATCGATTGAATGATGCCTGCCTCCGTCTCAGCCATGCGTGGCGTAGGATTGCCGAGACGAGGCTCACGACAGATTGTTTTAGCTACTAGCCCACCAAGCCTATTTAGATCAATGACATCTCCATAATCCCATGAGAATGCACCTGAAGCAGGCATAATTGGGTTCTTAAGTGTTACATCACCAATTTTTACGGAGAGATCTACCATCCAACTGCCTCCTGCATATCAAAACAAGGTCCTTCACGACAAACGCGTCGTAGAGTTTGTACACCGTCTACTTCAAATGTGCGCATACATATGTAGCAAGCTCCTAGGCCGCAAGCCATATTTTGTTCCATTGCAACCTGACCCGGTATTTTATGGGTTTTACCCAGCCTTTTCATTAGCGTGAGCAACCTATTTGATCCACAGGTAAAAAAGGCATCAGCCTTCTGATCTTCAATGAGATCTTCCAGAACTTTTTCCACATTTTCAACATTACTAGTATTGTCGGTATCTAAAACTTCGATCACTGTTGCACCTAGTTCTTCAAAAAGGTCGCGGGACATAACGACCCCAGGATTACGAGCGCTAAGGATCGCCGTCACAGCGACATCATTCTCAGCAGCCAGCTGAGATAATGGAGCCAGTGTCGCTAACCCCACACCCCGGCCAAGAACGACAATATTGTTCCAGTTGTCTTCAAGCCAAAAACCCACACCGAGAGGACCGACAATATTGAATTCCTCTCCTTTTTCGAGCATTGCCATGCCCTGCGTTCCGCGCCCTTCTTCTTTGTACAGGAACTCCAATTGTTTTTGCTTCTGATCAACTCGATAAATACTCATTGGACGGCGCATCCAAACTTCCGCTCCATCAGGTGTCGGACATAAAAGATGAAAAAACTGACCGGCCTTGGCCTTCAACGCGCGATCCGGCACCTCAACAACCATCTTAAGATATTCTTCATTCACATACTCGTTTGAAATCACCATTGAGATGAACTCACCGGTGGGTTTATCCGGATATGGATCATTCTCTCCGATACGGATCGGCTTTGCCGAGTAATTCTGCTCTGGCGTAAGATCTGTCATTTTTAGAGCCTATTCCTTTAATTTTGCTGCTTTATAGCAATCTTTTGTAACAAAATAAATACTTGTTCCATTTTTGTTACAAAGGATTACGACTTGATTTTTGACCAAATAATAAGGTGATGTTGATACGATAATTCTCATACCCAGTCGCAAATAAAGGGAAATCTGATCCATGGAAGAAACTTGAATTAAATAGAACAGCCCGATTTTGCCGATAAGGTATTATAATTTTCTGATCTTCGTTACCCTTCAAAAATTTCCTGATTTCTTTTTGATCTTCCTCATAATCTCTTATAGCCCAGTCGTCTGGCGGCGGCTTAGTATAAACTTGAAGACCACTCCGCCCATGCCTCAGATTAGCCTGATCCGGAGTAATCCAAAAATTGAGACTTATCGCTGCATCATCTGCATGCAGTTCTATGGGTCTTTTTCCTGAGAGCCCCTTAAATGCCCAAGCTTGAGTCAGCGGGTGATTTCCTAAAATTTCTGGGAGTTTTTCCCGAAGATTATCCGCTATCTGTAAAAGGAGCGGACTCGCCAACCCGTCTTCCAAATATGCAGCGAGAAAACCAGGGATGTGCCCAAAATCAAACCAAATTGTGCTATTTAATAGATATTGCGTCAATCTTCTTAAAGCTTCACTTGTGAGGAAATTATCAAACCAAGCAACACCCGGCGTAGTTTCTTTAAATGACTTATGTATTGCATCAGAAGAAACGTCATTGTTCAAAGCAGAAACCTGCACCTCTGCAGCGTCGTCAACAAAATTTGGATAATTGTAGGTTCCACCGAATGCCTCTAGTTGGTCATTTTTTAGAGATACGGCTTCATGATCGTTGATCGGCCATTTTATGGATTTGATTATTACTTCATATGCTCTAGCTAATGACAACAAACGTTCGTTATCTCTTTTGTTTGAAGCAAGATAACGAAACTGCTCAATATCATGAAAAACCTTAGCCCTAGTAGTCGCTACCAGCGAATAATCTGGAACGCCCACCCGATTATCACCACGTCTCAGATCCATTGTGCGTGCGAAAAAATCAAGGGCTCGATTTCGTTGACCTAGTTCTAGATACAAACGACCAAGAGCGAGCTGAGCATTGTAATGTTCAGGATTAATAGTAATCACCTTCTTTAAAGCCTTTACCGCTTCATCACGACGCTGAGACTGTTGCAAGGCCTTTGCTAAACTCCAATAAGCGGGTTCATATTCTGGGTCAAAAATTACTGTTTTTCGAAAACACTCTATTCCTTCGTTTATACGATTTGTGTTTATTAACAGGACCCCAAGATTATGGAGGATCGCTGGATAATCTTGCCGCTCCTCAAGAATTTTTCTATACGCTTGCTCCGCTTTTGCAAGATTACCCCCCTCGTGGTCTTTTAACGCTAAAGCAGCACGATCAACCAAATTGCTAATAGTCATTTGATAACTCAGCTTGATTGTCGTGCAATTAACTGGCGTAAAAAATTTGCGGCATCTGCTCCTCTTAAAGCCCGATACCACAGATCTTGAACTGTACGCTGGTGCAAAGCCAGAGCCTCAGGGGCTGAGGTAATCATCGCTATTCCTCCGTGCACATTGGGTTGTTCACCAAGTCTGAATGGACTCATTGCTAGCACTTTTCGATCTGACTGACGGAAAATTTGAAAGCTAGTATGCGGCAAAGTACCGGGTATAATGCCAATCTGAACAGCTATTGGTTCAGCTTCCATCATCAGTATAAGGTGCTGAGCTTCGGCCAGTGCGCGCGCACGACGATCGTCTTTAACATCGTCAGGCAAATCAAGTTTTCCGATAAGACCATTTTGTAAAAACCGTTCCATCTCCGCCCCTGATATCAGGTTGAGGATACCCGGACGACGCTCTCTGTAGGTATCTTTGCGCTTTTGCAGGATTGGCATCAATTCAGCTACCTGTTCGAGAGCTCTATCGCGCTCTTTTTCTTCTTCTGGAATACTCTCACTCAAACAAACTTCAAGTGTCTGATCAAAGCCGTCGGATGCCAGAAGGAATGAAATCGGCCCTGCCAGCACAACAATATGTTCAGCGGTTGATTCGATTTGTCTTAGCCTTTCGAAAAAAGCTACCGCTGAAGATATGTACTCAACACCCACTCCCATTAAAGTTGGTATGGAAACATCTAATAAGTCGGCAAGCCTTTCTAAGGTCTCAACTTTGGCGACGTCTCCTTTTTCGAACCTATATAGTGCTGTTCTTGATATTCCAATCCGCCTAGATATTTCATCTGCACTAAGTCCTGATGCTAACCGAAAAGCTTTTAATCGATCACCAATATCGTCAAAACGTATGCTCATGCAGCATTGCGACCTTTCCCCTCGTTAATCGCTTCCAAAATATCTGAAGGTTTTAACGGGGCCCTTGTTAGATGAACCTCGAAAGGCCTAAGTGCGTCCTCTAAGGCAGAAATTATAGCTGACGGCGCAGGCACGACACCACATTCCCCGACACCCTTAACCCCCAACGGATTTAGAGGTGACGGTGATTCATGATGAATAATATCAATTTTTGGCATTTCAGTTGAAGAAATTAAGAGATATTCAGCGAAATTAGTTGTTACCGGCTGAGCACTTTCATCATATCCCATCCACTCAAACAAAGTGTTACCTATACCATGCGCTGTCCCGCCTTGCACCTGGCCATCTACAATCATTGGATTAATTATGGTTCCGCTATCATGAGAAATAACGTAATTGAGAACTTTCACACCACCGGTTTCAATATCAACCTCGACCTCTGCTACTGCAGTACCGCACGCAAATGCCAAATTATCCAACACAACATGCTCCGTTGCCTCCATGCCCGGTTCTATACCTCCCGGCAGAGCATAGCCGGGCGTTCCTGCTACAGCATGCGCAACTTGCCCCAGTGTTACCTTCATATCAGGGACACCCCTGACATATATCATACCATTTTCAATTTCCAGATCTTCCTCGGAAGCTTCAAGCATGTGAGCGGCAACCTTAAGTGCTTTATCGCGTACTTTTTCGGCGGCAACATGCGCTGACGAACCTGCCACGACTGCAAGTCGACTATTTGATGTACCAATCCCTAGTGAAATTGTACCTGTATCGCCCGCAGTAACTGTAACATTTTCCATGTCACCGCCAAATTTCTCACCCACTATTTGTGCCATCATTGTGGCCGTGCCCTGTCCTATAGCGGTACCGCCAGTGTAGACATGGATTTTACCAGACGGACCAATTCGCACGGTAACCGCTTCAAATGGACCACGGCCCGTTCCCTTAACATAGTTAGCCAAACCGATCCCGATATATCGCCCTTCTGAACGGGCATGCGACTGACGCATCGGAAATCCATACCAATCTGCCTTTTCCAAGGCGCTTTTTTGACATGCGGGATAATCCCCAGAGTCCAATAAGACCGGCATGCCTCCGCGTGTCTTGAGTGGTTTCTCATATGGCATTTTATCTCCAGAGATTAAATTTCGACTTCTAATTTCATCTCGCGGCAAACTGAGCTCGTGCGCAACACGGTCTAGCAGCCTTTCCATAACAAACACACCTTGAGGATGACCAGCACCCCTTACTGGAGTAACAGGCACCTTATTTGTTAATGCTAACTGTACGTGAGTGCTAAAAGCAGGTACCTCATAAGGTAGGGGTATTGTTTCAGCAGCGTTATAGGGCAAGTTGACACCACGTGCTGTGAAAGCGCCATGGTCATGAATAACGGCACTCTTAATACCTAAGATTTTTCCATCCCCATCAACCGCAATTTCCGCTTCCCAATATTGGTCCCGTTCTTGGGTTGTCGTAATAAAATGCTCTCGCCGATCCTCAATCCATTTTATGGGCCGATTTATCATCCTTGTCGCCAGGGTCAACACAATATCCTCTTGGTAGACAACCAACTTAGGACCAAACCCCCCTCCAACATCGGGAGTAATAACACGTAATTGATTTTCATTATGGCCCGTCATATCTGTATAAGTTGTTTTCAAAGAATGTGGCATTTGGGTTGATGTCCACAAAGTTACTTCATCCGACGCATCTTCAAATTTTGCCACACAACCACGACATTCTATTGAGTGCGAGCCACCTCGATGAATCCACAGGGATTCCGAAAACTTGTGTGCCGCGGAGGAAAATGCCCCATCTATATCACCGTAGGTCATATTGAATTCCGCCAGAATGTTATGCTCAGCATCTCGATGAGCAACGGGCGCATCAGTTTGTACGGCATCACGGCAATCCGCCGAAACCGGCAAAGGATCGAAAATTACATCTACAAGTGTCGCAGCATCCTCAGCAATATAGCGGTTATCAGCAATTACAACGGCGATGGGTTCACCCACATAGGTTACTTCATCTGAAGCCAATGCTGGCCGGTCCCTGTTCTGCTTGTATGAGGGACTTGGCATTCCAACAACTAAGCGGTCATTGATCAGAAAAGGTCGGATATCCGACATGGTAAATACCGCATAGACCCCCGGTTTTTCCAAAGCCTTGTTTACGTCTATATTTTGGATAACCGCATGAGCAAACGGGCTGCGGACAAAAGTAGCATGCACCATATCCGGAAAATTTATATCGTCGATAAATTGTGCATGACCTTGAAGCAAAGAGGGGTCCTCAAGGCGCTTAGCGCGTGTTCCGAAAACTTTCCAAGCCATTGGGTGTTTATTCCTGTGTTAGATATTTCAAACTTCTAAAGCTAAGTTATAAGAGACTAAGAATCTTTTATATAGAATGGAAGAAGTATTAATTTTTAAAGATATCGTGACTAAAAAAATAGACACCAACCATAATGTTATAATATAACGTTCCTTAAGTTTTAGTACTTCGCTTTTAACATACATATAGTGTCGTTTGCATGAATTTAAAATACATCCCTTTGATCGTCCCTGTCCTGATACTTACCAGCGCTTTAACCCGGCCTTCAGCCGCTATGGATGGCATAGTCGTAACGATTAAGCCAATTCATTCACTTGTTTCATCAATCACAAAGGGCATTAGCAATCCGTACCTCATAATACGCGGGGCAGCATCCCCACATACCTATAGTTTACGTCCTTCCGATGCAAAAAAAATTCGTGGAGCTAAACTTATATTTCGGATTGATGACAACCTCGAAAACTTTTTAGTAAAACCTTTAAAAACTCTTGGAAGAAAGGCACGAATTGTGACCCTTTCCGAAACAAGGGGACTTACAGAGCTAAAGTATCGTTCATTAGAGGATTTCACATCCAGCCATAAAGGCCACGATGACCACAAAAGCCATAAAGGCCACGATGACCACAAAAGCCATAAAGGCC
>PATI01000018.1 GCA_002712335.1 Rhodospirillaceae bacterium | reverse complement strand
TTCAAAATTGAAATATTCCCTGGAACGCCGAAGTGTGGTTCATCGAATTTTAGAATCGCGTGGAAATGCCGCAGTAGTGGCTGGAATAGGCAATGCGGTTCATGACGTCGCTTCTTTCAGTGATGATCCTAAAAACATGTATCTTGGTGGAGTTATGGGGGGCGCATGTATGGTTGCCTTCGGTGTAGCTATTGCACAGCCTAAGAGGCGTATTCTTGTAATTACTGGGGATGGAGAACTACTGGCTGGTNTGGGTAGTCTTGCGACAATCGGTGTAGAGAAACCCGATAACCTCTCAATCATTGTTATTGATAATCAGGCTTATGGTGCGACGGGTAATCAGCATACCCATACGGGGCGCGGGGTAGATCTCGTCGGGATCGCAAAGGCCTCGGGATTTAAAAGCACAGCCCTTATCACGAAGGGCTTAGAGCTTGAAACACAAATTCCGATAATATTTCGGAAACCTGGGCCATATTTCGGTGTTGTAAAGGTTGCAGGTAAATCGGCGCCAAGGATTAACGCACCAAAAGATGGAACTTATGTCTCCAGACGCTTTCGAATGGCAGTAGTTAGTGAAGGACCGTAATGATGGCAGTTTCAAATAAAACAGACTGGTCCGGTTCAGTCTTTAAAGTGTTAAAAAAAAATAAAGTGAATCAGATTGCCTACGTTCCCGACGCCGGTCATACATCACTTATCCAAAAAGCGATATCGGACAATGTCGTAAAAACAGTTTCCCTTACGTCCGAGCAAGAGGGTGTTGCGGTTTTATCGGGTGCGTGGCTTGGTGGTGAAGCTGGTGCGTTACTTCTGCAATCCTCGGGAGTGGGTAATCTTATTAATATGCTTGGTATGGCTAGTGAATGTCGCTTTCCTTTGCTGATGCTTGTGACTATGCGAGGGGAATGGGGTGAGTTCAATCCGTGGCAGGTGCCGATGGGTCAAGCTACACAATCTGTACTTGAGGCCACGGGCGTCATAGTGCACCGCGCTAATAAACCTGAAGATATTCCGGAAACAGTTGAAGCTGCATGTAAACTCGCATTCGAGGGCGGAAGAATGGTTGCTGTATTAATTGGACAACGTGTCGTAGGTTATAAGGATTGGAATAAATAATGGACCGNAAACCAAATATTATTTTAAACCGCCGTCAAGTTGTAGCGAAAATTTTGGAGAATCGCGGTTCATTGTTAGTGATTAGCGGTCTCGGAGCACCCACCTGGGATGTGGCTGCAGTAGGCGATCATCAAAATAATTTTTACCTTTGGGGGGCAATGGGCGGAGCGGTCTTAACCGGTCTTGGTCTTGCCTTGGCACAGCCTAAACGGCGTATTCTTGTTATTACTGGTGATGGCGAAATGCTTATGGGGCTTGGTGGTTTAGCAACGGTAGCGGTACAAAAACCATCAAACTTTTCTGTCTGTATCATTGACAACCAGCGTTATGGGGAAACGGGTATGCAGGAGACACATACTCACTACGGCGTAGACCTTGCCCAAATGGCATTAGGGGCGGGATTTCGGACAGCACAAATTGTCTATAATAAAAATCAATTGATAAAATCTATACCGATACTTTACGAACAAACNGGCCCGGTACTTGTTAATATAAAAGTTAAAGATGAGCCCCTGCCAATGACTTTGCCACCAAGGGATGGACCTCTATTGAAACACCGGTTTCGAGAAAACCTACTTGGACATATGTGACTTTGAACGTGATAAATTAGCTTAAAAAGGAATTAGTATAATGGCCGACCTGAAAGTTAACAAAATGATAATTAATGGTCAGTGGATAGATGCTGAAAGTGGGGAGACGTTCGAAAGTTTCAATCCTTACACGGCAAAGCCCTGGGCATTAATCCCCAAAGGTGGCCCNGCTGATGTAGACGCCGCTGTTGAGGCTGCGTGGCAGGCTGGACGGCCGGGTTCGGAGTGGAGGTCAATGACCGCTTCGGCGCGTGGTTNGCTATTGAGAAAACTCGGTGATGCACTTCTTGAAGCGTCTGAACACCTTGGGGAAATGGAAACGAAAGATAACGGCAAGTTAATTGCCGAAATGGGTGTGCAGTGTAAATATTTAACACAATGGTATCATTATTATGGTGGGCTTTGTGACAAAATTGAGGGCTCAGTTATTCCAATCGATAAACCTTCTACCTTCAATTATACGGTATGGGAACCGCTAGGGGTCGTNGCCTGTATTATTCCCTGGAATTCTCCATTGCTTCTTTTAACTTGGAAACTAGCGCCGTTGCTTGCCGCTGGGAATACTACTGTTATTAAACCTTCTGAATATACCTCTGTGTCGACTCTGGAGTTTATGAAAGTAATTGAAAAAGTAGGCTTCCCTCCGGGTGTTATAAATGTGGTCACCGGGTTTGGGGCAGACGTTGGAGCGCCCTTGGTAGAACATCCAAAGGTAGCAAAGGTTGCGTTTACAGGTTCAGATACAACCGGGTGTCAAATATATCAATCCGCTGCCAAAGGCATGAAGCATGTGACAATGGAACTTGGAGGCAAGTCTCCTAATATTGTATTTGAGGATGCTGAAATTGATAATGCTGTAAAAGGAGCAATTTCTGGCATATTCGCTGCGACTGGTCAGACCTGTATAGCTGGTTCACGCTTGCTGGTTCAAGAGAGCATACATAATGAGTTTGTTGATAAGCTTGTCGGTTTAGCTGAGACGGCGAGAATGGGTGATCCGATGGATTTGGATACTCAAGTCGGACCTGTCACCAACATTCCTCAATATGAAAAAATACTGGAATATATTGACATTGCCAAAGGTGAGGGCGCGGAAACTGTTCTCGGCGGGGCCAAAGCCGATGCACCGGAATGCGGTAAGGGTTGGTTCGTGGAACCCACGATTTTTACCGGTGTTAATAATTCGATGAGAATCGCTCAAGAGGAAGTATTTGGTCCAGTTCTGTCTATTATTCCGTTTAAAGATGAAGAGGAAGCAATCCATGTTGGTAATGATGTCGTTTATGGATTGGCGGCAGGCGTCTGGACACAAAATATTCGGCGGGCAATGGTGATGGCAGATCGGTTAGAGGCGGGGACAGTCTGGGNAAATACCTATCGGGCGGTGAGTTACATGTCTCCATTTGGTGGTTATAAGCAATCAGGTTTAGGCAGAGAAAGTGGTCAGGAGATGATAAAGGAATACCTACAACAAAAATGTGTATGGATTTCCACGGCGACTGAAGTGCCTAACCCGTTTGTTCTACGTTAGAAGTTAGGTATTTAAATCAATCAAGGTTCCATCTTTAGTTCTACCTTGAGATCGAAAATGTCCAATAAGTTGTAAAAGCGGCGCATCCGTAACACCGTAGAGTATTGCGTTTTTCCTATCATCCAAGTTTGCGTGGTGGTGCCATAAATGGTTGGGCACAATAAAGATATCGTTTTTTTCCCATTCAAGTCTTTTGCCAGCAACTTCTGTATATCCACCGCCAGAGATACAACAATACAGTGTGCTAGCCGTCTGACGAGAGGGGAGGGTAGTTTCCTGAGGTCGCAGCAACTGCGCGGAGTAGCCCAGCGTAGTGAAGACT
Organism: Rhodospirillaceae bacterium; assembly: GCA_002712335.1. Next base: position 8,726 of record PATI01000018.1, on the reverse strand, counting down.
GATGAACCATTGATAGGATTAGTGAATTTTATCTTGATTGCTTCAAAGGGGTCACCGTCCTCCCCTGCAAGCTCTTCCAGAGTGTGTCTGATGTCCTGCCCCTTGTAATGCATTAATGGTGAATTACCATGGCCAATGCCGCGGGTTTCAGAAGAAAATACAGGCACCATTCCCCCTTTGCCAAAATAACGTGAGGAATAGTCTTTTGAATGATTTGGTGTATTGGATATTTTGGACTGGTCTTCTTCCGTAATCCAGATGCAATCAAGATACTCCAATAAAGGCCAATCCAAGACATCCATCCATATCACCGGGTCCTTGCTTTTATTACCGTGTCCATGCCAGGTCCCATTAGGAGTAAGGATTAAATCGCCTCGTTGGGCTTCGCAGGTCTCACCATCCACCTTTGTATATCCCCCGACATCAGACAAAATTGTTCGGCTAGCATTGGGCGAGTGTATATGGTTAATAGCCTCATCGCCGGGTTTGTAAATGGATATGGCAACTCTGATAGTTTTGGTGACACTTAAAGATCCACCCAGGCTCGGATTTAAGAGTAAAAATTGCTGCCGGTCTGTAAATTCTAAAGGAGCAATTTCGGCAATTCGATGAAGGTAAGGCTCAATGTCAGTCCATTTCCATAGGTAGGGTGCGGGACGATATATCGGTGGCGGTGAGGTTACGCTTTTGGGATTTTTTTCCAATTCAGGGGGTTTTTCTTCTAATCCAAAATGCCAAGGATTTTTCTGTGGGGCATTTGCATGGGTTCTTAGCCATATGTGGAGTGGTGCCGCTTCCTGATTCAGAGCTTCCATTTCTGCTAAGATTTCGGGCGGAAGAATTGATTCCGACAGGGTCGAATCTTGAATTTTACCCATTGTAGTGCCTCTAATTCTTAATCAATAAAGACAATAATACCATTTTTTTCTAGTGTATCTATAAATCGACATTTCTAATGATTGTTTTGTTTATTTGACAAGTTCAAGCTTGGCCGCAAAGGTGGTCTGAGCGTGAAACATTTGATATTTAAGGATGTATAACACTAAAAAGGAAAAAGGCGTTGGTCAAAAAAAATGTGATTGAGGGTTTGGATAATGCAGTAAATGCATTTATTTCCCGCACGCTGATTTTTCAGGATGATGCATGGACGAAAAACCGCTGCCGTGCCTTTGTTTTACAGCATCGTCAAAACACTCGGCATCGAAACTCTGTTCTAAAACTTAAGGTTGCAACAAACTGTCCAATTTGGGATATCAAACTTGATATTATTGATGCTTGTTCTCGGGAGATTATTGCTGACCATGAATATGGTGGGGGCAAACCCCATTGGCAAATCCTAGAGGACCTAGGTGTCCAAATCGGCATGGATCGCGGCGAGATCCAGAATGCGAAACCATCAAATGCTACTCAGTTAAGCTGGGATGCATGGTCAGGTTTGATGACAAATTCCCACTGGCTACTTGGATTGATTGGTAACACTTGTTCTGAGCGAGTCAACGTCCCCGGCTATGGAGAAGGTAATAACAAAAAATTAGGGTGGTTCGGAAATGTACGAGGTGTTTGGCAGGAAATGTGGAATTTATCAGATGATGACGTTGGTTTTTTCAAATTGCATACTGAGGCAGACCTTGAACACTCAGAGCTCGGCTGGCGCAATGTGGCAAACTATGCCGAGGACCTCAACCTTGAAGATGAGGTTGTAGAGGCTTGCCGCCGTAACCTTGTTGTCTGGGAGAATTATTTTAATGGCATTTGCCATCTAGGAGATTCTTTTGACTAAGGTAACTAGCCAACGGATTTAAAATTTTGTGGAGTAAATAATATGTCTAATTCGCGACTGAAGCTTAGCTTTGCCACCAGTGACTATGAACATGTACGTGACGTGACAATGGGGACGGTCGAACCCGAGGGTATTGAGCTGGTTCCGATCACATTACAAATTGAAGAAATGTTCTACCGTTTCATTAATTTTGAAGAATTTGATATATCCGAGATTTCCAGTGGAAAATACACCTCCATGATTAGTCAAGCCGATGATAGGTTCGTCGGTTTACCAATTTTCCCTTCTCGCGTTGCTCGTCAGTCCTCTGTTTATATTCTTCCTGATGGACCGATAAAGAAAGCAGAGGATCTGCGAGGCAGGCGTGTCGGCGTGCCTGAATGGGGTCAATCCGCTTCTGTTTATTCCAGAGGGTGGATTGAGCATGATGTTGGCATACCATTGACGGAAATAGAATGGTATCAGGCTGGGGTAAATCAGCCCGGCCGAAAGGAGAAGGTCGCGCTAAACTTGCCTGAGGGGATAGTATTAAACCCGGAGCCAGAAAAATCGCTTAGTGGAATGCTGCTCTCGGGCGAAATTGATGCAATTTTGACAGCCCATGCACCGGAATTGGTAGAAAAACGTGACAAGCGAATAGTAAGATTGTTTCCAAACTATCGCGAAGTTGAAAAACAATATTATCGAGATACCGGTATTTGGCCTATCATGCATCTTTATGCAATAAGGCGTGAGGTTTTTGAAGCTAATCCTTGGGTGGCACAAAGTATGTGTAAGGCCCTGACAGAAGCTAAAAATCGTTCCATGGAGAGAATGCTTGATATAACTGCCTGCAGGGTACCGGTTGGTTGGATTTATGATATGGCGGAGGAGTCTAGGGATTTATTTGGAGATGATTTTTATCCATATGGTATAGAGCCAAACCGCACGACGCTGGAAGCCTTTTTGCTTTATGGATATGAGCAGGGGCTATTCCATAAGCACTTAAAACCAGAGGATATGTTTCCGAAGGAGGTGCAGAGTGAGTTTAAAGTATAATATCGATTAATAGCGAACTTTCGCGCTAAAAACCTTTTAATAATACAAAAGAGGTCATTGATGATTTACTATTCTTTTTTAGAATAATTTCATAGGATCATTGGAAAAGAGGCCTGATGGATTTTGATAGCATAATTACCTGGTTTACCGGGGTATTTCCGAAGTTGCTGTCACAGTGGTTTGAAGCCCTATCTATTTTTCTTATATCACTTTGGGACAAATCAATATTGTTTGTTGCAAAGACTATAAGCCTATTGGTTTCTTTTATGGAGTGGTTATGGCTTCAAGCGGTTTCATCATTTTATGGAATTGCTTCTTGGTATACGGAGTTTACCAAAGAAACCAGGGCTAAATTTCCTGAAATCATTCCAGATTCAATCTTGCCATTTTTGGAAGCTACTCCGGATTGGATACTTTTTATTGTAATTCCATCATTGCTAACATTAATTTTTTTTATGGCTTTAAAAGACGCGGCAGATCGGGAAGCAGCTAAATCAAAAGAAAACGATCGCGTTGAACCTGTCATAGCGTCTCCTGAGAGTATTGACAGCAGTTCAGTGACTATTGACTCAAAGACTTTGGGTTTTGAGTCTAAAAATTTTGAGGACCGATCTAGACGATCGGCAATTCAAGAAGCGGGATCTCCGTTAAACAATCCTGCCTTAGAGGCCGGTGAAATTGAACGTAGTATCAGGCAATACCTCGGGGTTGAAAAAAGTTTTTCGAGATCAAATGTCAATAAATCGGGTGTAAGAATAAGAAAATCCGGGAAAGCTTTAATAAATCCGAAAGTCGAAAGGAATGTGTTAGAGGTTTTAGCACGCCTTGTTAATCCAAGTGCAGAACCCAATAAACTAGAGTTAATTTTAAAAAATAGAAAATTAGAGGCAAAAGAAAAATTAACTGTTGGCGCCCCCGGTGTCCGTGTTCCAGCAACACCGGGCCCGGTTCTAGTTAAAATAATAGATTTAGAGAACCGACTTAAAGTGAAAGAACGGCTGGCCGCCCTTAATATAGTGAGTACTGATGCGCAGCGAGAAGTTGCGATGGCGAATAGTCAGTTGGCTGACGCATTAATTGAAAATAAGGAATATTTGCGGGCGATAAATCTTTTTGAGAAGAGCTTGGAAGTATTGGAAACTATTATCAAAAGGAACCCCAATAATACCGAAAACTTAAGAGATATAATTGTCAGTTTAAATCGGCTTGGGGGTGCGCTTGAAAAAATCGGAAAGTTTGATTCTGCCAACGATAGATATAATTTAGGTCTTAAAATTTCTCAACGGCTGGCTGAAGAAAATCCGCAAAATAGGCAATTACAGCGTGATGTTTGGTTTAGTCTCAACAGGTTGGGAGATTTAAGAAAAAATTCGGGAAATTTACTTAGTGCCAGAGCATATTTTGAGAGAAGTTATATAATTTCTAAGAATCTTGCCGACCTAAACCCGGAATATTTAGAAGCTCAACGAGATCTTATTGTGACTTGTACGAAACTTGGCGAGACTTGTCCTAACCATGGATGGTGGGCTAAGGCACTAGCGATTTGTCAGGGATTAAAGACAGCTGGTGTATTACCAGATGCGGATTACTGGATGTTGGAAGATCTAAACAGGCGAGCGGTTGCGGAGGATAGTGTGCAATAAAAATTTTTCCCAAGATGTTGTTTGTATATAAGACCGGTGAATTGAATTGGGGGTCCTTAAATTTTAATTTTCTTAAATCACAAAATTAGTTTTTAAGGTAACAGGCTTGCAGGTGTGGAGGGACGAATGACTTATATCAGAAACTTATAGATAAGAACATATTTGTCACTGAGGAAAAAAATTTTAGCAGTCTGCGTTTTAGAATTTTACATGTAAATCTTTAGAAACGGGAGGGGTCTGATGTTATTTATACACAATGATGTTGTAGAAGAAATTTTGAATATGGAAGACTGCATAGAGGTTCAGGAAAAGGCCTTTCGTGATCTTGCCGAAGGAAAGGCGACCCATCGGCCCCGGTCAGATATTTACGCGCCATGTGAACGAGAGGATGGCTATTATCGATGGGGAACAATGGAGGGGTGTTCCGGTGGTTACCTGGCCATTCGGATGAAATCAGACATTATGACATGGCCAATGGCCGACAACGGTAGCTGGACAGAAGATAAATACTGTATAGAGCCGGGGACATATTGCGGTCTGATAATGCTTTTTTCGACGATGAATGGAGAGCCGTTGGCTTTTATCAATGACGGTATTTTGCAGCATATGAGAGTTGGCGGCGGCGGTGGTATAGGTGCGAAATACCTTGCCCGTAAAAATGCAACCACGGTTGGTATGCTTGGATCAGGTGGAATGGCCAGAACTTACCTTCAGGCTTATTGTGCTGTTAGGAAAATTACAAAAGTTAAGGTTTACAGTCCTACGAAGGCAAATCGGGATGCTTACGCTTCTGAAATGGGGCGTCGACTAAATATAGAGGTCGAAGCAGTAGATAATCCAGAAGAGGCGGTCCGGAATTCTGACATTGTTTCTAGTTGCACTGATTCTATGGCCCCGACCTTTGAAGCTGATTGGTTGTCAGAGGGGCAACACGTCACGATGCTTGGGCCTATGGAAATTTCTAATGAAGTTCTTCAACGTGTTGATGTTAAAATTTCTCAAGGAGAAAGTGGATTGGATATCGAAAGCAGGGATACCGAGAAAGGGATCGGTCACAGCCCTATGGCGTGGGTGGCCGGGTCTGAGGAGGAGCGCAAACGATTACCTGAAAAACAAGACAATTTTAATTTTATAGTCAATTTTCCTTCCTTTGGGGACTTGATAAATAATCCTTCACTTGGGCGAACAGATGACAAACAGATAACATTTTATCATAACATGGGAAACCAAGGGTTGCAGTTTTCATCGGTAGGCGGCCTCGTTTACGAGAAGGCCCTACAAGAAAAAGTTGGCCGGACAATACCGACTGAGTGGTTTTTACAAGACATCAGGGATTAAAACTATTAATAGGAGTTCAAATATTAATCTCCAAAGAAACTGTCTTTACGAAAAATAACCTCTACTGATTTGTTTTCTTTCGAATCGCCTCGCATCTCTTTACCTTCTGAATTCAGGCGTGTTGGTTGAGGTTGTTTTTTGTGGTTGGGGTTACCAACCCGGATCATAACCAGAGGTTCTTCGCTGGTTGCAAAAAACTTATACAGGTTACCGCGCGGAAGCATGATACCTTCCCATTGACCCAATTCAATGGCTTCGTCATCTGGTCCAAAAAATTTTGCTGAGCCTTGTAAAATCATGAAACTATGATCCTCGTAGGGGTGCGCATGCAGCTCGTTTTCACCACCTGATGCATAAACTTTTAATCTTATAGTTAAATCGTCCGTTGCTGCTAAAACACTATCTGTTCTCCCTTGATCAAGAAGTTGTCCTTTTAAGGAGAATACATAGGGTGTTTTTTTCTCCGATAGAGAAAATTCCTGTTCTCGCATTTCTTTATTAGTCATTGCGGGAGGGGTAAATTGTGGGCTATCAAGCATCGCAGATTCCTTTTTAATTTGTAAAGAAATTAGAGTATAGAACAAATTTATGAGTATAATCGAGTCCGAGCTTACGATTCGGTTGACGTAGACATGAAATCTTAATTTATTCACCCTACCCATAGGGGAATAATTTTACTGGAGGAAACAGTATGGCAGATCGTATAGCCATTAAACTTGAAGAGAAGGGCGCTAATGGACTAACCCGTGAAGAGGCACTTACAGATCTACGTACCACGCTCGAATGGCTTGGTGAAGATGTCCAGTATATTAATAGTGAAGTAGATCCTCTTGTTGAGATGTGCACAATTACAAAGGCGTTCGACAACTCCAAAGTAATTGTCGCCAATAAAATCAAAGGTTATCCTGGAGTTCGAATGATATCAAATCTGTATTCGCGGAAGGAACGGGTTAACAGATTTCATGGTGTCGAAGATTTTCGTGATATAAAGCATCAGCTCCTTAAACAGGTTAGTAACCCAATTCCACCTCGAATAATTGATGATGCCCCGGTTCAAGAAGAGATCCTTATTCCGGGAAAAGATTTTAATCATATTCATGAAATCATTCCAGTTGCTACACATACGTTCAACGATGGTGGACAAATTTTCGGTGCGGGTTCACATCTTTTTATGGGTGAACCGTGGGTTCCAGGCGGTGGAAGCCAGATATCGATGTATCGCATGTCTTTCCGTGAAGGACAAAAATATGCTTCAATTAATATGGTTCCCGGTGGTGCGGGGGATGTGATTTGTTCCCATCATCCAGGTAAAAAAGTGCCTTGCACTGTGAATATTTGTCCTCCGGTAGGGCCAGAGTTAGTCTCCGTTTCGACGATGAACCCGGTCATCTTTCCTGGGCAGACTGATAAACTTGGATTTGCAGGTGCTATTCAAGGTTTCCCTGTAGACGTTGTAAAGGCAAAAACAGTTGACGCCTACACTATAGCGAATGCTGAGTGGTCGCTTGAGGGCTATGTGTTGGAAGGAGAGCGTGTCTGGGAAACTGAAGAAGCGGAACGAATGGGTAAACAAGGTGTCGCACTGTTACATCCTGAGTGGGCCCGCTCTATGGGTCATGCTTATCGTACGCCCCGTGCGTTTCAACTTACCGCTGTCACAAGGAGAAAAAAGAACCCCATTGTTTATACTCCACACTTTGGTGCCTTCTGGTATGAGGCACCCTTCATGTGTGCGAGTGTTTATGAACTATGTGAAAGGATGGCTCCTGGGTTTGTAAAAGATGTGGCTAGTTGGCTTGGACTGACTTTATGGGGCGGCCTTGTTATTCAGGTCAACAAACGTCGAAGGTCAGATGAAGGTATGCAGCGTAACCTGTTAACCGCAATAATGGGCCTTTATCGTGGGATGCGATTAGTGGTCGTTGTAGATGAGGATATTGATCCATGGCAGCCCGAGGACGTCATGTGGGCTATACAGTCGCGTGCATCAGCGCAAAAAGATTATATTGTTTATAACGAATATGGTCGCGGCCAGGCATTTCAGCCATCAGAATTAAAGATAGGAAATATCTCAGTTTCTGATGGTGGAATGGGTATTGATGCTACGGCGCCACTTGGTGTTCAAGTTTATGAGCGTTCTAAGTATCCGGTTGATGAAATGGATTTCTCTAAGTGGTTTAGTGAAGATGAAATTAAAGAGCTCAAAAATATGCAAGATCCCTATTTCCGGTGGTTAGGTGAAACTGGACACGGTTAATCATATATTTATGCATAGCAGGTGTTGGCCTATCCACCAAAATTAGACCCTCCATTTATGTGCATGTTTTCGCCGGTCATGAAACTAGCTTTGTCGGAAATAAGGAAAATTGCTCCTTCTGCTATTTCCTTGGGTTTAGCAAATCTTCTTAGCGGAAAACGCTCTCTCATAGCAGTCTTTTGTTCTTTTGTGTAACTGGCAACCATCGGGGTGTCAGTGATACCGGGGCTAACCGCATTTACTCTTATTCCGTCTGGACCGAGAGCACGTGCCATTGATCTCATTAGACCAATTACAGCCCCTTTTGAGCTTACATACGCAGGTCCACCTTGACCATTTCCTCCCGTGACGCCGAAAAGTACAGAGGCTGAAGTGGTGAGAACTATTGAGCCACTTTTATTATTTTTCATATGATTTGCACATGCACGGGCAATAAGGAAAGAACCGGTAACGTTTATTTCAAGAATTCTATTCATATCATCGGGTTCAAGTTCATCCCAACGCGCACTAGAATGAACGGCACCACAATGAATAAGGCCGTCCAAGCCCCCAAAATTTTCAACCGCAGCTTTTACAGCATTAATACAATCGAGGTCTATGGATACATCCCCGCATAGGCCGATCGCATTATCTAAATTTCTGAAATGCTTTTCCAGTTTTTTTCGCTGTA
>PATI01000017.1 GCA_002712335.1 Rhodospirillaceae bacterium | reverse complement strand
AAACCACAAGGGATAATATCCACGCACAAAAACTTTTGAGGGAAAAGGGCCGTTCAGTCTCTATTGTAGCGGTTTTAAAATAAAAAAGGCCGCCCTTCTGCGCGGCCTTTCCAGTAACTTATGCAATAAAATTAACTTTTTCCGAAAATAATTTCTCTAGCTTTTTTTATAACAGCCGGGGAAGTTTCTCTTAGAACTTTCTCCACAATCTTTTGAATGGTTTCCCCTTCACTTGGAATTAAACGGAGCTTAGCTTTTTTAAGCCTTGCAGCGAATGCTTTATCCTTATTCATTGCCGAATAGGACTTACGCATTGTCTTAATAATTGAAGGCTTGACCCCTGGAGGCATGGCAAGGCCACGCCCGAGTGGGCCCGCGGACGCGATAAAGTTTACTACCGGCTTTTGACTTTCCGGAACAAGGTCAGTGAGCATGGGTACGTCTGGCAAGTCAGGGTCTTTAAAAAATCCGACTTGAACTATAGCTCTAGCAAAGGGCCTTTTACCTTTAAACCAATGAGGCACTTTAGAAGCCCAGGCAAGCCAATTAAACGCAGCCATATCTGCTTCGCCTTTCTCTACTGCAAAAATAGAACGAGAGGAGCCCTTGTAACCGGTTACCATTTTACCCTTCAAATTCAAAAGCCCCATGGCTAATTTAGGAGTTAAATACCCACTGGAATATTTACCACTCGTAGCACCAATTAGCGCTACTTTCTTCATATCCATTATTGAGTTAACTCCCTTGTCAGTGCGAGTAACAAGAATGATATTGGTCTGATTACTAGAGCCTAAATAGTTAAACTTTTCAGCCTCATACTTCATTTTTTTAGGCCGCATAAGTTTATTAACAACAGTATTGTCTAATGGAACAATCATATTGAGACCATTTTTCGCCATCACGTTATAGGCGTAGGCCATTGCTTTGGCTCCACCGGCTCCAGGCATATGCTGAAGTATAACGGTTGGGTTGCCGGGTATATGCTTCCCGATAACACGGGAAAATGCAAAACCATATTTATCATAAGTTCCACCCGGACCATATGGGATTACAATTTTCATTGTCTTATCTTTAAAATGAGACGCATCAGCCGCTATCAACGGGGTAATGCCCATGCCTATGGCAGCAACAGCGGCAAGAGGAAGTAACTTTTTAATCACTAAATACATATTTTCTCCAATGGGAAATTGTTCACAAGCTATAAACCCAACCTACTTTCGTCGGGCCAAATTTACGGGTGCACAATAGTTATGGGATCGTGTCAGAACAAGTACAGATGTTAAAAATAAACCTATTTTTATACACCCAAGAAAGTTGGGTTTTTAACAATTAATAAGACATTAAAAATATTTAAAAAGTCTATCGATAAAAGCAGGCTAATAAGGCAGTTCGCCAAGAACCGTAGTCCGATGCATTCGACGCGATTGTCCCTCTGGCACTCCAAGGAGTGCTAAATGAATGGTTGTCCTGTTATCCCACATTAAGAGATCACCCCGAGACCAACGATGACGGTAAACAAGGCTACGATTTTTAATATGGTCAAATAATTCATCTAACAGGGGCTGTGCTATATCATCATCGAGTTCCTTGATACCAATCGTAAAACGGGGTGAAATATATAACGCTTTTTGACTTGTATAAGGGTGAGTGCGGACAATAGGGTGGAAAGCATCAGGCGGAGACCTCTTATAATATTCGGGATCATTCATATGACGTACGGGCACAGTTAACCTCTGGTTCTTAAGCCGGTTGAAACTNTGAACACCAGTCAGGCCCTCGAGACGCCCCTTCATATCAATTGAGAGTGTTTCATATGCACGGACCATATTTGTCCACTCTGTATCTCCACCATCTTTTGGTACCTTGATAGCATGAAGGATAGTATATCCTGTTGGTTTCTCTACATAAGAGTGGTCAGAATGCCACTCACTCCCGCCATCGGGTAAGCCAATATATCTGCCCTCCTTTTTCTCATTGGACAATATCATTACTTCAGGCTGATCATCCATTAGGTATTCGGGAGAAATGTGATATTGAATTTCTCCAAATCTCTTTGAAAAGGCGGTTTGTTGAGCAGGCGTCAGATTTTGTTCTTTCACTACNGCGATTAAATTCTGATGGAAAATATCACGCAATTCTATGAAAGTGCTATCGTCTATCGAAGCAAGGTCCACCCCGGAAACTTCGACACCAAGGGATTTTGACAATGGTTTAACCACCATTTTCATTATAGGAGCCTTTCCAAGTCTCTGTTNGATCTAAATTTAAATAACTATAACAGAAAATGAATATTAACCAATGCAGGGAATATAGATGTCAGTTAAACCGCCTCCTACCCCACCTGTCCGACGTGTGATAACCGGGCACGACCATNATAAACGCTCGGTGGTAAAGATTGACGACTTGGCTAGCAATCACAATTGGGAAGAAATGGTTAACAAAACCCTAGTTTGGTCATCAGATGAAATGCCTATTGAAATTTGGTCTGACACCGATTTCGGAGCAAGACGAATAGGGCATCAGCCTTCTGGTAGAGGAACCCTAATATACTGTATAGATATCCTTCCCGGGAATGACGCTGCCATTAATCTTACAGATACACTCGATTACATTATATGCCTGTCAGGACAGATTGACGTTAAGATCGATGCCAGTTCCACTATCAATTTAAAAGCTGGAGAACTGATGGTTCAGCAGGCAACTTCCCATGCTTGGGTCAATCAAGGCTCAAAGCCCTGTCGCCTTGTAATGGTGATGATAGATGCCAAACGGGAACCAGGAATAGGTGAAGTATCACCTCCAAGAATGAAGCCACATGGGGGCACTGGAAACCCACCCAATCCAGCAATAAAACGTTTAGTCACACAAAAATCTATAAATGAGAAAACACCTGTTTTCTGGCAAGGGACTGCTACGAATCATAAATGGTCTGGAAGGGGAATGGTTGCAACTCTGATTTGGTCCACCGATGAATGTCCTGCTGAAGTCTGGTCGGATGAAGACTATGGAGACCGGGCATTGGGAACCCAACCTCCACGTAATGGGTCACGTTTTACCATAAATGATTATCCCCCGGGAATGCCAGGACGCATGCACCGCACCGATACCCTAGATATCATCATTGTAATGGATGGTGAAATAGATATGGAGTTAGATGACGGGGTAGAAACTCATATAAAGCAAGGTGACATAATGATACAACAAGGAACAAATCACGCTTGGTGGAATCGAGCTGAAAAGACATGCCGGTTAGCCATTATTCTCCTGGATGCCAAGGAAGGTGGGCTAGAAATAACGGCATAAAATCGAACCTTTACCGAACTGTTTACTCCCAAACACAATCGGTCATGACATACTCTGGGTAAATATCAAAAATAATCCCGAATCTGTTGGAACTATGTTTTCATTTATATAGAATTACATAAATTTGAAATACCAATCATAATTTAAAAAGATTAAGTTTATGCCTTTAATACGAAACTTACTATTCCACGCCGCGCGCCGCGCTATGAATGATGAACGCTTTCGTCAAAAGGCCAGTGAAACATTAGAAAAGGAAATTAAACCACGCATCGACGCTGCATTGTCTAAAGCAAAACCTCGAGTAGACGAAACACGAGAGGACATAAAAAATATTGCCGCAGAAACCAAGCCCCTAGAGAATCCAGCGAAATTTACTGGCCGGGTAACCCGCAGAATTTTAGACAAATTAAAAAAATGACAAATAAAAAATTAAAATAGGGCTATTACTTAAGCTTTTGTCGCAAAAGTTCGTTAACTATTTTCGGGTTAGCCTGTCCATCGGTTTTCTTCATAACCTGCCCTACAAACCAGCCTAATATTTTCTCATTGCCTGATTTATATTGCCCAACTTGGTTTGTTCCNTCGGCAATCACTTGATCTATTATAATTTCAAGCGCACCGGTATCTGATACCTGTTTCAAACCCTTTTCTTCGACGACAACCCTCGGGTCTTTGCCACTAGACCACATTTCAAAAAATACTTCCCGACCGGTTCGAGCAGAAATCGTTCCATCTGAAATTAATTCTACCAAAGATCCCAATTGGAAAGCCGAAATTGGACAATTCTTTATTTCGACTCCTTCTTTATTTAACTGTCCAAATAGATCACCCGTGATCCAGCTAGAAACCGCCTTGGCATCTCTCCCTTTAGCAGCTTCCTCGAAGTATTCAGCTATACCCCGCTCCGCTATCAGTACATCAGCATCGTAGCTAGACAGTCCTAAATCATTGATAAACCTCTGCCTCTTCTCATCGGGCAACTCCGGTAAACCGGAACGAATTTCTTCAATAAATTCTTCAGATAAATGTACGGGAAGCAAATCCGGGTCTGGAAAATAACGATAATCGTGAGACTCCTCCTTAGACCGCATTGAACGGGTTATACCTTTATTAGCATCAAATAACCTAGTCTCTTGTTTAACCAAACCGCCATTTTCAATTAGTTCAATTTGGCGACGTGCTTCATACTCAATGGCTTGAGATACATAACGGATAGAATTCACATTCTTAATTTCACAACGAGTGCCTAACTCCTCGCCGGGCTTTCTTACCGAAACATTGGCATCACATCGAAGACTACCCTCCTCCATATTCCCATCACAGGTGCCTAAATATCTGAGAATCGCGCGTAACTTTGTGATATAGGCAGCAGCCTCCGCCGCCGACCTTAAGTCAGGCTCTGAGACTATTTCCATTAGAGGAATCCCGGACCGATTTAAATCGACATAGGTGTTTTCTGAGTCCATATCATGGATACTTTTTCCGGCATCCTGCTCTAGGTGAATTCTCGTGATACCAACTGTGCGTCTGTTACCGTTTTCTAGATCAATAACTATTTTACCTTTGCCCACTATCGGGTCACTAAACTGCGAAATTTGATATCCCTGAGGTAAGTCCGGATAAAAATANTTTTTCCGGTCAAACACAGAAACCTTGTTTATTTCTGCCTTGATTCCCAATCCCGTTTTTACCGCTTGTTCGATCGCCCTTTTATTTATTACAGGAAGCATCCCCGGCATTGCTGCGTCGACTAAGGAAACTTGTTCATTCGCTTCGGCTCCAAACGCTGTAGCCGCCCCTGAAAAAAGTTTAGAATTAGCGATCACTTGTGCGTGAANTTCCAGGCCTATGATTACTTCCCAGGCACCTTGCTGGCCTTGAACCAAATTTTCTATATCAGTCAAATTAAGCCCCTCCCCGTACTGCCATAGTGGAGATCAGTGTCAGCAACGCATACATGCAGGAACGCATGAACCATACCCGGAGTAAACGCTTCCGATAATCCACCTTTAACTGCTCTGCGGCTTTAAAACTCTCAGCCCCTCTGAGCGTAGCTTCGAATTTAGGCCTTGCATCTCTATGAATTTCAAAGACCGCGTAGGCCTGTACCAACANTGCCACCCCAAAAGCGTAAATACCTCCTAAATTCGTAAACGTGAAATATTGATATCCGACCACACCAAGCCCAATATGAATCAAGACATACCAAAAATGATAACGCATAACCCGTCTACACCTTTAAATCCGGTCTACAGTCAAAACCCGCACTCTGTTCCAGAACTTCGGCAACTCGAAACAGAGTTTCCTCATCAAAGGCTTTAGTAATAATTTGCAGTCCTAGTGGTAGACCGTCAGTAGAAATGCTGGCCGGGACAGAAATACCCGGTAACCCAGCAAGACTTGCAGGTACCGTCATAACGTCATTAAGGTACATTCCCAGTAAATCGTCAGTCTTCTCTTGATGGGCAAATGCAGCACTGGGAACGGTTGGCGTTAAAATAGCATCAACTTTTTTGAAAACCTCNGAAAACTCGTCTGCGATCAACTTTCTAACTTTCTGGGCCTTAATATAGTATGCATCNTAATACCCCGCAGATAGAACATATGTGCCCATGAGCACACGGCGACGCACCTCTGGTCCAAACCCGGCAGCACGAGTATTCTCATACACCTCGTCCAGCGTACTTCCCTCTNCCCGTAATCCGTAGCGCATACCATCATAGCGAGCCAAGTTAGAGGAAGCTTCTGCCGGCGCAATAATATAATATGCGGGGAGTGCATATTTTGTATGAGGGAGGCTTACTTCTATGATTTCAGCACCTGCATCTTCAAGCCACTTAAAACCTTTATCCCATAGGTCTAGTATTTCTTGATCGGTGCCGTNAATTCGATACTCCTCGGGAATGCCTATTCTCAACCCTTCTAAATCCTGACCAATCAATGCTTGAAAATCGGGTATAGGAACTGCGGAAGAGGTTGTATCTTTAAGATCTAACCCAGCCATTGATTGCAGAAGAATTGCTGCGTCTCGGACAGTCCTAGTCATAGGGCCAGCCTGATCCAGTGAAGAAGCAAAGGCAACAATACCCCACCTGGAACAACGTCCATAGGTTGGCTTCATGCCAACGACGCCACAAAATGCGGCAGGCTGACGGATTGAACCTCCCGTGTCGGTACCTGTCGCAGCAAGGCACATTCGTGCGCTCACCGCAGCTGCAGAGCCACCCGAAGAGCCGCCCGGAACCAGCGGCCTATTATCTGAAATGCGCCTCCACGGGTTAACTGCCGGTCCGAAGTAGCTAGTTTCATTAGACGAACCCATCGCAAATTCATCCAGATTGGTTTTTCCAAGCATGACCATACCCGCTGACATCAAATTTTCTGTGACTGTTGACTCGTAAGTGGGGACAAACTCTTTAAGAATTCGTGAAGACGCGGTACTTGCAACACCTTTTGTACAAAAAAGGTCTTTGATGGCTATGGGTAACCCTTCCAAGGCACCAACTTGCCCCTTAGCTCGACGTTGGTCTGACGTTTCTGCATCAGCCATTGCCCTGTCCGGGGTTTCTGTAATAAATGCATTTAGCGAACGAAAGTTTTCCATAGCCAGAAGGCAGGACTCAGTCAGCTCTTTTGACGAGAAATCTCCTTTGGTTAAACCCTCTTGCGCTTCTGACAAAGTGAGATCAGCCAAGCTAGACATCATTCAATCACCTTTGGCACAACAAAGTAACNNTTATCAGTTTTAGTNGCATTTTCTAAAATCTCATCCTTNCAATTCCCGTCATTTACCAAGTCCTCCCGCTGACGTAATACAATATCTTCCGCTGCAGATGCCATTGGATCCACGCCTTCGGTTTTTACTTCATTGAGTTGTTCAACCCATCCAATAATTTTAGATAGTTCACCCGCGAGCACATCAAGGTCTTCCTCAGGAATCTTAATCCGAGCTAGTTTTGCTATGCGAGACACAGTAGATTTATCGACTGACATGGCGTATCCAGTTCAAAACTTATGGTTAAAGGGTTTCATTTATACTAAGATGACCCGGTGGAATTTAATAATCACCTATTAAATTCTTACTTTTTAAAGCGCGCGGAAGGTAGCATTCGTCATGACGGTTCGCAAGCTTATAGACTTTGTGGAATTATTAACTCCTAACAGGCGGCTATTGGGTTTAGACATCGGCGAAAAAACTGTGGGTTTAGCTCTGTCAGATTTATCGAGGACAGTAGCGACACCAATGCGAACACTCGTTCTAAAAAANTTTTCACAGGTAGCTGTCCAAATTCTTGATATATGTGTTGAGCACGAGGTAGCAGCCTTAGTTATCGGCTTACCTGTTAATATGGATGGGACCGAAGGCCCTCGCTGTCAATCGGTCCGGCAATTTGCCCGCAACCTAGAGGCGCATTTCGATATGGAGATGGCCTTCTGGGATGAACGCTTATCGACCGTTGCTGTAACAAAAACCATGATCGAAGCTGACATTTCGAGAAATAAACGAGCTAAGAATGTTGATAAGCTCGCCGCCTCCTATATTCTGCAGGGTGCTCTTGATTTTATCAAAAATCATGATAACCCGCCTAATATAAAACATCCAGATAGTTGGGAGTGATTTTCAATCATTTTCATAGAATATAGGTAAAAACTTCGATGACGATTTTATTAGCTAGTTGTATTGGACCAGCTGAACGCTGGGTAAAACCACTTCGATCTGCCCTACCAAAGGAAATTATTTACCTTGATACTGATGAATATGACCCGAAATTGATTGAAGTCGCTTTATTTTCTAATAAAGCACCCGGCACACTGAAACCCCTAACTAATTTAAAGTTAATTATTGCTCTACAGGCAGGAGTAGAAGACCTTCTAACAGACCCAGACCTTCCTTATAACATACCAATCGTTAGATCCAGCTCGCCAGTGGGTGACCCTATGATTGCCGAATATGTTTTGCTCCACGTGTTACGACACCACCGGCAGATGCCGTTCTTTATCGAAAATCAACGCCAATTGATTTGGGAAAAACCCGATGTATTGCAAGCGAGCGAGAGNCGAATTGGTTTCATGGGGATGGGCCTAATAGCCGGCGCCTGTGCTGACCTAGTCAAAACAGTTGGTTTTGAGGTTTCTAGTTGGACAAGGACCCCAAATAGGCGTCCAAATATTCAAAATTTTTTTGGCGGTCTACAATTAGAATCTTTTCTCCACAGCGTTGATATTCTGGTAAACATTTTACCTCTAACAAAACACACAAAAAACATTTTAAACAAGGACAAGTTAAAAATGCTGCCCCGCGGCTCCAGCATAATTAATATTGGCCGAGGACAACATATAGTTGATAAGGACCTCATCGAAACTTTAGACGCTGGCCATCTCACTGGAGCAACACTTGACGTATTTCGGCAAGAACCACTACCATCCAATCACCCATTTTGGAGGCATCCAAAAATTACGTTAATGCCGCATACAGCACGAAAAACTCGGCCAACGGACATAATCCCTCAAATAAAAGAAAATATTCGTCGGCTTCGCGCAAAAGAGCAGCTGCTACAATTAGTAAACATTGACGCAGGTTATTGATAAATTTTGTACATATAATTTGCAGTTAACATGCAAGATAATTAAAAATGCAGCACACATCACCTCCATATGTTTGATATAGCTACTAATATTCTGCCTATCTTTCTTCTGATAATTCTGGGCAATTTTTTAAAAAGATCTGGTCTTATAGGGGAAGGGTTTTGGACACCTGCTGAAAAACTAACCTACTACATTCTTCTGCCAGCATTAATTATCCGCAGTATAATTCAGGCAGACCTGACAAATATCCCCATCGGANCAATGACGCTGGTAATCTTGTTACTTGGAACAACCATGATAATGCTGGCACTCTNTATTAAACCATTATTGCGAATTGATAACCCCGCATACACATCTGTTCTCCAAGGTGCCACCCGTATAAACGCCTATATCTGTTTTGCAATAGGAGATGCCCTTTATGGTCCTGAAAGTGTAGCATTATGTGCCTACTTTCTCGCGGTAATGATGCCCTTTATCAACACTACCCTTACCCCATTAATTACCGCTTTTGCTTGCTCTGAAAAGCCTGACTGGTCCCGTGTTCCATTACAAATAATACAAAATCCAATCATTATTAGCTGCGCTGTAGGTTGGATAATTAATGCACTGGCACTTCAAATTCCCACATGGTCGATTACATTCTTATCAATTCTTGACCAAGGCACATTACCTATCGCACTTTTGTGTATTGGAGCCGGGCTCGTTGTCACCTTGGACCGACCTCGCCTCCTTGCAATAGGAACCGCGGTNATCCTCAAGCTCTGTTTTATGCCTGCCATTTCTATAGCACTCTGCATACAATTTGGAATTTTCGGACTACCAATGGCAATTATAGTGCTGTTTGGAGGAGCGCCTGCTTCGCCCGCTTCGTATATCCTAGCTCGTCAAATGGGCGGAGACGCGCCATTAATGGCTGCAATTTTATCGGCACAGACTATTATTGCCGCTCTAACCCTGCCAATTGTGTTATTCTATATTACACCCTTCGTTAATCAGTAGTTTCCGTCCCTTCAAAAATATTTTATACCCATAATATTTTTATGATAGAAATTAAATATGGGCTAATTGCATGTATTATGATGCTGACAAAAACGATCATGGACTTCCATACAACCCGATAAAATCGCTAACGGTACCCCGCCCTATTGGTTGGATCAGTACTATCAGTCGAAATGGCGTTGGCAATTTAGCACCCTATAGCTATTTCAATGGTTTATCTTACAACCCGGCGTTCGTTATGTTCTCTGGAGGGTCAAGATCTGACGGAAGTAAAAAAGACTCCGTAACAAATGCTGAAGAAACCGGCGAATTTGTATTTAATATATCAACATACAATACAAAAGATAAGATGAATGATACTAGTTGGATTGAAGATGCCGACATTGATGAATTGGCAGAGGTTGGTCTGACTCCCNTACCTTCGGTTAATGTTTCTCCTCCCCGNGTTGCAGAATCCCCCGCTCATTTCGAATGTATATATCATCAAACCGTTACCCTACCCGGAAATGCACCGGAAGCCGTTCATCATGTTGTTTTTGGGAGAGTTATTGGAGTGCATATAGACGATAAATACATCACAAAGGAAGGGTTAGTAGACACGCTTAAGATGAGGATAATAGCCCGCCTCGGCTATAAAGACTACACGACAGTAGATAGTAAATTTTCTATGGAGAAGCGCACATTAGAGGATAATTATTTAACCGGCTCCTCCACTTAGATCATTTTTTAACAGAGTTCTTTTGGTTAGGCAGCAACCTGGGTAGTGCCCGCATCACATGCCTCAATCGCTCTCACTGCAGAATCTCTGACTGCCTCGGGTTCTAACAATGCCCACTGACAGATCCTGCGAAAATCTAGGCTATCAGTCAGCAACCATTCTCTTGCTTCTTCTCTAAGAACCCTTGCCTCTCGTGCTTCCACGTCCACATTATCATTGTTAATTCCCCTGCNATTTAACGCATCATGGAATGCGCGGGCGATTACAGCTCTGAATAAAGTAACNTCACCAGCGACAGCAGAAATATTAGTCATCTCCCGACTACTCGGATCAAAACTCATTTTTATCCCCCCCAACAACCATAATCATTGCAACTATGGTTTGTTTCTATTTTTTGAGCCTTTTTAAAAACTGACTCTAACTTCTATCTTTGATAATAGTCCAGACATTGTAAAATGTGTAGTTTTTATTTTAGATTTGTCTCAAAAAAGCGAATTTCCTCATTAAAGTGAAATATTGCCGTATTTCTTTTCTGTCTTTAGAAAGATTTGGTATAATTATTGCGGGATTGATAAAAAATTGAGGAATTATAAGTGATAGACCCAATCAGTTGGAATTTCGCATGGCCATATTTATTGACCGCTTTTATTGGCGGTTACTCAATCGGCGCTATCCCATTTGGATTGATATTTACCAAGTTGTCTGGAGCAGGCGATATCCGTGATATTGGCTCTGGGAATATTGGAGCTACTAATGTGCTTCGAACTGGAAAAAAGGGTATAGCAGCAGCTACTCTTTTAGCCGACATCCTCAAGGGTGTGTTTGCAACACTTTTAGGTAAAATGTTCGGCCCAGATATCGCTGTTCTGGCCGCCACAGGAGCTTTTATGGGACACCTTTTTCCTTTTTGGCTCAAATTTAAAGGCGGAAAAGGTGTCGCGACTGCCATTGGTATAATTCTTAGCTTATCGTGGNCCTCTGGCCTTATAGCTATCGGGGTATGGGTTATGGCAGCTCTTCTTTTTAGATATTCTTCACTTGCCGCTTTATTGGCAGCTATTGCAGCTCCCTTAGCAGCCTGGTGGCTCTCTTCCCCGCAATTTACAGAACTATTTATTTTGATTTCTGCCCTTATATGGATAAAACATCACTCTAATATTCGCCGCCTTTTGATGGGGAAAGAGTCTAAAATCGGTGCCAATGTGAGTACAAATAAAAAAATTTAAGAAAAAATACAAATAGTTCGATAGCATTAATTATAGAGCCAACAGTGACAGGCTAACCTCCTTCATAAGGCTCAAATTAAAATTATAAAAATGTTCCAAACAAGTATAACAGGTGTTGACGAACAGGCTCACGAGTGCCAATTGTCATTCATTGATAATACTTAAGAGTAACAATCTGCGCTTAAATACAACCTGATTGTGTTCTAAGATTTAAGTAAACTCGCTTTTTTACTATAATTTGTTTTATGAGAATATGAATCGATATGGATGTTGTTGTAGTAGAGTCGCCTGCTAAGGCCAAGACAATCAACAAATACCTGGGTAATAATTATAAAGTGCTGGCTAGCTATGGTCATGTCCGCGACTTACCCCCAAAAGATGGTTCAGTAAACCCTGATAAAAACTTTGATATGTTATGGCAAGTAGGAGAAGGGTCAGAAAAACATCTTAANGCCATTGTTGAAGCAATGCGAGAAGCAAATCATTTATACCTGGCTACCGATCCGGACAGGGAAGGCGAAGCAATTTCATGGCATGTTCAAGAAGAATTAGAAAAGCGTAACGCGCTCGACGGAATCAATGTTCAACGCGTTGTTTTTCATGAAATAACAAAAGATGCTGTTAGTCATGCAATAGATAATCCACGATCTCTTGATCGAGGACTTATTGAAGCCTACCTCGCACGACGAGCGCTCGATTATTTGGTTGGCTTCACCCTTTCGCCTGTACTTTGGCGNAAATTGCCTGGGAGCCGATCAGCCGGNAGGGTCCAGTCAGTTGCCCTAAGGCTGATTAGCGAGCGCGAGAATGAAATCGAGAAATTTATTCCACAGGAATACTGGTCGGTCAAAGCAACGTTTACAACTCGACAAGGAGGTATTTTATCTTCTCACCTTACCCACCTTGATGGGGAAAAGCTTAATCGTTTCTCCATCTCCAATGAAAATTCGGCAAAAAAAGCGGTTGAATCCGTAGAATCTGGCGAGTTCCGTGTGATTTCGATAGAAAGAAAATCTGTTTTCCGTAATCCGCAACCGCCTTTTACTACNTCTACTATGCAACAGGAGGCATCGCGAAAGCTAGGATTTGGGGCGGTTAGAACAATGAGGGTTGCTCAAAAGCTTTATGAGGGAATTGATATTGGCNGGGAGACTTTGGGCCTGATTACATACATGCGAACCGATAGCAATCAGATGGCACAAGAAGCAATTACCTCCAGCCGTAATCTAATAAGAAAACAATTTGGTGATGAATATGTTCCAGATACACCAAATATTTTCCGCAATCGTTCAAAAAATGCACAAGAAGCCCACGAAGCAATTCGTCCGACCGACTTCTCGAGATCACCCAAGAATTTAGGGGAATACCTAGACAAAGACGGGCAACGACTTTACGAACTGATTTGGAAACGTGCCGTTGCCAGCTCCATGCAAAAAGCTGCTCTTGAACAGGTGACTATTGACACATCAACCATCGACCGAAAAACAGTTATGCGCTCGACAGGTTCCGTTATAGTATTTGATGGATTTCTCACCTTATATCAAGAGGATCGCGATGATCCAACTGAAGATGAAAGTNCGGAATCTAAGATTCTTCCGAGAGTGACCGAGGGCGAACAATTACAAACCAATTCTGTTGATAAAGAGCAACATTTTACCAAGCCNCCCCCNCGCTTTACGGAGGCGAGTCTTGTTAAAAAAATGGAAGAATTAGGAATTGGACGCCCATCCACCTACGCATCAATCATTTCTGTATTACAGGATAGAAACTATGTCCGACTTGTAAATAAACGATTTGAACCGGAAAACAGGGGCCGAGTAGTTACTGCATTTCTCTCCGGATATTTTGAGCGGTATGTAGAATACAATTTTACAGCTGAATTAGAAGACAGGCTGGATTTAGTCGCGAGAGGCGATACAAACTGGACGCAAGTACTTCGTGATTTTTGGAACGCTTTCCAAGAGGCGATCAAAGGAACTGAAAATTTAAAGATTTCCGACGTAATCGATACTTTGGATGCCGATTTAGGACCGCATTTTTTTCCGGCCCGCGATGATGGTTCAGATACACGTGTATGCCCTTCGTGTAAGGGTGGACGCCTAGGACTAAAGCTCGGAAAAAGTGGTCCCTTTATAGGTTGCAGTAACTATCCTGACTGTAAATATACAAGGCCACTGTCGGTTGCTACAGCAGAAGATGACGAGATTGCTGCTTTGTCACTTCCTAAGGAATTAGGAATTGATCCAGAGACCGAAAAAGGGGTCACGCTTCGTAAAGGTCCATTCGGATTCTACGTTCAGTTGGGAGAAGCAGAAGGAAAAACAAAACCTAAAAGAGCCACACTACTCAAGAATTACTCACCATTAGAAATTACGCTTGAATTAGCTCTCTCGCTTCTTGCCCTTCCAAGGGATATCGGGCCTCACCCCGAAACCGCGGAGTTGATTCAAGCGGGTGTAGGGCGTTTTGGGCCCTATTTAAAAATGGGGTCAGTGTACACTTCCCTGAGTAATGATGAAGATATATTAGCACTAGGTTTAAATCGCGCAGTAGCAATTATTAAGGAAAAACCGCCAAAACAACGGGGTACCACTGCTGCTATCAGAGACTTAGGCAACCATCCTCAGGACGGAAAGCCCGTAAAGGTTTTTAAAGGTCGCTACGGACCATACGTGAAACATAACAGTATCAACGCCTCCATTCCTAAATCAGAGACAGAGGAGTCCATTACTTTGGATAAAGCTGTCGAATTGCTTTCAGAGCGCGCCGCAAAAGGAAAAAAGTCAAAAAAATCCCCTCGTAGAAAGACCGTTAAGGTCAAGAAGTAAATCAACGCAAGTCAAACGTGCAAAAACCCCCAAACCGTTCCAGTCTTCCGACAGAGAAGAAAATTTTAGAATTTATTAACCACAATTCAAGACCACTGGGAAAGCGTGATTTTGTTCGATATTTTAGGCTAAGCACTTCAAACAGAAGAATGCTCGTCGGAATGTTGGAAGATCTTGTCAAAGAAGGAAAAATTCAACGCGGTCGAAATAGGCGTTATGTCTCTAACGATTATCTTCCCTCAGTTTCTGTAGTAGAAGTTAAAGGGCTTGATGACGATGGCGAGGCTATTCTTAAGTTATCGGACAAACATTTTGAAAAATCAAAAGAAAAAATATTTCTAAATAGTAAACCTGTTATCAAACCAGCCCCTGGTATTGGAGACAAGCTTTTAGTTAAATTGAAAGCCAAGAAATATGGATATGAAGCGCGCATTATAAAACGTCTGCAAAAGGACCCCATAAATCTAATTGGACTTTTTCATAGTCAGCCTGACTGTGGTTTGGTAACCCCCTCTGATCGACGGTTAAAAACAAAATTTATAATTAATACTAAGGAAACAAACGGGGCCGTTGACGGGGAGCTCGTTGAATGTGAGACAATTTCCGGCCGGGAATTCGGCCTGCCTCGAGCTCGAATAATAAAAATTTTTGGCAATAGCAAAACTGTGAACGCTATTACAGCATCAATAATTAGCAAACACGGAATTCCCCAACAATTTACTGAACCAGCATTCCTTCAGGCCCAAAATAGCAAGGCTGTTCCGCCTAAAAATCGTGCTGATATAAGACATATTCCATTGGTCACTATAGACGACAAAAACGCACGTGACTTCGATGATGCTGTTTGGGCTGAAAGAACAAAGAATAATGATGGTTGGCACATAATAGTCGCTATTGCCGATGTCTCGCATTACGTTCGACAAAACGATCCCCTTGATCAGGCAGCACGAAATAGAGGAAACTCCGTTTATTTTCCGAACACTGTCATTCCGATGTTACCCGAAAAGCTCTCAAACGGCTGGTGTTCTCTTCTTCCCAATGAAGACAGACCCTGCCTCGCCGTCGATATTTGGATTGATGATGCGGGAAACAAGAAACGACATAAATTCTCTCGTTGTATAATGCGGTCTGCAGCCCGGCTTACCTATTCGGAAGTCCAGGATAGTTACAATCAAAAGAAAGAAATAGACTCAAATATTTCATTTAATCTAATTGACAATCTTTATGGAACCTTTTTTTCTTTGGATAATCACAAGAAAAAACGCGGTGCAATAGACTTAGACAAACAAGAGTATCATTTTTCTTTGTCTCAAGAGGGATCAATTGTAGGTATAGAAAAAAGAGTTAGGCTCGATAGCCATCGACTCATAGAAGAATTTATGATTTTAGCCAATCAATGTGCCGCAGAAACATTGGAAAGTAATAATGCGCTTTGCATGTATAGAACACACGAGCGCCCAGATACCATCAGTGTAAGAGACCTGAGAAAGTATCTAAAGCTATTGGGAATAAAGTTTGGAGACGGACAATCAGTCCGGCCCCTTCATTTTTCCCAATTAATAGAAAAAACCAAAGATCGAAAAGATGCACTGGGTATTCAAGATGCAATTTTACGTTGCCAGTCCCGCGCGGTTTACAGCCCAAAAAATATTGGTCACTTTGGCCTAGCACTCCGCCGATATGCACATTTCACTTCACCAATTCGTCGTTACTCGGATCTTTTAGTCCACCGAGCGTTAATTAATAGCTTAAATACGCCGAATAGAGAGCCTGAAAATGATAACCTAGAAACCTTTATTGAATATGGTAGTCATATTTCAATGACGGAACGTCGTGCTATGGCCGCTGAGCGAGAATTATTCGATAGAATGGCTGCTTTATATTTATGGAATCAGGAAGGCAACACATTTTCTGGATATGTAACGGGCGTTGAACGGTTTGGACTCTTCGTAGAGATAAATGAAGTTGGCGCTTGTGGTTTTATTCCTGTTTCAACTCTTGAGGTTGGCTATCATCAGTTTGATGAGGTCCGCCGATGTCTTTTCAACGAAAGAACAAATACAAAATTTCAACTTGGAGATTATATAAACGTCCGTCTCAAAGAGGTAAATCTTGCAACCGGTGGCCTTGTGTTTGAGGTGAAACAAAAAGAAAAAAAATTTTAACACTAAAAAATTAATTATTCGTAGTAAGGTAAGTGCTAATTTAATGGGGATAATTAGGCCTGTTTGGTAAAAGGAATTATTAATAAATAATACTTGTCGATACTCAGTATCATAATCTCAAATTCGGAAAAGAGTGGACCAACCTGTAGCGAAAACCTTGACATTGAATATCCGTCTATTATGTTGCAGCCTTCAATTTATTTTTAATGGAGCCTTTAGCTATGGCTAAAGCAAATTCTATGCAGATAAAACTTGTTAGCAGCGCTGATACGGGGTTTTATTATATTACTCGTAAAAACCCCAGAACCTTAACTGATAAGGTTGAAATGCGTAAATACGATCCCATCGTACGGAAACACGTAATATTTAAAGAAGCAAAAATAAAATAAAGGCTCTACCTTTGCATTCTTAATGAAACCAAATTATGAAATATTTCTTTACTATTTTTAGAGTAAAGGAACCGGCTCCTAAAAGGAGAGGTCGTGAAAATTACATTGAGCCTAGCGTTAGTTTGGTAAAGACTTAACTAAAACCAATCTGAAAAAATTTTTAAGTTTCTTTCGTTGGCGGCATTGAAATCCGAATGTGTAATTCTTCCAACCTTTCGGCATCGACCGGCGCTGGCGCACCCATCATCAAATCTTGGGCCTGCTGTGTCATAGGAAACATAGTAACTTCTCTTATATTTTGTTCTCCGGCTAACAACATTACGATCCTATCGATTCCGGGAGCGGATCCCCCATGGGGAGGTGCACCAAATTTCAAAGCATTTAACATTCCAGAAAACCGAAGTTCCACCTCTTCCTTGTTATATCCGGCCAGAGAAAAAGCTTTATACATAATTGCCGGCAAATGATTTCTAATAGCTCCACTTGATAACTCTACACCATTACAAACGATATCGTATTGATATGCTTTTATTTTTAAGGGATCGTCTTTTTCTAGCGCTTCCAAGCCACCTTGCGGCATTGAAAATGGATTATGACTGAATATGAGCCTTCCGGTGCGCTCATCACGCTCATACATGGGATAATCAACGATCCAGCAAAATTCAAATCGATCCTCTTGAATTAAATTTAGTTCTGCACCAATTCGGTCCCTTGCTAAACCGCCAAAACGGCAAGCTTCCGCTTCAATATCACAAACAAAAAACACAGCTCCGTCATTGGCAATCCCTGTTAACTTTTTTAATTGTTCCATTCTTTCAGTATCGAGAAATTTAGAGATTGGTCCCTTTCCTTCCCCATCGTTAAAAATAATATACCCAAGGCCTCCGGCCCCTTCTTCTCGCGCCCAATCATTAAGCTTATCAAAAAAACTGCGGGGCATTTTATCGGCGCCAGGTGCCGGTATTGCCCTTACAACCGCCCCCTTCTCTATGGCAGAAGAAAAAATCTTGAAGTCAGTACCACTCCATAAATTTGTAACATCAGTCATAATAATCGGATTACGGAGATCAGGCTTGTCATTACCGTATTTTAACATGGAATCTGCGAACGGAATTCTTGGAAACGGTATAGGTGTTACCAACTTCCCTTATCCAAATTCTTCAAAAATTCCATGCAAAACCGGCTCTAATGCATCAAAAACATCATCTTGTGTTACAAATGACATTTCGACATCGAGTTGATAGAACTCACCAGGTGACCTGTCAGCTCTAGCATCTTCATCTCGAAAGCAAGGGGCTATCTGGAAATAACGATCAAATCCGGCGACCATAATTAATTGTTTGAATTGCTGCGGCGCTTGGGGTAACGCATAAAAATTTCCCGGATGAATCCTACTTGGAACAAGAAAATCGCGTGCACCCTCTGGAGAAGTCGAGGTCAAAATAGGTGTCTGAAACTCAGTAAAACCTTGTTCTGTCATCCGCCTTCTTATGCTCGAGACTACTTCAGATCTAAGTCGAATATTTTGGTGTAATCGGTCACGCCTAAGATCTAAAAACCGATATCGCAGGCGAGTTTCCTCCCCATAATCCATATCAGAATTTACTTGAAGTGGAAGCGGGTCAGCTTCTGCTAACACTTCGGCATCACTGATGATTAACTCTATCTCTCCAGTTGATAGGGTCGGGTTAATTGTTTCATCACTTCGCCTTAAAATTTTACCAGTAACACATACTACAGACTCTAATCGTAGATCATCAATCTTTTGAAATTCTGAATTTGAACTATCAACTACACATTGGGTAATTCCAAAATTATCTCTTAAGTCTATAAATAATAAATTACCGTGATCACGCTTACGGTGAACCCACCCCGAAAGTCTTGCGATATTCCCGGCGTCGGTAATTCTCAGGGCGTCACAGCTGTGTGTCCTATATTGATGCATTATATTTCCCGCGAGGACAAAATTAAAACATGAATTACGAACGGAATGGCCACATAACGGCTTATCTTGTCAAGGGGCTAGGACTTAAATTAGCATTTTCTTTCCTGTTCTCAGAAAATTGTGTATAGCTAAGTAATGACTCTTATTGTCAAAAATGAAGTTTTAACGTCTTTTTGTAATAGCCTAAGTAAGACAGACTTTATTACTGTGGATACAGAGTTTTTAAGAGATAAAACCTACTGGCCAAGATTATGTTTGATTCAGATTGGCGGCCCCGATCAAGAGGCCGCAATAGACGTATTAGCTGAAGGTTTAGACTTAACACCCGTTTTAGCGCTGATGAGAAAACCAGATTTATTAAAGGTATTTCATGCAGCCCGGCAAGATTTTGAAATTTTTTATCGCCTTATGGGCGAGCTACCGTTCCCAGTGATAGATACTCAAATTTCTGCGATGGTATGCGGATTTGGTGACTCAGTCGGTTATGAAACTCTCGTTAGTCAACTGATCAAAAAGAAAATTGATAAATCTATGCGTTTTACCGAATGGCAAAAACGTCCTTTATCTAAAAAACAATTAGAATATGCTCTAGCCGATGTTACTCACCTTCGAATTATTTATCAAAAACTCTCCCAAATGGTAGATAATAATAATCGTAAAAGCTGGATAAAAGAGGAGGTTAATGCTCTTCTCGACCCAACTTTATACACCTTTGATGTTCGTGAGGCTTGGAAACGTTTAAAAATTAAAAACCCTACTCCAAGGCTACTAGGTATCATTCGGGAGGTTGCTGCATGGAGAGAAAATGAAGCACAATCTCGCAATGTGCCACGCAATAGAATTGCTCGTGATGATGTGGTTTTATCCCTAGCAATACAAAAACCTCGCAGTCTCAACGAACTTGGCGTGGTACGCGGACTAAATGATCAACAAAAAAATGGTAGCACCGCTGACAAAATTCTCGCTGCAATTTCGGATGGAATAGCTGTTCCAATCGATGATTGTCCCAAAGTTCTAAAGACACAAAAAAATAAGGGCAAATCTCGGCCGACCTCCGACTTATTAAAGGTTTTATTGAAATTGAAGTGCGAAGAACATTCAGTGGCCCAAAAACTCATCGCTAATTCGGATGAAATTGACGAATTAGCACGAAATGACGGGGCTAAAATTCGTGCACTAAACGGTTGGCGCCGCGAAATATTTGGCGAGGACGCTTTAGCTTTGAAACACGGTAAGATCGCCGTAACAATGAAAAATGATAAATATAAAATTATCAATATTTAACATTAATGAAGTCACGTACCAAAATCAGAATTTTTTATGATGGACCTCACTAATGGTACAGTAATCATTTTTTTTTCTGCTAATGCTACATCGTCAATAAGGCTAACAATTTCTTGTGCCGCGGCGATACTCCTATCCATGCGACGAACTAGATATGGAATAACTTCCGCTTGCACTTTAAGCTGACGGTCTGTGAATAATTTGATTAATACCGCTTCCAGCAGGCCATCATCCGCACGTTTTAAGTTGATTACGGGCGAAGACTTAAGTCTAGAACCGAGATCCGGTAACGAAAATTTCGACCTCGCCGGAGGACTGAAAGCCGTCACTAATATTGAGCCTCTATACTCAGCAACCACATTATAGAAATTTAGAAGCAAAATTTCGTTTTCAATTCCTTCAGATAAATCTAAAGTAAAAATACAAAAATCCGGGGAAACTTTTTTTATATTTTCACCAACTGTTGACTGTTTGATATGACAAGCACCTGATTTTTCCTGCCAAACCGCTGCCAAGTGGCTTTTACCAGAACCAGGTGGTCCACATAGCCATGTAAGTGGAGCAGGCCAGTCAGGCCAGAGATCGATATAGGCAATAGCCTCTTCATTACAGCTTGATACAAAGAAGTCTTCCCGTCCAAAAGCCGGCCGGTGATGTAAATTTAGAATTAATTGCCGTCTATCAATCATCAAGAAAAGTATTTATTTATCTAAATCAGAATATGAAAGGCTTGCCTTATATTTAAGAATACCAAATCGTCCTGCCACGCCAATTATAGCAGCCGCAGGTATTGCTAACAGGATACCGGTAAAACCAAATAATGTTCCCCCTGCCAGCAGAGCAAAAATTATCCAGACCGGGTGGAGTCCGATTTTGTCTCCAACTAATTTAGGGGTAATAAAATTACTTTCCAGAAATTGTCCGGCAAAGAAAATAAGCGCAATGATAAGTATGGGGCCCCATTCCCCGAATTGAGCGATGGCAACTCCGATACCAGCTACAAACCCAACCAGCATTCCGAAATATGGAACAAAAGACACGAGACCGGTAACTAGACCAATAATAAAACCAAATTCTAGTCCCATAATACTCAATCCAGCACCATAGAAAAAACCTAACAGAATACAAACAGAAATTTGTCCCCTTACAAAGGCGGATAGAACAGAATTAATTTCCGAAAATTGTTGCCTAATAATTGGCAAATGTTTTCGAGGTATCCAGCCATCTAAAATCTCTAAAATACGATCCCAATCTCGGAGTAAATAGAACATAACAACTGGCGTGATGAATAACAAAGATAAGATATTGAGTAGCGCAACCCCTCCATCCCAAATGCTCGAAAATAAGTTACCTAACCAACCCATAACATCTGAATTTATCACACCAGTTAGGCTTTTCTTTATAGTACTGATATCAGTTTCTGAAAAATGGGGCTGAAAGGTTGTTACAAGCGTTAAAACTTTCGTTTGGATAGAGCTTAAGTAACTTGGAATGCGAACACCGAATTCGAGAAATTGGGTGTGCAATAGTGGCATAATCAAGAGTATGGAGGAGAACACTGCGAGCACAGAAAATAAGGTAAGAGTTGCAGCCCCTATCCACCTCGGTATCTTCCATTGTTCAAGTTTGTCTAATAATGGGTCAAACAAATACGCGAGTGCCATCCCAGCCACGAATGGAAACAATACATCTCCTAATAACCACAGCAAACCTATCAAGAATAGAAATGCTATGAACCAGTACCCTTTATTTTGGCCGTTCAGACTCATTTATTTACAGCTCCTTCATCATGTTCTGCACTTTTTCCCCAGCTAACGATATATGCACCCCCTGAGGCTAATGTTGTCCCGGAAACAACATAAATTAAAATAATTACTAAATGTGGCCATAAAATTTGAGGAACGGCCAAGTTAGCTAGTAGAATTGTTACTAAAATAATTTGAGCAGCTGTGTTTATTTTACTAATGATTAGAGGCTTCATTTTGACTGCGTTGGTTGAAATATGAAGCAAAACCACCCCACCAACAATAATAAGGTCACGAAATACTACCATAATTACTAACCAATTGGGCAGTAAATTAACATGGCCCAAGGTCACATAAACACTCACGAGTAGAGCCTTGTCAGCTATAGGATCAAGATAACTTCCAAGGACGGTGATCTGCCCCATTTTCTTAGCGATATAGCCATCAACCGCATCTGAAATACCTGCGATTACGAATAGCCAGAACGCGCCTAAATAAAATCCATTAAGAATTAGATAAATCATTACCGGAACCGCCATAAGGCGGGCTATGGAAATAAGGTTTGGAAGACTCATTTTTGTTCAGCTTNTATACATGGAGATAACCTTGAGAATTTTGTGACGGTCCATAGTTTAAATTTGTTATAATCACTCATTATTATATGCCTTTTGTAAATTCCAATAGACTGACCCTTGGTTCAATAAGATATCCTTTTGTGCCAAAGCCAACTTCAGTTGTTCTGGAGAACCAAAAAATTTAATCCTGACTAATGCCTCTTGTATAGACAAACTTACTACTTCTGTCTTTTGGACTAGAGAAACCATTTCGAGTTCTTTTTTGAGAAATATGAGGCTATCGAGATCCTTTATTTTTATTTCTGCCAATAATTGCCGTTGATCATTAAAATTTAATATATTAGCTAATTTCCANGATTCCTCTAATTCAATTCTCAAGTTTTTTGCAGTATCAAAAAGGATTTCCGATAATGAAGATTCTTTATTATTTTCAGAACCTTGNACCAAAGTNTGGCCTTNACCCTGCAGACCAATACGGCTACTAATNACTTCGACCATTTTTTTCCCTTTTTCAGATTTTAGTTCCATAACCGTTAGAAGAACTTCAGAGGTTCCATAACGCCGCGCTATGTCTTGAATTCTTTTTCTATTGCCNTCTATTGCNTGTTCAGNGCTAATAGACANAATGTCTTTTGTATCGCCGACTGGAATCACAAGATTTATCAGCCCATCACTAGAGGGGAGTTCCCTCCAAACTTTTATCCAAGTGTTGCTAGCATCCCAAAGCTGCAATGTCGCGTTTNCTTTAAGAACCGGTAAAACAAGCAAAGGCTTGCTTTTTGTTTCCGCAAACCGAATGTTGGCATTCCGCAAGTAATCCCTTACGGCGCTTTGATTAAATATAACATTTATTTTTGCCAAATACCTTATGGGTGATGACTTTTGTTCGATAAAATCAATGCCCGACACCAGTTGAACCAACTCAGAATAATGTAAAATTGGAATCTTTGATTGTCCTGCAACGGGTACAATTCGATTTATTAACCTTGAATACGCTAGTTCTTGACCTTTCTTCAACGCTATTTTCTGGGCTATTGCTGCTGATTTAGAGGTTTCATCAACACTAATATTATTTATAATATAAGCTGCTTGTGGCTCAGCTAAAACCTGCAAAGGGAACGCTAGGAGAGAAGCTATAAAAACTACAGTTAAGATTCTTTCAAATGTGAAAGTTGCAAACCGGCTGTTATCAGGTATCTTCTCTACAAACCATGGTAGGTAATAGACCATTTAATATCCTGTTCTAACTATGTGAGAAACCTATTAAAAGTCGCAGCTATAAAGAAGCAGGAGTTGATATTGATGCTGGAACAGCATTTGTCAATTCCATAAAAAAACATATCAAATCTACAGCACGCCCNGGGGCTAACGTTGANGTTGGTGGTTTCGGGGGTATTTTTGACCTTGCACCTTTAAAAATGAAAGACCCTATTTTAGTTGCTGCAACCGACGGCGTGGGTACAAAGCTAAAAATTGCAACGTCCTTGGATGACCACTATAGCGTTGGTATTGATCTAGTCGCAATGTGCGTTAATGATTTGATCGTACAAGGAGCGGAACCATTATTTTTCTTAGATTATTTGGCTACCGCAAAACTTATTTCTAACCGAGCAGAAGAAATAATTAGTGGGATTGCGGAGGGTTGTAGACAAGCAAGATGTGCTCTTATAGGCGGAGAAACTGCTGAAATGCCCGGACTATATCAAGGTGATGATTATGACTTAGCGGGGTTTTCTGTGGGTGCTGTTAGTCGCCAAAATATTCTTACAGGTCAAACAATTACAGAAAATGATAGGGTACTAGGCCTATTATCTAGTGGTATCCATTCGAATGGGTTTTCGTTGGTTCGAAAAATTATTGATGATAAAGGTCTAAATTATGATAGCCAAAGTCCATTCTCTGATAAGCCTCTTGGCTCCATTTTACTTACACCAACCCGTATTTACGTTAAATCATGTTTGGCGGCACATGGATCGGGATATCTAAGAGGATTGGCGCACATAACTGGTGGTGGTTTGATTGAAAATATTCCCAGAATTTTACCTAATGGTTTAGGCGTTCAGCTTGAAGGTGGTAGTTGGCCCATAGACGATATTTTTAAATGGCTTGCTACAGAGGGAAATATATCTAAAGAGGAGATGGCTAGAACATTTAATTGTGGCATCGGAATGATAGCTATCGTTGATCCCAAACACTCTAATTCAGTAAAAGAAGTTTTTTGTCAAAATGGTGAAGTTGTATATGAAATTGGTACAGTTAAGAAATTGGAACGACAACCACAGGTTGAGATAAATAATTGGGAAGAAGCATGGCAAAACTAAAAACGGCCGTTCTAATTTCTGGTAGGGGTTCAAATTTACAAGCGCTCATTGATTATTGTCAGTCCGAAAACGCTGGAGCCCAAATTAGCCTAGTTATTTCAAATGTTATGGGTGCCGCGGGTATAGAAAGAGCTGCCGAAGCTGGAATTGTGTCCAAAGTAATAGAACACAATTCATTTTCAAATAGAGATTCTTTCGAGAGTGCCTTAACTGAAACTCTCGACAGTTTTGGTATTGAGTTTATATGCCTTGCCGGCTTTATGAGAATTCTGACTGATGCGTTCGTAAAACGATGGCATAATAAAATTATTAATATTCACCCCTCCCTCCTTCCGTCCTTTAAAGGTTTAAAAACCCATGAGCGCGCCCTAAAAGAGGGAGTCAAGTTTACGGGATGCACTGTTCATTTTGTTAGGGAAGAAATGGACACCGGTCCAATTATTATTCAAGCTGCAGTCCCTATCCTAACTGATGATGATGCAGAAAGCCTTGAAAACCGTGTTTTACTCGCTGAACATCGCTGCTATCCACTGGCCCTGAGTTTAATTGCAGAAAATAGAGTAACCATCATTAATGAAAAAGTTTCAACTCCAAACTCCAAGGCACCCGGAGTTTTCTTCCTAAACCCCATTGAATAACTTCCAAGAGCCCTTTAGGATTTCTTTTTTGTTTCTAATTTTGCTATTGAACTTTAAATATATATAATTCTCGGAGTTAAGATGACAGACATTACAGAAACTGTTTCAGAAAATGCAAAAGAAGGTTGGAAAGGTTTTTCTCTATTTATGTTTATTGGTACCACCTTTGTACTTTTAGTAGTGGCGCTAATGGCACTTTTCCTGCTTTAAAATTTAGCCCACTAACTCTGTTTGACTGAAGAAAAAACTTATTTCAATTGCTGCATTCTCCGTTGAATCAGAACCATGAACAGAGTTAGCTTCTATCGACTCGCCAAAGTCTTTTCTGATAGTGCCTTCATCAGCATTAGCCGGATTGGTAGCACCCATAATAGTCCGGTTAGTAGTTACGGCATTATCTCCTTCCAAAACCTGCACCACAACTGGGCC
>PATI01000016.1 GCA_002712335.1 Rhodospirillaceae bacterium | reverse complement strand
AAGTATTCAGCTACCTCTGAGGTATTTGCTACACCTTTCTTAATGAGCCTTTCTACTGCCTTTGCTTGTTGTGGAGTTGCCATGACCCCTAACTTCATCAAACACCGGATAACCTCGACCCCACGCTCCGCCATACGATTAGAAAGCTCTTGTACAGTTATTGTTTCAGGTACAACAACTTCACGAACTACCTTAACATTTTCCTGTTGCTTTGGTTTGAGATTGCGACGTTCGCGTTCACGGGCACGCCGCACAGAAGCTAAACTTCGTACTCTTTCATCATCATTCAGTGCTTGTGCGACGGTCAACTTTCCAGCCCGCCGCCTTGGTTCATTTCGTCGGGCTGCAGGACGCTTCTCAGTCACCCGCTCAACATTCTTTTTTGTACGCCCTCCCTTTTCGATCGTTTCAGATTCTACCTCTGCAGTGTCTACCTCCACCTTTCGGGATGAAATACGTTCCTTGAGTTTTTCAGCCTGCTCCGCAGCCCGTATAGCTACCTCCTCTTCTTCTGCCCGCCGCTGTTCTTCTTTTAAACGCCTTTGTTCCTCATCCTTTTTAGCTGCCGCTTCTGCCTCCTTTGCTTCAGCATCCGCCTTCGCAGCAGCCCTGCGTGCTTCAGCACCCTCCAAGGTCCGCTCTATTATTTCATTAGCACCGCTTTCATCCCCACGAGCACCCTCCAGTGCTCTAGCGCGAGTAGCAGCCTCTTTCTCAGTCAAAGTTCTTAAAACTACGGGGCTTCGCGTCTCTTCATTATCGGTTTTTTCGGGAGAGCGACCCTTTACTTTTGGCGAAATTTCAGAGGTTACCGCCGACTTTTCTGGAGCCTGTTTTTTTAATTCCTCCATTGTACCGCTAGCACCTTGAGTAAAGGTTCGCTTTCTGCGGACCTCCACTGCAACTGATTTAGTGCGGCCATGTGAAAAACTTTGGCGCACTTGACCTGCATTAACGGTTTTTTTTAGTTCAAGTCGGCCCGGGCGTGCTTTTAATACACCCTTTTTGTCTTCATTTTTTTCACTCATTTTTTTAAACCCTTATGCTGTCCCCGCATTCCGGAAACCTTCTAACCGGCGTGTTTCTATCATCATACGTGATGCCAAGCTCCTCTGCCTTACAGCCGCAAACATCGTCTTTTGCCGTCCAAATATTTTCCCTAACTCAGAACTTGAAAATATATTTATAACAGAAGCTTCCCGTGTTTTCGCTATTAATTTACTTTGGCTCCCGTCGGCCACATCACTTGCACACAAAATAATAGGATCTACATTCCCTCTTATAAAAGACTTAACTTTCTCATAACCTGCAACCGCGTCGCCGGAACGACGGGCCATTCCTAACCAATCAAGACAACGTTGAGATAATTGCGACTCAATATTATCTGCCAAGTTATCCATTACCGTCACAGCACAACCCGTTGCTTTAGAAAAAAGTTTTTTAGAGCAGGCTGTATTTACCACTTCACGAGATGCCAACAACCAAAACCCTCTGCCAGGCAATCGCTCAGCGAGATCGGGTACAATACTTTTGTCTGGCCCTATTACGAATCGAACAAGGTCACAAGTAGGGTGGCATTTTCGACTTACAAAGCAGCGCCTCTCACGAGAGCGTCTGTTCTCATATAAAGCACTTCTGGGGTTGTTATCTCTATGCCTATTACACATGAGTCGTAAACCTTCATCTGGATAACCTAAGGAACTGCCTCAGAAGGGTCAGATTCTTTTTTTTCCCCCTCTGATGCCTCATCATCAAACCAGTGTGCTCGGGCCTCCATAATAATTCGATTGGCATCATCCTCGGATAATTGATATTCGCGAAGCAACCCATCCTCTCTAGAACATAGTTCGTCACTGGCAAGATCAGCTAGATCATCTCGCGTTTTAATGCCGGCTTCACCAAGGGAAACGATCATTGCACTTGTGAGCCCTTCAATATTTATAAGATCCTGCTCAATTCCTAGTTCGGTAATGTTTTTTGCATATTGTTCCTCTTTCTCGGCCAGATATATATGCGCCCTATTACGCAGCTCTTCGGATAGTTCCTCATCAAAACCCTCTATTGCGAGTAGATCTTCAACGGGCACAAATGCTACTTCCTCTACAGATGTAAATCCCTCCGTTACAAGTAGGTGAGCCAACACCTCATCAACTTCGAGATAATCGATAAACATTTTAGAGCGGGCCCGGAATTCTTCTTGACGCCTCTCAGATTCTTCTTCCTCTGTTAATATTACAATGTCCCAACCTGTCAGTTGTGAAGCCAACCGTACATTTTGCCCCCGGCGGCCAATTGCCAAACTTAATTGATCGTCGGGAACAACAACTTCTATTCGGTTTGCCTCTTCATCTAGAACTACCTTTTCTACTTCTGCTGGCGCCAAGCCGTTAACAATAAAGGTGGCATGATCAGTTGAAAACTGAATGATATCAATTTTCTCACCTTGGAGTTCACCCACCACTGCCTGAACCCTGCTACCGCGCATCCCCACGCACGCACCTACCGGATCAATACTAGAATCATTGGATATTACAGAGATTTTAGCACGGCTCCCCGGATCGCGCGCGACAGAATTTATTTCTATAATACCATCATAAATTTCTGGCACCTCCTGTTTAAAGAGACCCGCCATAAATTGCGGATGGGTACGGGACAAAAAGATTTGTGGCCCGCGCATTTCCTCGCGCACATCATAAATATATGCACGCACACGATCGCCAGCACGAAAAGTTTCGCGGGGTATAATCTCATCTCGTCTAAGCACTGCTTCTGCGCGACCTAGATCAACCGTCACGTTACCAAACTCCGCCCGTTTAATGATACCATTTACAATTTCACCTACGCGATCCTTATACTCATTGTATTGGCGCGAACGCTCAGCTTCGCGAACTTTTTGCACGATAACCTGCTTAGCAGTCTGCGCCGCAATTCGACCGAAATCTATTGGGGGCAAAGACTCTGATAAAAAATCGCCAACTTGGGCGTCCGGGTTTAAGCGTTTGGCTTCATCAATAGAAATTTCTATCGACTCATTCTCGACAGGGTCAGCCACTTCCATAAAGCGAGCTAGTTGAATTTCTCCAGTTTTCCGATCAATTTCCGCGCGAACATCATTTTCTTGTCCGTAACGTGATCTAGCAGCCTTTTGAATTGCCTGTTCCATCGCCCCAACTACGACCTCAGACTCGATCCCCTTATCGCGCGCCACAGCCTCTGCAACCTGCAGCAGCTCACCTCTGTCATATCCCGCGCCAATGAATGTATCATCTTCTAAATTCATATTAGTGCTCCATCCGGCTACCCAAGCCTGTTTGCTGACGAGAATGCTCAATTAATTCATCTGTAATAACGAGCGATGCACTTTTAATTTGTTCAAAGGCCAGTGTTACCAGCCTCCCGTTACATTCAAATTCGATCTTATCATCAACAATTTTACAAATTTTACCCAAGAAATTTTTCTTCCCTGACACTTTTCTTAAAGTTTCAATCTTTGCCACAAATCCCTCAAATCGAATAAAGTCAGCAACCTTAATAAGAGGTCGATCAACTCCTGGCGAACTTACCTCAAGTGTAAAGTCGTCTAAAAACGGGGCATTAACATCTAGCAAGGTTGAAACCATCCTGCTCACAACGCCACAATCATCAACCGATATTTGCCTACCATCTTGCCTTTCAATCATGATTTGCAAGGTTTCTGGTGATTTATCCACAAATTGGATGCGCACGACATCGTAACCTATATTTAGGATCGGGGCATAAACTATTTTCTCAATTTTATTTGTATAATCAATACTAATTGGTTTACCTATTAGTTTTTTCACTCAATTAACCCGGGAACAAAGGAAAATAAAAAAAGTGGGCCATTGGCCCACTCCCAAAAATTATCTCAATTAAGAAACCTTAGGAATTAACTTTAAGAATTTTATATCGCGAATTAGACAATCTCTGCAAGCCCTTTGCTGTTTGTATCTAATCCCGACGTTTGAACAAAAAGTAACTGCATAGTCTTCCCGCCTTTTTTGCCTTTTTCTCGTAGCGAGTCTCAGGCCAATCCGGGGGCCTAACCCTCCAATCATTAGGCCTTTTGACACACCAATCAAATGCATCCGAATACAATATGTGCTCTAAAATCCATTCCTTATAGCTTGTCACATCCGTTGCTATTCGTAATTCAGATTCAGTTGACATGACTTTATACAAAAACGGAATTGTATTTGGGCCAATAATACGCCTCTTATGGTGCCTTGTTTTGGGCCAAGGATCTGGAAAAAGGATAAAAACCCGAGAGATGCTTTCTTTAGCAAGAGATTGGAGAAGCAAACGTGCATCGCTACGAAAAATTCTGATATTACTTATTTCTTTTTCAGCCACGCTCTTCAATAATCGGGCCACACCATTAATGTATGGCTCACAACCAATTATGCCTACTGAGGGGTATTTCAACGCCTGTTTAACAAGATGTTCGCCCGCGCCAAAACCAATTTCTAACCAGACCTCTTGGACGGGCGCGGAAAAAATTTCAATGGGGGAAAGTAGTGGCTCCTGATTCGGCAAAAATATTTCTAAAGGTGGCAAGAAATCATTGATTAGTGCCTTTTGGCCTTTCCGCAAGGGACGACCCATTCGCCGCCCATAAAGAGCTTTTTTTTCAATCAGCCGAAAGCACCCCTTAATTCCTCAACCAAATTGGTTTTTTCCCAAGAAAAACCGCCCTCCTTATCTGGCGTGCGACCAAAATGTCCATACGCCGATGTCCGGGCATAAATTGGTTGGCTTAATTTCAAATGTTCTCTAATACCTCGAGGTGAAAGATCTACGAGTTCCTGAATGACCGCCGACAATTTTTCTTCATCAACTGTATTAGTGTTGTATGTGTCAACGTAAACTGATAGTGGCTTTGCTATCCCTATAGCATAAGAAAGTTGAATTACGCAGCGTTCTGCAAGGCCAGCTGCAACAACATTTTTGGCCACATAACGCGCTGCATATGACGCAGAGCGATCAACTTTTGAAGGATCTTTACCAGAAAAAGCTCCGCCACCGTGGGGGGCAGCGCCGCCGTAAGTATCCACGATAATTTTTCGCCCCGTCAGCCCACAATCTCCATCGGGGCCGCCTACCACAAAACGCCCCGTTGGATTAACATAAAACTCATCATCGTCGCACATCCATCCTTCGGGTAATGCTTGCACAACATGCGGACGAACAATTTCGCGCACGTTGTCAGTGGACAGATCAACAGCATGTTGAGTGGAAACTACTACCGATGTTGTTCTTACAGGTTTGCCGTTTTCGTATTGAAGCGTAACTTGGCTTTTTGAATCCGGACCAAGCCCAGTTGCATCACCGGCATGTCTAGCATCAGCCAACGACTTCAATATGGCATGTGAAAATTGGATGGGTGCCGGCATCAATGCTTCGGTCTCTGAACATGCATAACCAAACATAATACCTTGGTCTCCAGCACCTTCATCTTTATTACCTCCAGAATCTACTCCTTGGGCGATATCAGATGATTGCTGATGTAAGTGAATTTCTACTAATGCCTTTTTCCAGTGAAAACCTTCTTGTTCGTAACCAATTTCTCTAACCGCTTTGCGTATAACATTTTCCAAAACTTCGCTTGTTATCGAGCTTGGACCGCGCACTTCGCCACCCAAGACTATTCGATTGGTTGTGCAAAGGGTCTCACAGGCAACCCGAGAAAATGGGTCAGCAGCTAAATAAGTATCTAATACAGTATCTGAAATCCGATCAGAAACTTTATCGGGATGTCCTTCTGAGACAGATTCGCTCGTAAAGAGATAGGGGCCTTTAGGCAAGTTAATACCCTCCTGTCAGCGCTTGAATGCGATCAATAAAATATCTGCTTTAGGACAACACAACAAATATGAATCAATGTTGGCGCAAAAGGCAGACCAAATTAAATCAAGTTAAGTGAGGGTTTTTGTGGCAAAATACCTTTCCAGTCAAGAGGTAGAAATTAAAAATTAGTGTCCCTGCGAACAATTACAAAAAGCAAATTATATCAAATTAACCGATATAATTTATTCGTGATTTGTTATCTAAACCTTAGAACCAAATAAACTCCCATAATAAATATGAATACAAGGATAGGCCAATCGCCAATCCTGCTATAAACAGTGCCACCCTCAATTGGTTTCGGTAAATAAAAATCTATAACTCCTTTTTTTTCTAAAGGAATGAATTTCATTATGTGACCAAACGGATCCACAATGGCCGAAATTCCAGTATTTGCTGCCCTTACAAGCGGAATGCCTTGTTCAACAGCACGCATTCGGGCCATTGCTAAATGCTGGTAAGGACCAGAACTATTCCCGAACCACGCGTCATTTGTAATATTTAGAAACCATTTTGGTCGATCTCTAAGGTATGCTACTTTATTCGAAAAAATAACCTCATAACATATTGATGGGCTAAACGAAGGAATTTTTGGTAAAATAAAACTTTTTGGCCCGTTCCCCGCAGAAAAATCGGTGCGACCAGTTGTTATTTTTTTTATCCCTAGGTGTTTTCTCAAAAAGCCACTAAACGGTACAAATTCTCCAAAGGGAACAAGATGATGTTTATCATAGGTCATGATGACTCGCCCTTTAGACGAAATAGCATGAAGGCTATTCCAAATTTGAAGGTTTTGGATACCATCGGTTCTAAGACGAATGGAGCCAGTTAAAAGAAATCCATTTTCTGACATTACACCGCCCAATACTTTTCTATAGGCTTTGCTTAGAGAAACAACAAATGGGGAGGCTGTCTCAGGCCAAACTGTAATTATTATAGGTGCTGCAGAAGGACGCCTTGATAATTCTAATAAGCTGGAAAGGTGTTTCATACGATGAGATTTGGACCATTTAATACTTTGCGGAATATTTGGTTGAACTATCCGCAGATAAATATCTTTATGAAACCCTGATTTCTCTGTAATAGCTAAGCGCACATACCCTGGAATTAAAACAACACTTAAGCAAATTACAAAAGGTATAAATTTGGCGAATGAAAAGAATGATTTTTCATAAGCCAAAGCGGCGAGTGAACTAGCCCAAAAAACTGTAAGAAACCCAAGACCAATTAAACCAATATAAGATACTATTTGGATTGCCGATTCTGAATTGGCCCACACCAATCCAATACCATTCCAAGGAAATCCCGTAAAAAGAATACCCCTCAACCATTCAAAAAATACCCAACTAGCCGCGAACAATGCAATTCTGACAAAGCCCTTTCGGGCGAAACGCAAGAAAGCTGTGGCACAAGCAATATAAATTGCGATTACTGCCGGAATGCCCAGCAAAGAAAAAGGAATTAACCAAAAAAAGTTTTGATCAATGGTTAGGGAGAAAGTTATCCAATATAATCCTGCCAGAAAATGTCCTAAACCGAACCACCAACCATCCAGAAAAGCCCGCCGACAACTGGATGCCCCATCAACCAACCAAATCAAACACGGAAAAGAGATAAAAAGCATCGGTATTAAATGCAGTGGTGGCAAAGCACAGGCGGACAAAATACCTGCTGAAATTGCTATACTGCATCTGCACCAACTACTAGCTTTCCCGACTTTTAACGATAAAACAAAAATCCAATTCTTCTGTTTCATTGAAAATTCAGAAGAGAAATTACTCAATTATTTTTATTAGTTATAGGTTGGCAAATCCTTATCCGGCGGATGCGCCGTGGATCTGCATCTAATACTTCGAAATCAAACCCTGAAGCATGCGGAATAATTTCCCCTCGAGAGGGAACGCGTCCTGCCAAAAAGAAAACCAATCCCCCAAGCGTATCAATGTCTTCTTCTCTTTCTTCAATAGAGAGAAATTCTCCTAAACGATCTTCGAAATCTTTTATTGGAACCCTTGCATCGGCTTCCAATGTCCCATCTGCTCGTTCTATCATTCGAGGTGTGTAATCTTCATCATGCTCATCCTCGATTTCCCCTACAATCTCTTCAACAAGGTCTTCAATAGTTACCATACCGTCAATGCCCCCAAATTCGTCGACTACAAGCGCTAAATGTAATCTGCTTACACGCATTTGAAGAAGCAGTTCCAGAATCGGCATAGAAGGGGCTACGAACAAAACTGAGCGGACAATATCACTTAAAATTACTTGGCTTTCACTGTTCCAACATGCGAGTAAATCCTTGATGTGAACCATACCAGCGATATCATCAAGTGTCTCGCGGTAGACGGGTATACGCGAATGGGCCTCCTCACTCATAATTCGAACAAGATCCGTCAAAGAGGTCCCCAGATCGACAGCAACAATATCGGCTCGAGGAATCATAATGTCATAAACTGTTAAACCATGGAGATTCAATATATTNCGCAGCAAAACCAATTCGTCTTTGGAGGCTGGTATTTCGCCCGTTTCCTCTTGCTCGATGAGCTCTTCAATAGTTCCGCGGATATCTGCCTCATTTCTTAGGCCGAATAAACGACGCAACCATCCGCGAATACCAAGCTTCTGAGGCTGATCATCTTGGATCGATAATTTTTTTAAATAAGATTTATTCGCGTTATTTTTCATGATAAGTATTAATTTGAGAAATAGGGATTAGCTATATTAATCCCTGATAGCGCATTTATCTCAAGAAGCTCCATCTCGACAGCTGACTTTTCAGAAATATGGTCATAGCCTAGAAGGTGAAGAGTGCCATGTACAATCATATGGGCCACATGATCAGAGATAGTTTTTTTTTGATCTTTAGCCTCCTGTTTTACCACNCCAGCCGCTATTACAATATCACCCAATAAATTTAATCGACTTAAGTCATCATGGCGTTCCTGATTGGGAAAAGCTAATACATTTGTTGNATAATCCTTNCCAAGCCATTTTTGATTTAATATTTGGATAAATTCATTATCAGCTAAAATTACTCCGATTTCTATATTCTGATCACTAACACCCACAGATTTAAAGGCTGCACCTACAGCACNAAGGCACAAATCTTTGGGGTCTCCNACCAAATTGATCCAATTTTTATGCCTTATTTCGAGATTAATTGACATCGATTCTGATGATATTTTGTTTAACTCTCTCCCNCAAAATTTATGCCTTTTGTTCCNCATCACTTTCATAGGCTCGTACAATATTAGTAACCAGCCTACTTCTAACCACATCTTCACTCCCAAAACGAACAACACTTACCCCCTCCACATCTCTCAAAAGATGGACGGCATGATTTAAACCAGAAGCAACTCCTGATGGCAGGTCTACCTGGCTGGGATCACCTGTTATAATCATTTTAGAGCCCTCCCCAATTCGTGTCAGAAACATTTTCATTTGTGTTTTTGTCGCGTTTTGGCCTTCATCTAGTATAACACAAGAGTGTGACAAAGTACGCCCACGCATAAATGCTAGGGGGGCAACTTCTATCTCTCCTGAACCCAAACGATTCATAACTTGATTAGCTGGCAGCATATCATGAAGTGCATCAAAAAGAGGNGCCAAATATGGGTCAATTTTTTCTCTCAGATCGCCAGGGAGAAATCCAAGCCTTTCCCCTGCCTCCACTGCTGGCCGTGAAAGAATTATTCGATCAACTTCGCCNCCCATCAACATTGCAACTGCCATGGCCACCGCCAGATATGTTTTTCCAGTTCCAGCAGGACCAACTCCAAAGATCATCTGTTTTTCAGCAAGAGAATGCATATATTTAACCTGTCCAACTGATCTTGGCATATGAATCGCTTTAGGAGTCCGAATGGAAATGTCTTCTTTCAGAATAGAATTCNTTTTATCGTTGGACCATTTATCACTGGCCAATCGAATTGCTGCATCAACCTCGGCATTATCTACAGAAAGGTTTTTTTCTAGTCTATGATACAAGGTGCGAAGTGTTGTGGTTGCCAGTGCAACAGCAGATTTTTCACCAACAATTGAAATTCTGTTACCCCTTGACGAAATTCGGAGCTTCAAGCTTTC
Organism: Rhodospirillaceae bacterium; assembly: GCA_002712335.1. Next base: position 118,397 of record PATI01000016.1, on the reverse strand, counting down.
TTCTATCCTTGCAATGAACTTATCGTGTTCACCAAATAGTAAGGGTAACAATCTATTATCAGAAAACCACAAAACATTTTTATCCCCCACTATTTGCTCCGAGGAATTAAATGGGCTTTTAATCGAAAAATTCGTATTCAAGCTTTTACTATCTCCTATAAAATTTTCATCTAAACGGTTGTATGTTCGATAGTGCCCGTAAGAGACTTACTAAAAGCCTCAGTAATACGGACATTTACAATCCTTCCAAAGTATTTATCAACGTCCTCTTCTCTGCAGTTGACATGCACAGCCTGCATGTGNGGGCTGCGTCCAGCGATCTGACCAGGTAGTTTACCTTTTCTGTCAAAAAGAACTGGTACTGATTCACCCAAAAACCGGACATTAAATTCCTTCTGTTGTTTGTTTAATAAATTTTGCAGAATTTCAAGGCGCACAGACTTTATATCTTCAGGAATCTGTTTACTTATATTCGATGCAGGAGTTCCAGGCCTAGGACTATATTTAAATGAATAAGCTTGAGCAAAACCAACANTTTCGATTAATTGGAGAGTTTTTTCAAAGTCTCTATCACATTCTCCAGGGTGCCCAATTATAAAATCAGAGGATAAAGCTATATCTGGTCGAACATCCCGAACCGCTTCTATAACCTTCAAATAATCTTCGGCTGTGTGTTGTCGGTTCATCTTCTTCAGAAGATCATCTGAACCTGATTGTATTGGCAAATGTAAATAAGGCATTAGTTGAGTGNCCCCGCCATGAGCAGCAATTAATTCTTTGTTCATATCTCTAGGATGTGAAGTCGTATACCTAANCCTCTCGAGTCCTCTGATCCGGGAAAGTTTTCTAATTAACCCCGCTAGACCTTTGCTATCACCACTATAAGCATTAACGTTCTGGCCTAATAAGGTAACCTCGGACACACCATCTTCGATTAATTGCNTTGCCTCTTGNAGAACACTATCAACGGGACGAGAGAATTCCGCACCACGAGTATAAGGAACAACACAAAAGGAACAAAATTTGTCACACCCTTCTTGTATTGTTAAAAAAGCCGATACACCTCTTTCCTGAACAGTCGGTAATAAGTCGAATTTTGACTCAAGAGGAAAATCAATATCAATAGACCGTTTTCGGTGGCCCAGTATTTTAGAGGCCTCTACATCTGCAACAAGTTTTGGTAATCTATGATAACTTTGCGGTCCCACAATGATATCCACATAGGGTGCCCGCCTAGCAATTTCTTCCTGCTCTGCTTGAGCCACACAACCCGCAACAGCAATCATGGTTTTTGAGGTTTTATCACACCGCAAACGACCAAGTTCAGAGTATAACTTTTCTGCAGCCTTTTCACGAATATGACAGGTATTTAGAACAACCAAATCTGCATCACTAATATTAGCGGTGGAGACATAGCCATCCTGCTTCATGACATCTTCCATTCGGGTAGAGTCATAAACGTTCATCTGACAGCCGTAGCTTTTGATAAATACCTTCTTTGCCAATATACAATCCGAAAATATGTGCGGCTATTCAAAACCTTAATCAAATTTTTAATTCTCACCGCAACCAGGCTGACACTAGCAATGTGCAGCAATTAGTCAAGAAATGTAGTTTTTTTGTCTATGTATGTCCTAGACCTGAGAATAAACCTAAAACTATTTCCTGCGGCCATAGTTAGAGCGATTAGCACCAGCAGATATTACACTTTGACAATATTCTGCTATTTCTTTTCGGTCCTTAAATTGCGAGCTTGGAATTGGAGTATGAAATTTGACATCTACGGTCACATTGCCTAGCCCGAGAAATGTGAAAAGATGGGGGACTAACTTCATTTTACCATACCACGCAATATATGGTAAAAGAACACGGCTGATCGGGATACCATCGAGACATGTGTATGAAATAGAAACTGGCTGAACAAATAAAGTCTTACAATGTCCATTTTGTGACGCAACTGAAAAAAGTGTACTTTTGAAAGGTAAAACGTGCACGCCGTCAGCACTGGTACCCTCCGGAAATAAAATCAGATTATCACCATTGGCTAGACGCCGACTTAAATGATCCCTTTGATCGGCAGCCAAGGAGCGCCGCCGTTGAATAAAAACTGTCCTATTCAGCTTAGCTAACTGACCAAAGAGAGGCCACCTTGATACTTCTGCCTTAGAAACAAATGACGCCTCTATTAGAGACCCTAATATACTTATATCCGAATAACTCACATGATTAGAAACATAAAGAACTGGAGTTTCTTCGGTATTTTTACCGTGCACCCGCAGTTTAATTCCAAAGATACGGATACAAAGTTTATGATAAAAAACAGGAATATAAATTTTGAGTTTTGCACTAAATAACACGGCCAAAATTTGCAGAGGCAAAATAGCCAAAGTAAACAAAATATATAGACAAAGACGGCAAGCCGCTCTAATGGACGAACTCAACCTTTTATCTAACACCTGACCAGCTTGCAGAACGCTCATAATGACGAAAGTATTTATCAGTTATTAGTTTGGTTTTAACAATTATCGAAATATCAGTCGTATTAAACTGGGGGTCAACCACAGCTCCATCACCGACAAACCTACCAAGCCTAAGATATCCCTTAATTAAAGGCGGTAGTGCCCTCCAAGCAGTGCAGGGCTCGATATCCTCAGCGGGTAACCAATTTAACTTAAAAAACCTAACAGCAATCGCGGTGGGCCTTATTTCTCTTGGTGCGAAATGATGGTGGTAAAGATATGACAATGTTAGCTTTAAATTTACCGGCTCTATCCCATTAAAACTAGCACAACCAAATAAGACTTTAATTTGGTAATGTTGAACATAAGCAGCAATAGCCTGCCATAACAACTGCATCGTAGATTTTGTTCGATGGACCGGATCAACGCAAGACCGCCCTAGTTCCATAATCTCGCCTTCTACATCGAGTAAAGCGGTAAGATCAAATTCATTGGCGGAATAAAATCCTTCCCATTTCAAGGCAATGGCCCCCGCAGAATTCTATAAGTTCCAACAACACCACAAAGTAAATCAGTTCGATCTTTACAAATAACAATTAAATGATCACAAACCGCGTCAAATTTATCAAAATCTAAACGCAGATTTCGTATCTTATCTGAGGGTGTTGCACCCATTTCCTCATAAAAAACTCTGTAGCGCAAGGATTGGGCAGCTGCAATCTCTTCAGGCTTCACAGCTGACCTAACAGAGAGATTACGCGTACTGATAGTTTTAAGAAAATCAAGATTAACTGACAATGCAACCAAAAGTTCGTCCCTCACGCTTACAAACCATCTGACCCTAAGTAAATCGAATTAGTTAGAAAATACGTGTACTTTTAATAAAAATGAGACGATTAAATAAAAATTTAATTTTCTTGATCGCTACTAGGATCTGATGTTTTCGATTCAATCTGAACTCCATAGAGCTCCAATCTTTCTCCAACTAGTTTGTATCCTAGGTCATGAGCAATTTGTTTTTTAATGTTTTCTAACTCTTCGTTCTCAAACTCCAGAACATCACCTGTTTTCATGTCAATTAAATGATGGTGATGTGAGTCCTCTGTGGCGACTTCATAGCGAGCGCGGCCATCCCCGAAATCAAGTCTTTCTATAATATTTGCAATATCAAACAACCTTAATGTTCGATACACCGTGGCAATACTAATTTTGGGATCAATACTCGAGGCACGTTTATAAACACCCTCCACATCGGGATGATCAGTGGAATCTGATAGAACTCGCGCGATTACACGACGCTGTTCTGTCATTTTCATACCTTTCTCGATACATGCCGCTTCGATGCTGGATATTTGTGTATTCATTTGAGCCAACTATTTCCAAATTATTGTGCACAATATAGCAAATTTGAATCAAAAATGGAAAACTAACTTATTTATAGGATATTAGATAAGCTATTGGCCAGTTTCAATTACCCAATTTATTCTTTAAAATATTGTTGACAGATCTTTTTTAATCAAATTTGAAGATGAAAAAAAACCAAGACAATTTTCTTGATATCACAGAGGAGGTCTGCCCGATGACCTTCGTTAAAACTCGTTTGTTTATAGATAAATTACAATCGGGAGCCATTGCCACAATCCGTCTTGCGGGAGAAGAGCCAATTCAAAATGTACCAGCATCCATTAGGGAACTTGGACACACTGTATTAAGCATTCAACCTGAAGAAGATAACGGATCATGTAGCACTTTGCTCATACACCACCTTATTATGCAAAAGAACTAGATAATACTTTATTTCTAATAGGGCAAAGCACAGCGCATAGTTATCGCGTTGGTTCTAGAACCATCGGGATTTTCATAATAGTTAAGTCGTTGACCCACCCTTTTTAAACCTTGGGCAGCATATAATTTCAGCGCAACATAATTATCTTCCGCAACCTCTAAAAATAACCATCTTGCTCTCTCTGCCATTGCACGAATTATGACAGCGCTGAGTAGACTTCCGCCAGCCCCGTTAGCCCGATTCTCTGAAGCGACCCCGAGAGATAGCAATTCACACTCGTCTGCAGCAATTCGTGCAATAGCAAATCCGACAATCGATTTATCAGTCCGATGCCGAGCTACCATACCAAAAGCACCATTTGTATTTAAAATTTTTCTAATAACGTTCGGGCTCCAAGCGTCAAAAAAACAGGCTTTATGTATTTTAGATACAATTTCAATATCTACTTCGCGCAGTGTTTCAATGTTATCAGTTATTTCCACGGTCTTGTGATATTTTTGTCTTTAGGCTGCTTTGTAGCCGCAGGGTTAATATAAAAAGGACTTGCACTAAGAGGGTTTTCCAAACGATTTACTGCAATTTTTGCCACATATTTTGCATTTGGCTTACCAATATTATTTAAACAATTTATATTTTCCACTCTTGATTCCGGGACATTCGCAAAAAGCCTCTCAGCTGCGTCGCCACAAAGACTAAGCGGGCCAAGAGGCAACAATTCAATAATATCTTTAATAGAACCGGCTATAGCTTTATCTTTCGCGATAGAATTTGCATTAAAATTCTGAAAGTAGATCTCATCACGTTTTGTATCAAGGGCCACTGCAATGTTTAGAGACCCCTTATTTGAAGAATTGCTTTTAGCTCCAAATGCGACTGCCTCAAGGGTTGTGACACCATGTACAGGTATATCTAGAGCTAAACCTAAACCCTTTGCTGCAGACAAACCCGCTCTTAGTCCGGTAAATGAGCCTGGCCCCACTGTTACTGCTATCAAGTCGAGTGCGTGAAATGGTAGCTCGGCCTCTTGCATCACTCTTTGTATAATTGGAATTAACATTTCTGAATGACCTTCAAACTCAAGGTTGAAACATTTTGAAGAGTTATTCCGATCCAAAACTGCCGCCGAACAAAACCCAAGTGCTGAATCTATTCCTAGAATTTTCATAATTTGCTTCGTACAATTTTAAAAAGTATTAAATTTTATCAGTATTTCGAAAGATCCACACCCAATGAAACTCGTTGAAATTAAAAAACCAAAATTTGATGTAGATATTTCTCTTGCCTATGCAACGACGGATAATTTCACCGAAAAGGTGGTTTATAAAAATGCTATTTGTTATTTGCATCAGGATGCATCCCTAGCACTTTTGAAGGCCATAGAATATGCGGCCAATATTGGATACCGCCTGCTTATATACGATGCCTTTCGACCATCGGAGGCTCAATGGGTTTTGTGGGATCACACGCCCGATTCCAATTTTCTGGCAAACCCCAAAAAAGGCTCCCCTCACTCGCGAGGTGTCGCTATTGATCTTACCCTGATTGATTTGAATGGGACCCCCCTTGAAATGGGAACAGATTTTGACGACTTTACAACCAAATCGCACCATGGGAATACTAAAATCTCCAAAATCGCCCAACAAAATAGATTGACTCTGCTTGGGATAATGACTTTAGCTGGATGGGATTTTTATCGCAATGAATGGTGGCATTATCAACTATTTAATGCACGAGAGTTTGCTTTAATAAGCGATACAGATATTCCAAGAAGTATTATGAAATAGGATTAAATTTTTCAGAAAGTGTTTTCTAAAGTTTAAAACTGGCACCATAAATACAGAATATGAAGTGAAAAAAAACTATGAAAATTAAATCGCGAAACAGCAGAATTTATATTTTTATAATCGCCAACCTACTTCTCTCAGTAATTGTCCCTTTTAAAGCATTTGCCACTGATTCTGCTGTTATTCTCATGTATCATCGGTTTGGAGAAAGCAAATATCCCACTACCAATATTACCGTTAAGCAGTTTAAAGCCCATTTATTAGAGCTAAAAATTAATAATTATAATGTAACTCCAATCCCAAGAATTATTGCTGCGGTTCGAAATGGAAAACCGTTGCCTCCTAAAACTATAGGAATAAGTATCGATGATGCTTACTTATCTTTTTATAAGATAGGAGCGCCTTTGCTGTTGGAAAATAATTTTCCATATACCATCTTTGTGGCGACAGATCCTCTCGATAAAGAAGCTCCTGGCTACATGTCATGGAATCAATTACGCGAACTTGTAAAAGGTGGGGCCAATATTGGAAGTCAAACAGCTAGTCATCTACACATGCCAGAAGCTTCTATGCATAGAAATGCTTTTGAATTAAAAAAATCAAACATTAGATTTAAAAAAGAACTCGGAAAAATTCCTAAAATGATTGCATATCCTTACGGTGAATTCAGTCTAGAAGTAGAAAAAGTAAGCCGTGATTCTGGCTTTACGGTGGGATTCGGACAACACTCCGGTGTAATATATCAATATTCAAATTTTATGTATTTGCCTCGCTTTACATTTAATGAGTCTTATGGGGACCTAAAAAGACTTCGCTTGGCAATAAGGGCGCTACCCTTACGAATAGCCGATTTAACTCCAGAAGACCCGTATCTTAGATGGCAAAATAACCCGCCAATATTTGGTTTTTCCCTTCAGAGAAAGTTAATGAACCGTATTTCTCAATTGGCGTGTTATGGAAGCCATAAAGATAAAATGCGCATAGAAATTCTGGGAAAAACGCGAGTCGAGGTCAGAGGAAATAAGGCATTTCCACCCGGTCGCACGAGGATTAATTGCACATTTCCTGAAAAGGACGGTCGTTGGCGTTGGTTAGGAATGCAATTTTTAGTCCCAAAATCCTTGAACTAAGCATCTGGACCAGAATTTATATTCTGTAATGTAAGTGGTGATCTAGCACCTTTGTCTAGGAGCTTCACCTCATCAAAAATAGTAAAATTATTAACACGAATTATATTTCGAATTGTCGCGACATAATCAGAACCACGTTCAGAATATCGCAACAAGGTTTGAGCTAAATTAACGCTATCTATTTTTCCCTGATCAGATTGGCGCATTTTTGCGCGCATTGCGCGAAAATTTTTATAAAAGGGGTTTGTATTCAGATTTAAAGCATACGCCCTAACACCCTCCAATAAATCAACAAAGGTCCGTATTTTAAACTTTTTCCCCTCTTCTCGCTTTTTAGGTACGAGGCCCTTTGCGCTTTGCCAAGTCCTCTGTCCAAAAAGAGCATTTCCTTCATGCGCAAATCGGGAGGTTCCCCAACCACTTTCTTCAGCAGATTGTGCCAAAGCCAATGAAGGGGGAATAATATCAGCACGTTTTAAAAGTCCTCTAATATTTAAGCCAACTGCACCATATCTATTGGAAAGTTTTTTTAGTAAGTTTCTGTCGATTATCGTAAAAGGTTGGCCAGTGGATTTTTTTAACTCCAGCCTTTTTAAATTTGCTCGATCCAGCAAAATTTTCTCATTTACATTTAGAACTAACGGTAACGTCATCATTATAAAAAGTGCTTTGCGCTCGCTAGGTTTACTAAGGTCAGCAAAGTCTTTTGGAACACTTGCCAAGAAAATCCTTGGTACTTGGCGATGGGCCCGAACAGAATCTAACTGATAACCAATTTTGGCGAAGATTTTTTTTAAATCATCAGTAGGATCTGCGTTCTTCTTAGTCAGCTGCTCGAACTTAATACTGGCAGAAGTAGGTTGAGATAAAACGAGCGCGTAAAGGCTAAAAACGCAGATAGCAATGAATAATAACGCAGTGCGTTCAAAACTTAATTTACGCGCAATTTCCCAGTCCTTAAAAATTGTCATTTGATTTATAATCTAACGAATGTTTAAAACCGTTGTATCAGACGCAGCCATTACATTAAATGCTACGCCGGTGGTAAAAAATCGCTTATACCACTTCTTGGAAGACGCGGCTACAGAAATTAAATAATAACTACTCCCTTTTTTGATTATTTCGGTCACCGGATCACCTATCCCTATATCAACATCTTTTATCTCCACTCCAATTTTGGATACGCTCTCTCTTGCTTGATCCAATAATCTCTCCGCGTCAGCTAATTCAGTTTTTCGATTGATAACTGTATAAAGTGAGATGGAATGCCCACAATTATAAGCTAAGACAGCATCCCTTTGCATAGCATCGAGTGAATGCTTGCTCATGCTGAAACAAATTAGATGATTTTTTCCATTTGACTCATCGCGTTCTATATTAGTTCGGCTAAGAAGAACTGAACAAGGAGATAACGTTGCAACTTTCTGCGCAACAGGTGCACCAAAAAAAGCTCCAAATTCACTCCGCCAAGTTTTTGGGGCACCCATAATTATCAGGTTATAAGGCCCTAGTTCATATTGATCCAATATACCACTAGCTGGATCAGGAGCAGTTTTTAATTTTAAAACAATAGATCTTCCGTCAGAATTCTTGTATTCTACTTTGTTATCGCCCACTGGATCACCCCAGCTATCTGTATGACTGGAATTAATCTGCCAGTCAGCTTTGAGCTCCTCATCGTTTACCAGCATGGACAGGCCTTCTTTGAGATATCCTATTCCCGGAAGTTCCAAGCCCCACTCAAGCATGTTTTCCCTAGCTATCTTCATTTGAAGGCCTCCGGTCCGCAAACCCTGATCAATAGATCTCACATAAAGAAGTATTATATCACAATATTCAGATGGCTTGATTTCTGCAGCTACTTTAAGGCCCCGCATAGATTCTGGAGAGCCATCAAGACAAACCAATATTCTAAATCTGTTTCTTCTTTCTTCTCTCAGTCTTGTTAATACAGATTGATTAGTATCGGTAGAATGTAATTTTGGCCAATTCTGAAACATGGAGAGTCAACTTAATAAAAATGGCCAGTAAATTGAAGAGGCAATAAGTAATAATAATGTGGACATAATAACCATACGCCAACCAACTTTTAAAAAGTCCGTAGTTTTAAGATAGCCGGAGGCATATACAATAGTGCATGCTGGCGTTCCTATCACCGTAAGATATGCAAATGCCGACGAGACAGCCGTAATAAATCCGATAAGTATAGGGCTTTCCCCCGCAACTGTGGCCATATTCAGCACAATTGGTCCCAGTACTGCCACTGCAGCTCCATTTGACATCGTATTAGTGACGATCGTAGTCAACACGGAAATAGAGGCCCATAATCCGAGACCTGACTCCGCCCCGAGTGGCGCTAGAAATTCCAGAAAACTCTCTGCTACCCATTTTGCAGCCCCGGTATCTTTCATTTGAAGACCCAAGGAAATTGCCGCCGCATACAAAAGAACTACGCCCCAGTTAACTCCCGAATTAATTTCTTCCCATTTCACTAGTCCAGCTATCAAAAATATTGCAGCCCCTGTAACTGCGACGGTTCCGAGACCGACTTCCCCCGAAAACAATATCCATCCTAAAAGAATTAAAACAAATATTACAATTGCCATCCAGTCGGCTGGGGACATAGGACCTTGCTCTGATAACTGCCGACGAAGTTTAGAAACCGCTCGCGATAAATTTTTTTGTCTTGGTTTAAATGTCCAATGTAATATCAGCGTTACAAATGGTAATTGAATCAAAAATATTGGATAAGCATAAAACATCCAAGTGAGATAATCGATTAGGTATTTATATGTTTCCGGACTGCCAGGATCAAAAAAGAATTCTTTCCAATAACCAATCATTATCGCATTACGCGCCCCCCCCGAAGGCGTGCCAATCCCAGCAACGGAACATCCATAAGAAATTGAAAATAAAAGCACAGCGGCTAAACTCGCTACCTGTTTGGGATCCTTAGACGTTAAGCTTATCAGTGTGATACCAACAGGGAGCATCATCGCCGCAACCGTATGCTCGCCAACAAAGGAGGCCAAAACACCTGAAACAAGTGAAATACCGAAACATACCCTCGTTGTTTTTGTACCGGTTATACGAACGATTAACCATGCAATGCGCATATCCAGTTTCTGTTTAACAACAGCAACGGCCAGCATCAAAGACCCCATAATAAACAAAACAGAGTCGGTCATCAAAGATTTAGCAACTGTTGTCGACCCAAGGCCCAAGAGAAATACCTGGCCAACAATAATTAATAAAGCAACCGTAGGTAACGGAATAGGTTCGGTAACAAAAAGAATTATGGCAACAATTGACATCGTCAAAACGATTTGTCCTTCTCTAGACAAACCTTCCGGTGGGGGCATGGAATACAAAACTAATCCTAAGGCCATAGCTATAAAGAACCACCGTTTTTCCCAAAAATAATAGAGATTAAATTGAGCCTGTATGATCAATAATTGTTGATAGCCACGCCGACGAACTTTCCGTCGCCATACCTCACGAGGCTCGTAGGCCCTGAGGCTATTATTAATCAAACTATTTTCTGCCATTTTTATAAGCGCATCAATTTCTGATGAATCCTACAATATCAAATATCTCGTCTTTAATAGGTTTTGCAATAGCACTAGCACGTTTCGCACCATTTAAAAGTACTCCATCAATATAGTTCGGATCTTCACTTATACGGCGCATCTCTGAACTAATAGGACTAAGTTTCTCCACTGCTACATCTATTAAAGATTTTTTAAATTCAGAAAACTGCTTACCACCGAACTCTTCCTGTATTTGTATCAAAGACTTATCGGCGAGGGCAGCATAAATTTCCATTAGGTTATAGGCCTCTGGCCTAGTCTCATTGGTTCCCCCTTCCAATGACCCATCGGGTACAGGTTCCGAGTCAGTACGCGCTTTTTGAATCTTTTTAGATATCATATCAGCGTTATCATTTAAGTTTAATCTAGAATAATCAGATGGATCGGATTTGCTCATTTTAGATTTACCATCACGCAAACTCATTACCCTAGCTGCCGATTCTAGAATGATAGGTTCTACTATTGGAAAATAATTTAAATCAAAATCGCTATTAAACTTTTTTGCAACATCGCGTGTCAGTTCAAGATGTTGTTTTTGATCTTCGCCTACTGGAACGTGAGTTGCTTTATATAATAAAATGTCTGCGGCCATTAAATTTGGGTAAACATATAACCCCACACTCGCATTTTCTCGTTTCTTACCCGCCTTTTCTTTAAATTGGGTCATTCTATTAAGCCACCCAATACGCGAAATGCAATTAAAAATCCAGGCAATCTCAGCATGTTCTGGAACACTACTCTGATTAAAAATTATCTGTGTTTCTGGGTTAATTCCCGAAGCTAAAAACGCCGCAGCAACCTCTCTAGTATTTTTCTTCAGCTCATTCGGATTTTGCCAAACTGTTATGGCATGCATATCAACTACACAGTAAATACAATCATTTTGTTCTTGCAATCTGACAAAATTCCGTATGGCTCCGAGATAATTTCCCAAATGCAAATTACCGGTGGGCTGAACTCCTGAAAATACTCTTGCCATAATCTGATCCCCCCTTGGGGGTGTGGTTATCCCTCCATTGGCGCATAACGTCAAGCTTGGCCATTTAATCCGCAGAATTACTTTTGAACAATGTTTTTATATCTTTCATTTCAACGGCTTTGAACAAGATGACAAACAAAAAATAAATAAAAACCCCACTAAAGATTAGTATTGCCAGAATACCTGCTCGAGCCCCTTGTCCATTAAATTCGAGAGGATTAAAAAATTCGGAAATACTCCACAATGCAAATAGCATTCCCAACATAGAAAGCAAAATGCGAAGAAATCTTTTCTTAAGTTTTTTATCAACAGCAAACTGGCGTCGGGCGCGCAAACAAATAACGAGGAGGAAAACGTTAACCCAAGCGGAAATAGACGTAGCCAGTGCTATTCCAACGTGGCTGAGAAATTGCATCAATACAATATTCAAAACTAGGTTAATAAAGACACAAACTAGGGCTATTTTCACCGGGGTTGCTGTGTCCTGGCGAGCAAAAAAACTAGGTGCTAAAACTTTTATAAGCACAAAAGCGGGTAGGCCTGTGGCATATGCCATTAAGGCTTGAGTTGTGGCAAGGGTCGCAAAAGGCCCAAATGCTCCGCGTTCAAATAACACACTGACAATAGGTTGAGAAATAATGAATAATGCTGCCACCGCAGGGATAGTTAAAAGAAGGGCAAACTCAATTCCGCGATTGAGGCTATTCAAGGCCCCACCATCGTTACCATTTCGTATTTGCCGAGATAAAACAGGTAATAATGCCGTTCCAATAGCAACACCTACGACACCTAACGGTAATTGACAAATTCGATCTGCATAATAAAGAAAAGAAATTGCGCCGGTGGGTAATAGCGATGCTATTACCACATCGACAAGCTGATTAATTTGTAAGACGCCTGCTCCTAAAACTCCAGGTGCCATTAATTTGAAAAGATAGCGAATAGACTTTGATAATCGGGGGCGAGGCAAATGCAGAAAAACGCCTTCGCGCTTACAAATATACGCCAGCCAGATGAGTTGCACTATTCCTGCCAGAAAAACTCCCCAAGCAAGAGAATGAGCCGCAGATTGCAAATGGGGGGTCGCCAAAAGTATCATCCCAATTAGAGTGATATTCAACATAATTGGTGTAGCAGCCACAGCCGCAAAGCGTCCGAGCGAATTTAACACCCCTCCAAGTATAGAAACCAACGAAATAAATAATAAATAAGGAAATGTAATGCGGGTCAGTTCAACCGCAAGAGGAAACCTTGCTGCATCATCGGCGAAACCAGGCGCGAAGAAATACATTAACCATGGCATTAAAATTTGTAATAACGTTACGAATAAAAATAAAAAAACAACCATGATCGATAGAGCATCTCTAGCAAATCTCAGAGCGGCCTGCTTTCCTTTATCCGTCAATTTGGCAGCGAAAAGGGGTACAAAGGCTGCACTAAAGGCACCCTCTGCAAAAAGTCGACGAAAAAAATTTGGTATCTTAAAAGCTACAAAGAACGCATCAGCTACCGGACCAGTACCAAGAAAAGCCGCAATTAGGATATCCCGTATAAAACCAAATATACGGCTAATGAAAGTATAACTGCCAACAGTGATAATTGAACGTAATAACACCATAGGCGGCCCCTAGTTGCGGCTCGCTAGAAAGGAGCAAAACGCGGTTGGCGTGGGAAAAAGACTTTTAATTTTTTGAGATCGCAACATCATTATTTTGCACCATCTCATCACCGTCGGTAATAATTCCTAAAACAGTTTCACGAATTTGTTTAAGCTTTTCACTGTGAGTCACCTGCATACCAAAGGCATCTTTTACATAAAACACATCCACGGCCCGTTCCCCATATGTCGTAATTAAAGCACTAGAAATTTGTAAACCGAGTTGTGTTAATGTTCGAGTTACCTGATGCAACAGTCCGGCTCGATCCAGAGCGTTTACCTCAATAAGCGAGTGAGTGCTGCTGGCGGAATTATTTATCAATACTCTTGGGGGAACTTTAAAAACATTAGACCGTCGCGTTACAAATGATTTTTTTCCCAATATTTCTGACACATTAAACTCACCTGTAAGTGTGGTTTTGATTCGATCACACAAACGGGTGATGGATAATTTTTCTTCAAATGCCTGTCTTCTGGAATCTTGAATTGAAAATATATCTAGGGCCATGCCGCTGGTCATTGTAAAAATTTTTGCTTCAACAATATTGGCTCCGGATACGGCCATTGCACCAGCTATTCTAGAGAATAGACCCGGATGATCTGCGGTAAATATTGTTATCTCAGTAATATCATTTTCTTTGTCTACTCTAACGTCCAAAGCAATTTTTTCACCCTTTTCTTCTGCAACCTTAACTATATTAGCATGCCTTAAATGAGCACCAGTATCGATTGACAGCCAATATGAAGCATAACCAAGTGCTAAAAATTTTTCACGGGAGCCTTCATCCCAGTCTTTCAAACCATCCATAACAGAGGATTTTGCGGCTTCAATTCGAGATTCACGACCAGTCGCATTATGGCCCCCCGACAACTCAGCTTCGGTAGAAAAATACAGCTCCCTCAACAAAGAAGCTTTCCAATTATTCCAAACATTGGGTCCAACAGCCCGGATATCAGCGACAGTGAGTAACAAAAGTAGCCTAAGTCTCTCAAGAGATTGAACCGTATTAGAAAAATCCTTAATGCTTTTTATGTCGGTTAAATCACGGTGAAAGGCTATACGGCTCATAAGCAAATGATTGCGCACCAACCATGATACTGTTTCCGTCTCTTCGGAGGAAAGGCCGAGACGTGGAGATAAATTTTCTGCAACCTCTGCCCCCAATAGAGAGTGATCGCCGCCACGCCCTTTTGCAATATCATGTAAAAACAATGCTACAAATAGGGCTTTTCGCGAACTTATTTTATGAATAACCTCACTAGCAACTGGCATATCCTTATTGAAGCCACCTTGTTCGATATTGTGGAGAATACCAATAGCAAAAATAGTATGTTCATCCACTGTATACACATGATACATGTCATGCTGCATTTGGGCTACAACTCGACCAAAGTCAGGAATAAATCGTCCAAAAACCCCCGACTCATTCATACGCCTCAATGTAGCCTCAGCACCGGAGGATGTAGTTAAAATTTTGATAAATAAATCATTAGCTTCGGGTTCCGTCCGAATCGAGTCCACTTTTTTGAGATTTCTGGTAACAAGCCGCAGTGCGTTCGGATGAATATCAATTCCCCGTTTTTGTGCCACGTAAAACAGCTGCAAAATTCGTGTTGGGTTGGCCTCAAAATCTTCTTCAGAAAAAACAGAAAGCCTCCCTGACTGAATCGGAAATCCCTCTATATCACGCCGAAGCCAATCTAGATTTACAAAGGCTAACGGCAAACTTCGACGCTCCTCGGACTCTAGCGCTGCACAAAATATCCTGGTGAGATCTCCTACTTCTTTAGCTGTTAAGTAGTAGTGTTTCATAAAGCGTTCAACACCCCGCGTCCCAGCACGATCCTTATAACCCAGTCTTTGGCAAATTTCCGTTTGCAGATCAAAGGTCAAACGATCTTCAGCACGTCCAGCAATATAATGGAGATAGCAGCGAACAGTCCAAAGAAAGACTTGTGCGCGCTGAAACCTTTTTGCTTCACGTGTGGTCAGAACACCTTCCTTTATAAGATCTTCAACCTTATCTACTTGATACAAATACTTAGCTATCCAAAAAAGCGTTTGTAGGTCGCGCAATCCACCTTTCCCGTCTTTTATATTTGGTTCCAAAACATACCGCGAATCCCCCATTCTCAGGTGCCGATAATCGCGCTCTTTTAGCTTTTCTTCGACAAATTCTAGTGCGGAGTCTTTGATAACCTCGTCAAGAAATTTCTTTTTTAGAGTATTAAAAAGGGGCCTGTTTCCTGATATAAACCGCACCTCCAAAATAGATGTCCGTATCGTGATATCATTTTGTGATAAGCGAATACAGTCATCAATTGTTCTAGTGGCATGCCCTACCTTCAAACCTAGATCCCATAATAGGTAGAGTATTGATTCAACGATTTGTTCAACACGCGGCGTTAGTCGATATGGAAGCAAAAACAGTAAATCAATGTCAGAATAGGGGGCCATTTCACCGCGACCATATCCCCCCACCGCGGCAATACCAATTTTCTCGGACTCGGTCGGTTCTGCAGTGGGATAAACTCGGGTAGTCGTAACTTCGAAAGCAAATTTGAGTAGCTGGTCTATTAATAGAGAGTTAGCGCGGATTGTTTCTTCGCCGAGCTGTTTATCCCCCTCGAAACGTTTCTGAATTTTTAGCCGTCCAGTTTCTAAAGCTTTTTGAGATGCTTTTAATAAAGCCGCACGGACAACTTTGGATGGAGTTTCTTCTTCCAACTCTTCAGTTAATTCGAACCACATGGACTCTAGATTAAGAACATCACGACTTTTCAAAGATTCGGTCATAAGAAATATCTTATTTTTCGATACATTAAAGTATCCCTATCATAATCAGTGTGGCTAATCGATTAGATAGTTAGGGCTTCTTGTTTTTTTGTTTTTCTCCCAAAAGCGATTTTAATTCATAAACCAACTCTAACGCCGCTCGTGGCGTCAGTTCGTCTGGGTCATTTGCCTCTAGCGCAGCCAATAACTTTATCCCGGAGACCTCATTTTTTGAAGGCTTATAAGTTGATTTAAACAGCGGCAGTTCTTCCGCAAGCCGCGCTGCTTTTGTTCCATAGCCTTTTGATTGCAACTCCTCTAAAACCTCCTCGGCCCTAATGATAACTGGCGCCGGAAGCCCGGCAATCCGGGCCACATGGATTCCATAAGAACGATCTGCTGAGCCAACAATGACTTGATGCAAAAAAATTACCTCACCCTTCCATTCCCTTACCTTGACAGTATAACAGCGCACTCCAGCCAAACGTGTTTCAAGACAGGTTAATTCATGATAATGCGTAGCAAATAGCGCACGACTTTTGTTATTGTCATGAATCTGCTCCAAGGCGGCCCAAGCAATTGATAGACCATCAAAGGTAGCTGTCCCGCGTCCAATTTCATCTAAGATCACCAAAGAACGCTCATTAGCCTGATTTAAAATTGTAGCCGTCTCCACCATCTCTACCATGAAAGTAGAGCGCCCCCGTGCCAGATCATCAGCAGCACCAACGCGACTAAAAATTCTATCGACAATACCGATATGTGCAGAGTCGGCAGGTATAAAAGAGCCCATTTGAGCCATAATAGTTATTAGAGCGTTTTGTCTCAGGAAAGTACTTTTTCCAGCCATATTTGGCCCAGTCAGCAACCATAGCCTGCTGGATTCAGCTAAATCACAATCGTTAGGAATAAAAACCTCAGCTGACTTTTCATTAAGCATTTTTTCAACAACCGGATGCCTGCCCCCAGAAATTTTAAATGATAAAGAGTCATCTATTACTGGTCGCACATATTTATTGTCTTCAGCTAGCGTGGCCAATGATAGAACCACATCAATCATCGCCGTAGCTTGGGCTGTCAGCGCAATAGCATCAGCAAATTTTAAAATTTCTTCTAATAATGTTTCAAAAAGTGCCAATTCTAATTGGTGAGCTTGATGAGCCGCGTTCTTAATTTCTGTCTCCAATTCGGTTAACTCTACTGTGCCAAAACGAACAGCGCTCACTAGGGTCTGACGATGTAGAAAAGGGGACTCATCGTTATTAGGCATATTCTGCAAATTGGACGGGGTTACTTCTATAAAATATCCAAGAACGTTATTATTTTTAATCTTCAATGAAGGTATATTTGTAATTTCGCAATATTTGGTTTGGAGACTTGCAATCAACTTTCTACTGTTGTCGCGCAAACCGAGGAATTTATCTAATTCTGGAGAATACCCAGAAGCAAAAAAACCGCCATCACGTATCGAAAGAGGGGGGTCCGTTATTATTGCACGCTCTAGATGATCAACTAGTTTTTGGTGCCCTCCTAGATTATATATTATACTTCTAATTAAGCTAGGTAAGGATAATTCTGCAGGGTTTCTGAATAAATCCTTTAAAGCCTGAGCCGCCTTAAGACTCTCGCGTATAGATGCAATATCCCTAGGACCGCCGCGCCCCAATGTTAAGCGTGAGAGGGGTCGCTCTATATCAGCTACCGTTTTACAAATACTTCGCAATTCATCTCGCAAATCAGCGCGTTCAAAGAAAAATTGCACACCATCTTGCCGCTTTTTGATATCACAGACACTAGTCAGAGGCGAGCAGAGCCAACTTTTGAGCATACGACACCCAGCTCCGGTTGTGGTATGATCCATCACAGAAAATAAGGACCCTTTATTTTCCCCAGATAATGTTTGTGTTAATTCAAGGTTGCGTCGCGTAGCAAAATCAACTCCTAAAACTGTATCGTTTAATACTCGACGTGGTTTTTGAAGATGGGGCAGGCGCCCTTTTTGTGTAATTTCTATGTAAGCTATTAAAGCTCCGCAAGCGGCAATTTCCGACTGTGAAAAATTCTCCAAAACATCCAGAGAAATAATTTTAAAGGTTTTTTCTAACTTTTTTTTGGCAACTTCGCTATCAAATTGGCTTTTATTAAGAGATACTAGAGACTTTTCCCAATTTTCTAATTTACCTTTAGCGGACTCATTTTGGAGAAGATGATCAGAGACTAGTAACTCCCCGGGTTCGATCCGACCCAACTCTGCCATCAACGATCCAATATTGACGGGACAGGTTTGAAATGAGCCAGTTGTAATATCTAGCCATGCAAGGGCCATCTTACCGCGTAAATCAGCCAACGCCGCCAAATAATTGTTTTCTTTGGAGTCTAGAAGACCGTCCTCTGTAATCGTTCCAGGCGTGACCACTCTCACAACTGCTCGCTTTACTACAGATTTTGTTCCACGTTTCCTAGCATGCTCTGGCGTCTCCATTTGTTCACACACAGCGACCCGGAATCCATTTTTTATCAATTTATTAAGATAACTTTCAGAAGCGTGAACTGGCACGCCACACATCGGGATTTTTTGACCCATATGCTTCCCTCTATGAGTGAGGGTAATGTCAAGCACTTCAGATGCCTTCGAAGCATCTTCGAAAAATAATTCATAGAAATCTCCCATTCTGTAAAACAAGAGACTATCTGGATGGCCATTTTTTATCTCAAAATATTGCGCCATCATGGGGGTGATTGTACCCGCATCCTTCGACTGTTTTGACATTTCCGGTTTTGTCTGGGCTTTATTACCAGTTATCATAAAATCAGTTTACCATCTGATAGGCTGTAGACAAACTAGGCAGAAAGGAAGAAATTCTATCCTGTAATCAAAATAATTCTAAGTCCACCAATAACCTGTTAAACAAGATATCTTTGGTAAAGGTAAGACAATGGCTAGCAGAAAAATAAAAAAACCAGAAAAAGAAATAACGAATAGTAACGATACCGGCCACAATAGAATAAGCAATTTAGAAAGAGAGGCTTTAGCATTGCATGCTGGCCCACCTCCCGGAAAACTTTCTATTTCCCCAATCAAAAAAATTACCACCCAGCGGGATTTGTCATTGGCATATTCCCCCGTCGTTGCAGCCCCTTGTCTAAAAATTTTTAAAGAAGAGGAATCAGTATACGATTACACCAATAAAGGAAATATGGTTGCCGTAATTTCTAACGGGACCGCTGTGCTGGGATTGGGAGATTTAGGTGCAGCAGGGGCCAAACCAGTAATGGAGGGTAAGTGTGTTTTATTTAAAACCTTTGCAGATATTGATGCTGTGGATTTAGAGGTGGATACACGTGATGTAGAAGAATTTATTAATTGCGTAAAATTTTTAGGTCCCGGCTTTGGGGGTATTAATTTAGAAGATATCAAAGCACCAGAATGTTTTATAATTGAGCAGAAACTGAAAGAGATCATGGATATTCCGGTTTTCCACGATGATCAACACGGAACCGCTGTTATTGCCGCTGCTGGACTGTTGAATGCTTTAGACCTGACTGGTCGTGATCCAAAAACCACAAAGATGGTAGTAAACGGAGCTGGTGCCGCAGCAATTGCCTGCCTAGAATTATTGTTAGCTATGGGTTTTTCGAAAAAAAATATCACATTGTGTGATTCAAAAGGGGTTGTTTTCCAAGGCAGGGACATAGGAATGAATCAATGGAAGTCCGCCTACGCACTTGACACCCCAGCTCGTACTCTTGAAGAGGCGATTGAAGGGTCTGATGTTTTTTTTGGCGTTTCAGTGGCAAATGCTGTTACAAAAAAGATGGTTGAATCCATGGGGACCGAACCAATTATCTTTGCTCTTGCCAATCCAGATCCCGAAATTACGCCAGAAGATGTGCGTTCCGTCCGCAAAGATGCCATTATAGCAACCGGCCGCTCTGACTACCCTAATCAAATTAATAATGTACTTGGTTTTCCATATATTTTTAGAGGGGCTCTCGATGTGCGAGCCCGGCGCATCAATGACGAAATGAAAATTGCCGCTGCAAAGGCGCTAGCGGCTCTGGCAAAAGAGGATGTTCCAGATGAGGTCAGTGGCGCCTATTCTGGTCAACGATTGAAGTTCGGACCAAACTATCTAATTCCAACCCCATTTGATCCCCGGCTGATCGCTGCCGTACCTCCAGCAGTAGCCGAGGCTGCAATTAAATCAGGTGTAGCGAGAAGAAAATTAGCAAGCATTAAAAATTACCGCGCTTCCTTAGAAGCAAGACTGGACCCCACTGTTGGCAGCCTTAACGAAATTTTTGAGCAGGTCAAAAAACAACCAAAACGGGTTGTGTTTGCAGAGGGAGAAGAAGAAAAAGTTATCAGAGCCGCGCAAGTATTCAGAAATGCCGGTTATGGAACGCCCGTTCTTATTGGCCGTGATTCAGTTGTTGGTGAAAAGATGGCGGATTTAGGACTCGTTGGCACCGAAAAAATCGAAGCGCACAATGCTAGATTATCGAAACGAAACAAACAATATACCGACTATTTGTACCAACGACTTGCGCGAAGCGGATTTTTATTCCGTGACTGTCAAAGAATGGTTAATCAGGATCGCAATATTTTTGCGGCATGTATGGTAGCATGCGGTGATGCGGACGCGATGGTCACCGGTCTTACCCGAAATTCACCAACATGTTGGAATGATTTAGCTCGGGCTATTAAAATAGAAAAAGACCAGCAATTATTCGGCCTTACTATCGTGTCCACGCCAGAAAGAACCGTTTTTATTGCCGACACTTTGGTGCACGAACAGCCTACAGCCGAACAACTGGCCGATTTTGCTCTCCAATCTGCAGCCAAAGCACGCGAATTAGGGCACGAGCCTCGAGTTGCCCTACTCTCCCATACAAGCTTTGGAGGTAGGTCAAGTATCCTCACAAATGAGATTAAACGTGCTGTTAATATCCTAGATTCAGAAAAAAGGGATTTTGCATATGAAGGAGAAATGACCGTAAGCGTGGCGCTAGATCCTGAGATGAAACTGCTATACCCATTTAGTCGGCTCAATAGCCCAGCTAATATTTTAATCATGCCAGATCTAGCGTCTGCTGCAATCTCCTCACGTCTTCTCCAGAAACTTGGCGGAGGAACGGTAATAGGGCCTTTGCTAGTCGGCCTAAGCAAACCGGCACAAATAGTCAGATTAGATGCAACGGTATCTGATATTGTCACTGACGCGGTACTAGCTGCTCATCAAGCACAAAACAACTCAAAAAAATGAGAATTCAACACCCTATTAATGGTTACATGGAATAAATAAGGCCTCCAACCCCAAATTAGATGGGTATAGCTGATTAAAATATACAAAATTTTAAATGAATATTCTTACCCACGAACAGGGTACAGGCTGGGAGAATATTTCTTAATAACAATTAATAATAACAAAGCAGGAATAGCAATAACGGTAGAGGCTATGAAAAAGTTTTCCCATCCAATTTGGTCAACCAACCAACCTGAGGGAACCGCCATATATGTGCGACCTAGCGCCATAAATGAAGTGAAAAGAGCAAATTGTGTTGCTGTAAAACGCAAATTGCACAATGACGAGAGAAATGCTACAAAAGCCGTTGATCCAAGTCCTCCTGAAAAATTATCTGCAGCAATTACAATAAATAAATCTGTTTCCGTAGCTAAATCTTCTTTGCTAGCCAACCAGAAAAATAAAAGATTAGTTGCCGCTTGAAAAATACCACCAAGAAAAAGGGCTTTAATAATACCTAAGCGGGCAACAACAACTCCACCAACCAAAATGCCTGCAATGGTCATGGGTACCCCATAGGTTTTTACGATAAGTGCAACTTCCGTCCCAGTGAAACCAATCTCACGAAAAAAAGGATTAAATAAAGCACCAGCTATTGCATCTCCGTATTTATATAGAAGTATAAATAAAAGCGCCCAAATCCACCCTCTTCGCTTGCAAAAATCAGTTAGTGGATCCAGTACGGCTTTTTTTAAGATACTGCCGAATGTTTTGACAGCAGTCCCTACCTCAGTATTTTTAATAGGTTCTCTTGCCAAAAATGTTGCCAAAACCCCAATCAAAATTAGAGAAGACATTGCTAAATAAACCATAAACCAAGAAATAAAATCGGACAGTGCTAAAGGAACAGCTCCAGTTATTAATAGGCCAACTCTATATCCTGCCTGAGAAGCCGCTGCACCAGCACCTTGCTCAATTTCTCGAAGAATTTCTATTCTGTAAGCATCCACTACTATATCTTGGCTTGCGGAAAAGAAAGCTACTAGAAGCGCGGTAAAAGCCATGTAAGTTAAACCGCTGGTCGGGTCGCTCGCACCAAGGGAGATGATCGAAATAATCAAAAATATTTGTGTGACGAGTAACCAGCTCCGTCTCTGGCCTAGCCTATTTGTGATTATTGGTATCTTCACATGATCGAATAATGGGGCCCAAAGAAACTTAAAAGCGTAAGGTGTTGCTACGATAAGCAATCCAGTAACCATCGTCTTTGAAATATTTTCGCCCGATAGCCACCACGATAAGGTTGAAAAACCTAGAAGCAAAGGTAGACCGCTGGAAAGTCCCATCATAAAGATCACTAGCTGTCTTCTATCCCAATAAATTGCCAGGGCTGCTTTCCAGCTTGTAATCTTTTGATCACTGATCATGGCTTGTAATGCTTTTCCGCTAAGATTGCGCTAGCTTTTAATGATCAAGCTCGTTTCTCTAACACAAGTTTTGCAAGAGATTTCTCCGGTCGAGCGCCGAAATGAGTTATGATCTCCGCCGCCGCTATTGAACCTAATTTGCCACAATCGGGCAATGCCTGACCATTAGAAAGTCCAAAAAGAAAGCCCGCAGCAAACAAATCACCCGCACCGGTCGTATCAACTACATTCTCCACTCGACAAGCTTGCACCTCAAAAATTTTCTCGCTTTCAACGATAGTACAACCCTGAACACCACGAGTAAGTACAGCCGTTTTACAAAAACTCTGAATTAATTTTACTGCTTCTTCAAAACTATCAACTTCAAAGAGAGAGGTTATTTCTGCTTCGTTGGCAAATAAAATGTCGGCATGATCGGAAATAAAGGCTATAAATTCAGATCGATGTCGATCCACACAGAATGCGTCTGACAATGACAGAGCCACTTTACGGTTTGCATTATGGGCTATTTTAGAAGCTGAAATAAATGCTTGCTGAGCTTTAGGGGGATCAAAAAGATAACCCTCTAGATAGGTAATATCTGCAGAGATTATAGAATCATGGTCAATATCCTCCGGGCCTAATTCGACTGAGATTCCCAAATAGGTCTGCATTGTTCGCTCTGCATCAGGTGTAACAAAAACTAAACAACGGGCCGTCGGGGGGCCGTCTAGACTCGGTATTGTTTTATGCACAACCCCTACATCCATTAAATCTTCACAAAATATTTTACCTAAAGAATCATTTTTAACTTTTCCAATAAATGCTCNTTTGCCGCCTAAGGAGCTCAAGCCTGCCAAAGTGTTTGCCGCAGAACCGCCAGATGCCTCAAATTTTTTNTCCATTAACCCATAAATTTTTTCAGCCTGCTCAATGTCAATGATTGTCATTGCACCTTTATTTATTCCAAAATCAATTATTTGAGATTCAGGGACGGCAGAAATTACATCAACGATCGCATTACCAATTCCAATTACGTCATAGAGTGCGTTAGACATATTTATACTATAAAATTTACTGTTATGGTTATAATGAAAATATTATACTACCTAAGATAAATTTAAACTGGGTCTTTATACAAATATCTCATTTTAATACGCAAATACTTTGTATTATAACCTTCTTTGAGATATTTTTGAGAGATTAATTACAATGTTTTTGCAGATAATAAAAATCTTTTAACACCGCTTTTGTACTCGGTAATGGGATTCTTCAATAAAAACCATAGATCAAGATGAAATAACAAAGGATCAACGAATGTTTAAAAAGAGCGCAGAAGAAACCGATTTAAAGCAAAGAAAGGAGGAATATGGATCGGTTCCCACTAAGGCACCAATAATGCCACCTAGACATGAAGGGATCCGTCCTACCAATGACTTTACCGGGAAACCCTCAGATGAGAGGAGCGTTGGTACCTATGGTGACACCAAAAAACTCATAATAGGCCGAGAAATAGTTTTAAGCGGCGAAATTAGCGCCTGNGAAACGCTAATTGTAGAGGGTTGTGTTGAAACATCAACGATAAAGGACTGCAGAAAAATAGAAATTGCAGAAGGCGGAATATTTAAAGGCGACGCTGAAATCGAGATTGCAGAAATTGCGGGACATTTTGAGGGCACAATACTAGCTACAAACATTTTGTCGGTTAGATCTACCGGAATAATAAAAGGTACAATTCGTGCAGAAAGAATAGAAGTTGAACGTGGTGGAAAAATCTCCGGCCAAGTCCAAATGGAATTGGAAAAGCAAAGAGAATAAATTTTTATCAAAAATCATGCGCCGCTCAACGACATTTATAAATATATTAATGGTCTTTTTCTTTATTAATATCACTGGTTGCATGATTGATNAGAAACCCTCAATAAAAATACCAAGCCCCCAGTCAAAAGCGCCCAAATTAAAAAGTCGGACAATTTTTCAAAAAAACCCAGTCTTAACCAAAGCAGATTCAAAGCCTATAACAAAGAAAAAACCAGCATATCTGAAAGCTGACCTTATTGGAAAAAGTTCAACTTTCATATTAAAAGCATTTGGAAAACCGCAATTTCAGCGTACTGACCCCCCTTCAAAACTTTTGCGGTATACTAATAAATTTTGTTTGCTAGATATTTATTTATACAACACAAAAACGGGAAATGTTTTTAATGTGTATTTTATCGAGACACGATCAAATGACGGCACAAAAACCGAATATAACCGTTGCTTGATAGGAATGAATTATAGTTAAATATTACAAAAACCTATCTAAAAATTTTTAAGCATTCAGACCCACCTTGCCCTTAAACTTACAAAGGTCAAAAACCAAACATTGATGNCATTCCGGTTTTCTCGCCTTACACACATAACGGCCATGCAGAATGAGCCAATGATGAGCATGGCGTAAAAAATCAGAAGGCGTGCGCTTCAAAAGGGCCAACTCCACTTCTTTCACATCTTTACCTGGCGCTAGCCCTGTACGATTTCCAATACGAAAAATATGTGTATCGACCGCAATTGTTGGTTGGCCAAAGGCTATATTAAGAACAACATTAGCTGTTTTTCGGCCGACACCTGGTAATTTGACAAGTTGATCTCTAGTTTGCGGCACCTTTCCATCATATTCTGCAATAAGTTTTTTACTAAGCCCTATGACATTTCTTGCCTTAGTCCGATATAGTCCTATAGATTTTATCTCATCCACTAAATTTTTTTCCCCAAACTTAACCATGCCCTCCGGGGTAGTAACCATCTGAAATAATTTTTTTGTTGCTTTATTTACACCTATGTCAGTCGCTTGGGCGGACAAAACTACTGCTACTAATAAAGTATAATCATTAACNTAATAGAGTTCGCCTTTTGGATTAGGATCTGCCTCCTCTAGGCGCCTATAAAATTCATGAACGTTTTTGAGAACCATTTTCATAATAATTTGCTCCTAATCTAGATTTAGCATAATATTATAAAAAATAGTCGTTACGCAAAATAACAGTAACATACCTCGTGAATTATGAATTTGAGATCAGACCCTTTTGAGAATATTTCAAACAACGCGAAAACACCCCCAATTATATTCGATGCCACCTTAAAACCGTATGCGAGTTTATCCTCATATGGTTTTTTAACCTTTATGTTAACTTTGATTATTATAAGCTGCTCAATTGGCATAGTCTTTTCTATCTTGGGTGCATGGCCGGTGCTTGGTTTTTTTGGGCTTGAAATTTTCATAATATATCAAGCCTTTAAATATAATTACCGCGACTCAAAAAGAATTGAGAATATAACATTAACAGGCAATGATATCGTTATAGAAAGGGTTAGCCATAAGGGCGAAAGTAGAATTTTCAGATTGCAAACATATTGGATGAAAGTCGACTACAGATTATCAAAAGCCACTCGATGCGGAGAATTAATACTACGAAGTCACGGTAAAGCTATAGAGATCGGTCGCTTTTTAACGCCAAGGGAGAAAAAAAGTTTGGCAATTAGATTAGAACGTGAACTTAAAGCAATTCGTCAAAAAAGTTAAAATATTTAATGATGGATTCTGAATTGTTTTTACCGGCTTTTCAAAATTTTCAACACTTTATGTTATTGATAAAACACTCTCTTTTATCCAAGACTTAAAACGTCCAGCATTGTGTACAACCCTAGATCCTTATCACGGGCCCAGAGCGCGGCTTGAACGGCCCCCCGAGCAAAAATTTGTCTTGATCCTGCCTTATGGCTAAGTTCAAGACGCTCTCCATCAGCGGCAAAAACAACTTTGTGATCTCCCGCTACGTCACCACCCCTCAAAGTTGCAAAACCAATTTCCCCATTTTTTCGTGGACCAATAATTCCCTCNCGAGACAACACGCCAGATTTTTCTAACGTCGTGCCACGACCTGCTGCTGCAGCACGACCAAGCCCTAGGGCGGTACCTGAAGGGGCATCTACCTTATGCCGGTGATGCATTTCAACTATTTCGATATCAAAGTCATCATCCAATATCGCCGATACCTGTTTAGTTAAAGCAAATAAGATATTTACACCCATACTCATATTAGGTGCATAAACTACGGTCGTCTTTTCGGCTGCTTCTCTCAATTTTATCTCATCATCCGTCGTGAGACCTGTAGTACCGATTATATGAATACAACCTGCTTTAGACGCATTTGCAGAGTGGGAAACAGTTGCCTCGGGTACTGAAAATTCGATCATTGCATCAACTTGGCCAAAAAGACTTGATGTCTCTTCTTCAATTTTTACACCAAGACTGCCACAGCCCGCTAAATCTCCAGCATCCCTTCCAATATCTTCACTGGAAGAATGCTCGCAGGCAACTACAACTGCGCAGCCAGGCGTATTAGTTACCTGCTGAATAACTGCGCGACCCATTCTCCCAGAGGCTCCTACAACTCCTATTCTCATTTCCGCCATGTGGGTTTCCTTTTNTAAATTACACTCACAATACATCGGGTATACATAAAACCCAATTTTTTTTAATCGGAAAATATTAATTAAAAGATCCGGAAGCGCTGATCAATCAAGCTTCAATCCGTGAGATCATTCCAGAATTCTTTAGCCTTAGTGAAAAACCCCTCGGACTCCGGACTAGTAGATTTCCCAGTGACTTTACCCCCGTTTTTTAGAGTTGCCCGAAACTCTTCTAATTTTTGTTTTTGTTCTTTTGACAAGTTGACAGGAGTTTCAACTTGCAGCTCTATGTACATGTTACCTCGGCTCTTGCCATGTAATCCGTTCATCCCCTTGCCCCGTAGCCGCATTCTATGACCACTTTGGGCCCCTGATGGTATAGTAACTTTGGCGCGACTACCATCTATTGAGGGAACCTCAACAGTTCCACCTAAGGCTGCGGTAGTCATTGGGATAGGAACCGTGCAAAATATATCCGAATCTTCCCGAGAAAAGATAGGGTGTAAACCGACGGAAATAAAAATATATAAATCGCCAGCTGGAGCTCCACGAGTACCTGCCTCGCCCTCACCAGAAAGACGAATCCTCATGCCATCTTCAACGCCAGCAGGAATTGTCACCTCTAGGGTTTTTTCTTTCCGTACAGCGCCTGTGCCACCACAAACCTCACAAGGGGACTCTATTATACGGCCCGCGCCATTACAATTCGGACAGGTGCGTTCGATTGTAAAAAAACCCTGATTTACTCTCACCTTGCCTCGGCCCTGACAAGTTCCACACGTTATCGGTTGTGTTCCCTTCTTAGCCCCCGAGCCGTTGCAGGACTCACAAATCACGGAAGTGGGAACCCGTATACGCGTCTCAAGACCTACGTGAGCGTCATCTAGAGAAATTTCGAGATTATAGCGAAGATCAGATCCTTGAGCACTACCACTATTAGTTCTGCCGCGACCGGTAAAATCGCCGAACATTTCATCAAAAATATCTGCAAAACCACCAGCACTAAAGCCACTAGCCGCATTATTATTACCATCAAAAGCAGCATGACCAAATTGATCATAAGCTGCACGCTTTTGATCGTCCTTCAAAATATCATAGGCCTCGTTGACTTCTTTGAATTTTTGTTCTGCTGATGAATCACCCTGATTTCGATCAGGATGATATTGCATGGCTTTTTTTCTGAAAGCCTTCTTTATTTCATCCGCTGACGAACCTTGAGAGACATCCAATACTTTATATGGATCTTCTTTGGCCATTACGCAATTTCCAATACCATCTAAAGGCGATTATAACTGACTTAAGATGATTTATTTTTATTATTCTCTTCGCCTTCGACTTCTTCAAAATCGGCGTCCACAACCTTAGAATCGTCTCCAGACTCATCACCAGAAGCGGAGTTTGTATCCCCGGGATTTTCTGCAGAGGCGGCCTCCTGTTCTGCTTTATACATTGCCTCACCTATTTTCATAGCCGACTGAGATAATGCTTCTAATTTTGTCTTGATTATTTCACTATCGTCGGACTCCATAACTTCTCTGAGAGCCTCTATATCAGTTTCTACCTGCGCTTTGTCGCCACCATCTATTTTATCCCCATGCTCTTGAAGGTTTTTCTCTGTTGAGTGAATTATAGCTTCAGCTTGGTTCTTTAACTCAACTTTTTCCTTTCGAGCTTGATCCTCAGCGGCATGTGTCTCAGCTTCTTTTACCATTTTTTCGATTTCTGAGTCATCCAAGCCACCAGAGGCCTGAATTTGTATTTGTTGCTCTTTACCAGTCGCTTTGTCTTTGGCAGCCACATTTACTAGTCCATTGGCATCAATATCAAAAGTAACTTCGATTTGAGGCATACCTCGAGGTGCCGCAGGTATACCTACCAAATCGAAATTTCCCAGAATTTTGTTATCGGCTGCCATTTCACGTTCGCCTTGAAACACTCGAATCGTAACCGCGCTCTGGTTATCTTCTGCCGTAGAAAATGTCTGACTTTTTTTTGTCGGTATTGTCGTATTACGATCAATTAGACGAGTAAATACGCCCCCGAGCGTTTCTATCCCCAAAGAAAGGGGAGTAACATCAAGCAGTAACACGTCTTTGACATCACCTGTCAGTACCCCCGCCTGAATTGATGCGCCGATAGCAACGACCTCGTCTGGATTAACGCCGCGATGGGGCTCTCTCCCGAAGAACGACTCCACGGCCTCAATGACCTTAGGCATGCGGGTCATTCCACCCACCAAAATCACCTCATCAATCTCACCAGCAGATAGACCAGCATCCTTTAATGCAGCCTTACAAGGATCAATCGTTCTACTTACTAGATCCTCAACAAGCGCCTCTAGCTTCGCTCGGGTAAGTTTAATATTCAAATGTTTGGGGCCTGACGCGTCAGCAGTAACGAATGGCAGATTAACCTCCGTTTGTGCTGTTGATGAAAGCTCGATCTTTGCTTTTTCTGCAGCTTCTTTCAAACGTTGTAAAGCTAACTTGTCATTGCGCAAGTCTATCGCTTGCTCTTTTTTAAATTCCTCCGCTAAGTAATCGATAATTTTCGCATCAAAATCTTCCCCGCCGAGAAAGGTATCACCATTAGTGGATTTTACCTCAAAAACTCCGTCTCCTATTTCTAAGATTGAAACATCAAACGTACCTCCACCTAAATCATAAACCGCAATTGTTCCATTCTGTTTCTTATCAAGGCCGTAGGCTAGGGCCGCAGCAGTAGGCTCATTGATTATACGAAGCACATCTAAGCCAGCAATCCGACCAGCGTCCTTCGTAGCCTGCCGTTGCGAATCATTGAAATATGCCGGCACGGTGATAACCGCTTCTTTAACAGTCTCCCCCAAATGCGCCTCGGCGGTTTCTTTCATTTTCATTAAAATAAAAGCAGAAATTTCACTAGGCGAATATTGTTTTCCTCTAGAATCCACCCACGCGTCACCGTTATCAGCCTTTACAATAGAATATGGAACGAGATCCATATCTTTGGAAGTCATTGGGTCGTCAAAGGTCCGACCTATCAATCTTTTGATGGCAAATAGAGTATTTTCTGGGTTTGTGATACCCTGTCGCTTAGCAGATTGACCAACAAGGCGTTCATTATC
Source organism: Rhodospirillaceae bacterium (assembly GCA_002712335.1). Next base: position 88,023 of record PATI01000016.1, on the reverse strand, counting down.
CTCTGTAAAGGCAACCATCGAAGGCGTGGTTCGTCCACCTTCACTATTTTCAATAACTCGAGCGTCACTACCCTCCATGACAGCCACACAAGAATTTGTAGTACCAAGATCAATACCAATAACTTTGGCCATTTTGCCCTCTTATTTAATACCTAATTTAAGCTCTATTAAGTACCAAGCTTAAAAAAATTTGTTGTTTATTATAAATTTAAAGTTTGTAGACCTAAAAATAGGCCTTCATAAGTGTATATAGGTACGAACTACCAATGCTGCAACCATTGTTGCTTCATGTTTCAAGCGGATTTAGATCTTTCCAAGAAATATTAACAAAAAGTCTTGAGAAACAGCATCGCAAAAGCTTAATTTTCTTTAGTATTGTTTTGTATCAAAAAAACTATTCTTATTCATTTTTTTCCTCATCCTCTGGAGACTTTTCGATTAAATCGGCTTTTGAAACACCAACTTTAGCTGGTCGAAGCAATCGATCATATATCATAAAGCCATCTTCAATAACTTGAACCACGGTGCCAGGCTCTTCGTCCGAGGTTGGAATTTCGAATAGGGCCTCATGCTGGTCATGGTCAAACTTTTCGCCCAACGGTGAAATCTTCTTGATACCATGCCTTTCCAACAAACCAAGCAACTCTCGACTAGTAAGATTAATTCCCTCAAGAAATGCCTTTATTGTGTCATCTGCAGTTTGTAAGCTCTCCGGAATTGCCTCTATTGCCCGACCCAAATTATCAGACACTGTAAGCATATCACGCGCAAAATTTGCAGTTGCATACTTTGCTGTGTCTTCCCGCTCTCTTTTGGCTCGGCGGATAGTGTTTTCGTTTTCAGCTAAAGCCCGCAAGAGTTTGTCTTTGAGATCGGCTATTTCCGCTTCCGGTCCTTCTTCACCCCATGGTGAATTTTTATCATCATCTGGAAAATCACTGGATTTATCTTCTGCCGCTGAGGTAGTACCCGTGGTGGTTTCTTCTTCCATGGCGGACTGATTTGAATCTTCCAGTTCTGGAACCTCTTTTGAAGTTTTAATTTCTTTTTTTTCCACTGCTTTATCCTATTTTTAACTAAGTATTCGGCCAACTACTTGTGCTGTATAATCAACAATTGGGATTATGCGAGCATAATTTATCCGTGCTGGGCCAATTACACCTACTGCCCCGACAATTTCACCCCGGGTTCCAGTAAATGGCGCCGCCACCATTGCGCACCCTGCTACATTGAAAAGATCATTCTCTGCCCCCAAAAAGATTTGCACCCCATCGCCCGATTGGGTTCTATCAAGCAAATTAGCCATAAGATCCCGCGTATCGAGGGCCTCAAAAAGGGCTCTAACCCGCTCTAAATCTGTTAAAGCACTGACATCGTCTAATAGCCTCGCATGCCCTTTTACAATTAGCGCGCCATGATCATCATCACCCGCCCAGGTAGCAATCCCAGCTTCAACAAGGTCGCGCGTTAATTCATCTATTTGAGCTCGATGATCCGCTATCTCTTTTTCAATCATTTTTTCGGCATCTGCCAATGTTCTTCCTGCAAGGCGTGCATTAAGATAATTAGTCGCTTGAATTAAGGTCGAAGGGGGCGTACCGATTGGAACATCTATAACACGATTTTCAACAAAACCGTCTTCGGCAACCATTACAACAAGCGCACGGCCATCGCCCAGACTTACAAATTCAATATGTTTAAGTGCACGATCGCTTTTAGGGGCCATCACCAAACCAGCACAGCGCGATAATCCTGAAAGTGCGCCAGAAGCTTCTTCTAAAACTTCATTAATGGTTTTACCTGCGGTCGCACATTGTGTTTCGATGGTTTTTTGCTCCTCGGCAGTAATACTCCCAACCTCGAGTAAACCATCAACAAATAGCCGCAACCCAAGGTCAGTAGGAAGGCGTCCAGCTGAAACGTGTTCGGAATAAAGAAGACCAAGTTCTTCAAGGTCTGCCATAACATTTCTTACGCTCGCAGCGGATAAAGGTTTATCCAAACGACGTGACAATGTTCTCGATCCTACAGCCTCGCCGTCATCTAAGTAAGAGGAAACAATTTCCGAAAATACTTTACGAGACCGCTCGTTTAGTTCACCAATTATGTTTCTTTGGTTGGAATTCATTGTTTTTTCTGGACCAAAAACTTTTTTCTGGTCTTCTAAGATTGTCTATAGAATGTAATGTTGCAATTTTTCAACGTCAATAAGCTGATTGAAGTNAAGTGGCAGTGGACGCCGATGTTCGTTCAAGTTAGCTTTCAACATGTAGCTTATTGTTTTTCAGCAGTAGGAGTTTTAATTAAATGAGCACTCGTCCCTCAGGTCGGAAAGCCGACGAAATGAGGAAAGTCAGCCTTGAACCAAAATTTAGCCCTTATGCCGAGGGGTCTTGTCTAACAAAGTTCGGGAATACCCACGTTCTATGCACAGCATCAATAGAAGAAAAAGTTCCGCCATTTTTACGCAATTCTGGCACCGGTTGGATTACCGCCGAATATGGGATGCTGCCACGATCTACGCATACTCGCACTGCGAGGGAAGCCGCCAGGGGAAAACAAAGTGGGAGGACACAAGAAATACAGCGGCTTATTGGAAGGTCCCTACGCGCGGTAACGGACTTAACGTTGATGGGCGAGAGACAAATTCGGATCGATTGTGATGTAATTCAGGCAGACGGCGGAACCCGCACCGCCTCCATCACCGGCGCTTGGGTTGCTTTGCATTATGCTTTCTCGAAATTGGTCAAAGACGGACAACTTGATCAAGTCCCTCTTAAAGATTCTGTTGGTGCCGTTTCCTGTGGAATATTTCAGGGCGTGGCCACGCTGGACCTTGACTATCCGGAGGANTCGAATGCAGACGCAGATACCAACTATGTTTTAACGGGTAGTGGCGGTATTGTAGAAATTCAAGGCACCGCTGAAAAAAANCCATTTAGTCGCGAACTCCTTGATGAACTTTTAGACCTCGCCTACAGAGGAATCGGGGAATTAACAAAACTACAAAAAAATGCATTGTTGTAATNATTTGATAAAAAATGAGCAAACACCGAAAATTTTNNGGTTCTAAAATTGTCATCGCAAGCCACAATTCGGGCAAAGTGGTTGAAATTGAGGATTTATTAAAACCTTATGGAATAAAGTGTCTTTCCGCAGCAGGCCTTAATTTAGATGAACCAGTGGAGGATGGAACAACTTTTACAGCTAATGCCGAAATTAAGGCACGCGCAGCCTCNTTATCAACTAAACAACCCTCTCTTTCTGACGACTCCGGTCTTGTAATTCCCTCAATAAATGGAGACCCAGGAATTTATTCCGCTCGTTGGGCTGGAAAAGATAAAGATTTTAATCTTGCAATGTGCCTCGTGGANAAACGACTNCAAAATGTTTCAGACAGAAGGGCTTATTTTTTTGCTGCCCTCGCTTTGTGTTGGCCGGACGGTCATTGTGAAACTTTTACGGGGCGCATTGATGGGGAACTAACTTGGCCACCCCGAGGTAAATTAGGGTTTGGTTATGACCCTATGTTTATCCCCACTGGTTTTAAAAAAACGTTCGGTGAAATTGAGCCAGCANTAAAACACACCATAAGCCATCGTTCAAAAGCATTTGCAAAACTAGTAGAATTTTGTTTTGCCCATTAAGAAACCACTAGAATTAACATCAGGCGACGAGATCGCTCTTTATATTCATTGGCCTTTTTGTTTGTCTCGCTGTCCGTATTGTGATTTTAACGCTCATGTGCGACCAGATATAGAACAACAAGATTGGGGCAAAGCACTATTATCAGAGATGGAATATTGGGCTCAAAATACGCCTAAAAGAAAAATAAAAAGTATTTTTTTTGGCGGGGGGACACCATCATTGATGAAACCCTCTATTGCTGCTGACATAATAAACAAGGCATCTAAACTTTGGTCCTTAGAAAACGAAACAGAAATCACCTTTGAAGCTAACCCCACATCAGTAGAGATTAAAAATTTTCGGGAATTTCGTAGTGCTGGTTTAAATCGTGTTTCAATCGGCTTACAGGCGTTAGATGACAACGCATTAAAATTTCTGGGAAGAACACACAGTCGTAAAGTTGGCATTTTAGCCATCGAGTTGGCAGACCAAATATTTCCCCGTTACTCATTTGATTTGATATATGGGCGACCTCAACAAACCACGACTGATTGGGCATCTGAACTGCATGAAGCTATCCAGATGGCAGCNGGCCACTTATCTCTTTATCAATTAACGATAGAAAAAGGTACACCCTTTTATGCCATGGCAAAATCCGGAACCTTGATGCTTCCCGATGAAGAAACCAGTTCCATGTTATTTCAGCTCACCCAAGATATTTGTGAGCAAAAAGGCCTTCTACCATATGAAATATCAAACCATGCACGGCCTGGTCAAGAATGCATTCACAACCTCACATATTGGACCGGTGGAGACTATATTGGGATAGGTCCAGGCGCACACGGGAGAATAACCATAGATAATCAAACCTATGAAACGGAACAGGCTCCGGGACCCGAAACATGGTTTACCACTGTAAGGAAAAAGGGTCATGCAACCCGAAAATATAAAAAAATTAATTTTAATGCGAGGATTGACGAAACTTTACTGATGGGCTTGAGACTTACCAACGGGGTATCGCGGGAAAATTTTATAAGACGTACCGGGCTGGAATTTGAAGATGTGCTAGATCCAAAACGCTTGAGGCCACTTTTAGTTGAAGATTATCTCGTCTTGGATGAAAAAGGTTTAAGGGCCACTAAAAAAGGACTCTTACGGCTCAACTCAGTTTTAGCCGCAATGCTGAGCTAATTCATTTTCGTTTAATTTATATACTTTACTTGATGTATTTTTGTGATTTTTTTGAGACTGAAAATGAAATTGGGGAGGGGCTCACAACCTCTATTCCTTTCGGGGTTACTTCCATCACAGAAAACATATGTTGGACAGCTCCAGCGGGCCTAAGCCTAAACAAACCTGCGCTACCATAAAATCCATTTTCAGCAGTAAGTTTTTCCAAGCTAAGACCCTGAAGCCCCTCCATAGCCTTTATTGAGCTTAACGCCATGGCGTCATAGGCCAAAGCGCTCAACTGATGTGGTGATTTTTTAAAAACAGAGGCAAAACGCCTTACAAAGTTTGCAAATGGTTGGGGTGAAAGACCCGTATACCATGCACCATTTAATGAAGGTTCTTTTATCAGAGAGCGTGAAGACCAGTCATGAATGCCAATAAACTTTACCTTCTTACTGTTGATTTCATAGTAAGAGAGTAATGATACTATCGCTTTTAAATCTTTTCCTGTCTCCGGTATCAAAACAGCATCAAAGGGCAATGATCCTAATACTGTTTTTTCTGCAAGTTTTTTTAAAATTCTTTTGGATATTGGATCATCCTTTTTTTCCAAAATTTTTCGTTTTGAAATTAATGCCTCTCTCCGTTTTTGAAATTCACCCAGCCTTTTAATTGCAGAAGTTATAGATTTTGTATTATGTAAATAACGCTCACAACTTACAAAAGTTGCACCAAATTTTTTTATAGTTCTTTCATAATCAGCCAAAAGTTTTTCACCAAATATTCCGTGAGGAATCAAAGCAGCAAACCTTTTTACCCCCCTTGAAACCGCATAACCAACAATTCGGTGCAAGCGATCCTCCGGCAAAAACCCAAAAACAAACGCGCCTTCCGCTGCAACAGTGCGGTCATTGGTGAATGAAATTAAATTAATTGATGCCTCAGCTGCCAGAGGAGCTACTTCTTTTGCTGACTTTCCAAAAACGGGTCCTATCAGCAATCTAGCGCCAGAATTAATTGCATCTTGCGCCGCCGCCTTAGCACCTTCAGGAGTACCCTTAGTATCTCTAGGAAGAACCACAAATTTATCGTTGGCGCCATCAAAAATCGCCAAAAGACTCGCTTCCATCATTGTTTGACCCAAGGCAGCATTTGGTCCTGATAATGGAAGTAATAAGCCGACTCTCACCTGATCTAAAATACTTTTTGGTGGTTTTAATTTTACTACTTGGTTTTCGATGGGCCTTTGGAAGAAAAAACTTTTGNTCCCGGCAGGGGCAGTAGAACTTGATGCAGTCGCTGTTTTAGGTGGTGATAAAATAAATTTTTTTGGCCCTTGCACACTAACTGGCAGGCTTTTACCCTTAAANGGTTCGCAAGCAGTGAGGNTCATCAAAATTAATGCACCAAATAATTTGCAATATACTCCAGAGGGGAGTTGTAAATTAGACTTAAAAAATTGAAATCGGTATAAAAAATACATGAGTCAAATCGTTGGAAAAATCTATAGGCACGCTTTTAGAGGACAAACTACGGAATACCACTGTCGAATCAGGACTTTATATCGTTTCAACACCTATCGGCAATTTGAATGATATAACTCTCCGTGCAATCGCCATATTGCGCTGTTCAGATGCTATAGCATGCGAAGACACAAGAGTTACAGGAAGAATTAAGTCTGAGTTTAATTTGACTGCTCCCTTAATTGCATATCACGAACATAATGCTCATAAAGTAACTTCAAANATAATAAAACTTTTAAAATCTGGCAAAATTGTGGCGTTAGTTTCAGATGCCGGCACCCCACTAATTTCTGATCCCGGCTATAAACTGGTTAATTCAGCTATAGAAAACAATTTTTTGGTCATTCCAGTACCCGGTGCATCAGCTTTATTAGCCGCCCTCAGCACCTCGGGGCTACCAACAGACAGATTTTTATTCGAGGGCTTTCTGCCAAAAAAAACACTTGGGCGCAGAAAGGCTCTAGAGCATGTTGCCAAAGCTGGATCAACATTGGTATTTTTTGAATCGCCTAACCGTTTAATTAAGTCTTTATCAGATATGATTGATATTTTAGGGAACCGAGATGCCACAATATCCCGAGAACTAACCAAGAAACATGAAGAAATCTTGAGGGGNAATCTAAAATCTTTAGTTAAAAAAATTGAAGACGATCGTTTGCCAAGGGGGGAAGTAACCTTAGTAATTGGCCCAGAAAAAAATAATAAAAGCCTGCCACAAGATCAAATAGACCAGATGCTGATAGAATCTTTGAGCAAACACAGTGTCAAAAATGCGGTTACCGCTGTGGCGTTAGAAACGAGTCTGCCGCGCAGAGCCCTCTACCAAAGAGCAATTTTACTTAAATCGGAAAGAAACCAATCATAGAGATAATCCCANAAAATACTTTTGCTTTCTAGTAAAATTGGATCTTGGCACCCACAAACCCACTGTGCAAAATGGCTGAGAAAGAAATGGAAAATTGAAATGCTCTTTAAGTCTTTAAAACACACAGCAATTATTATCACGATAACATGCTTTACAGGTGTTTTGCTCAGTGGTTGTTTTGGCGCCGCTGTGGGAACAGGCGCCTGGGTCGCCAATGCCGCATCAGACAAACGAGGATTGAAAAACGCCGCCATTGACTTAGGTATTCGGACCCGNATCAATAATTTGTGGCTTGATCATAATGAAGAAATAATAACAAGGGCCAACATAGCCGTATTTAACGGGCGCGTTCTATTGACAGGCATAGTCTCCAGCGACCAGATTCGCCAGGATGCGATACGTTTAGCGTGGAAAGCGGGGGGAGCTAAAGAAATCATTAATGAATTAAAAGTTTTTAAAGCTAATAGTCTTGCAGGTTTTACAAGAGATGCGTGGATCTCTGCGCAACTAAAGACCTCCATAGCATTAGACAAAAAAATAGCTGCAATNAATTATTCTATAAATGTTGTCAGGGGTTCTGTTTACCTTTTAGGTATTGCCGATACTGCCGATGAGCTTGAGCGGGTTTTGAACCATGCAAGACAAATTAATTACGTAAGGCGGGTTTTGAGTTATGTAATTATAGAAAGAAAAAAAATTCATCCCAGTTAAACCAATGAAAAGATTTTCTATCAAATCATCTCAAAATATCGAAAACACGCTGAGGAAAATCGGCAAGTTGTGTGATGAGGAATTTGAAATAGGGGGAGTTGCCCTGTTGTTAGGTGCAATGGACAATCCGAATAAGAAAATAGAATATTTTCTGGATCACCTAATCCAAATAGCCAGTGACGTTAGCGATACCATTGTAAAAACAAAGAAAGCAACCTTGGATAATAGAATAAATTGCCTGAAAGAAATAATCGTGAACAGTCGCGGTTATATTGGTGATAGTGAAACATATGATGATCCCCAAAACGCAAATATGATAAATATCATTGAACGTCGCAAAGGCTTGCCTGTGGGATTAGGAATAATATATTTGGACGTAGCACACCGNTTGGGCTGGCAAGCAACCGGTATTAATTTTCCAGGACATTTTCTAATCCGCCTAGAGCATGACTCCAAAAGAAAAATCATCGATCCATTTAATAACGGGATCGAACGAGAAACACCGGACCTAAGACAAATCCTAAAGCAGATTAATGGAATGGATTCAGAACTTTTACCACAACATTCTTGCTCTTTAAGCTCTAGAGAGACACTGCTCCGATTGCTAAATAATATTAAATTTCGCGCCATATCATCAAATGATTTAAAAAGAGCCATTCAGATTATGGAAAGGATGCTCTTAATAGCACCAAGCCAATGGGGGATTTTACAAGAGGCAAGTTTATTTTATTACAAAATAGGAAACTTAAAAAAATCTACTGAAATATTAGAAGGGTTTTTNGANAACACCGGCCAAAACTCCGAACGCAGGGAAGCCGAAACTATGTTGTATAAGGTAAAAAAACACCTTCACTAAACTCCTTATTAATCTGCTAACGCCAAAGGAACCAAATGAATTTGAATGTTGCGATCCAAATGGATCCTATCGAAAATATAGATATCAATGTTGATAGCACCTTCATGCTGGCAATTGAAGCGCAGAAACGGGGACATAAACTGTTTTATTATTTGCCTTCTAGCCTAACCCTAGTTAATAGCAAACTATTTGCGGAAATAAAGCCAGCCGAATTAAGGCGGGAAAAAAACAACCATTACTCTTTGGGAAAATCAGAGTTCACCGACCTTTCTAAGCTAGATGTTGTTTTAATGAGACAAGACCCCCCATTTGATATGGCATATATCACTGCAACACACCTTTTGGAACACATTCATCCCAAGACTCTTGTTGTCAATGACCCGATACAAGTGAGAAATTCACCTGAGAAATTGCTCGCAACTCATTTTGAGGGAATTCTCCCACCCACCTTAATTACTTCCAATAGGGCCCAAATCGCGGCCTTTCGTGAAGAACACCGAGATATAATTGTAAAACCTTTATATGGTAATGGTGGAGCCGATGTTTTCCACATTTTGCCTGAGGACGAAAACTTGGGAGCGCTATTGGATATGTTCGCGGCAAAATACCGGGAGCCAATAATAGTTCAAAAATATTTACCCGAAGTTAGGGAAGGAGACAAACGCATTATATTAGTAGATGGCGCTCCAGTCGGCGGCGTTTTGCGGATCCCAGCCTCAGGAGATGCCCGGGCTAATTTTCACGCGGGGGGGGCAGCACAGAAAACATCATTGACACATCAAGAATATGAAATTTGTAAAATGATCGGACCAACGTTAAAAGAACGAGGACTGATTTTTGTAGGTATTGATGTTATTGGTGATTATTTAACGGAGATTAATGTAACATCACCGACGGGAATTCAAGAAATTAATGCTCTTGATGGAATACACATCGAGCAGCTTATATGGAACGCTATTGAAAAACGATATGATGATCTGAAAACCAGACAGCCTTAATAGGCCCTCTTTTGGCTTAAAATTCTTCTTGCTACATTTGGGATATTATCGTCGACCTGAGAAAATTGTTTGATGTCACCCTGCTCTAGATAATTCGTCACGGCTAGGGAAAACGATGGTCTTGAATGTATACGCTTATACCAATCACAAACCGCTGGTGCTTTCTCTCTCCATACCGTCAGCAGCTTGAGCGCTGACAATCTATTAATATAGGGGGTCACCGCGGCATCAGCTAAGGAATAAAGTCGGCCAGCAATAAAATCCTGCCTATTCAAAACGTCTTCCAACTCTTGAATGAATTTATCGTACGTCCACACTGCGTTTTCAACAATTGGGGAAGACAACCCCTCTCTATAAACTGCTTCCTGTCGATTTCTGCGTCCAATATCTGGTATTTTATCTAAATGAACTTTTTGTTCCTGTTTTGATTTCTGTAGGAAGGACGGTCGAAATGCCGTAGCGTGGGTAAGAATACCGGTGGCTGGGTGGATAACTTCGTCGATTTTTTTTAACCACATGCGCATAGTTGCTCGAGTTTGCGGGGTTTGCGGCACCAAAGAAATTTTTTCATTTAACTCTTCGATGTATTGCATAATTATGGTGGATTCTAGGACAACTGTGTCCCCATCAATCAAAGTAGGAACAACGGCGTTTGGATTCAGCCTTAGATAATCTGGCGAAAACTGTTCTCCATCCCTTAAATTAACATTATAACTTTGAAACTCTATCCCCATTTCAAATAGAGTTAAACGGACTTTAATTGCACAAACCGAAGTGGTGCCGTCATAAAGAATTAACATTCTGAATAAAATTCAAATTTAAAAAAATAAATCCGCATCAATCAATCTCAACAATCAAAACTAGCCGAAAGGCTCCCACGTTCCATCTGGCGGGATATCGCCCCCCGCCAACATGGGGCCAAGTGGCCGCCCGCCCAAGATATGGACATGAAGGTGAAAAACCTCTTGGTGGGCGTGGGCACTGTGATTAGACAGAACTCGGAAACCACTGCCAGTGAGATTGAGAACTTGTGCCACCTCACCCACGGCCCTCCAGAATCCAACAATTTGGTCATTACTTGCTTTAGAAACAAAATCATCCAGGGAAATATATGCTCCTTTAGGTATGACTAATACATGAACTGGTGCTTGAGGGTTTATATCATGAAAAGCCAAAGCATGTTTTGTTTCCAAAACTTTCTTACAGGGAAGTTCCCCGCGCAATATCTTTGCAAAGATATTATTTTCATCATAAATTGCCATAGTATTTTCTGCTATTAAATTTTCGACCTACTTTCCTCTTAGAGCTTTCTCGGTTATTCCAGATTTACCTTCTCGTTTAGCTAATTCCGCCCAAACAGCTTCTGGCCTAACACCAGTGACAGCCCACGCTACCAGTAAATGGTATAGCAAGTCAGCACTTTCATGAATAACTGCGTTAGTTTTTCCCTGAGTGACCGCAATTACAGTTTCGACTGCTTCTTCGCCCAACTTTTGCGCCACCTTCTCCACACCAGTACTCAATAGCTCTGCAGTGTACGATGCCTTCGGGCTACTATCTTTACGAACTTCTATTACGTCATAAAGCCTTTGTAAAACTTCACTATTTTTATCTAAATCACCCATTAAACAACCCCGTTTTCGGATTATAGTGCTGACTAAACCCCTCGGACAGCAATGCCGGCAGCCGCCATGTGCTCCTTAACATGAGCAATCTTAAAAGTTCCGAAATGAAATATCGATGCTGCCAACACCGCAGTGGCATGCCCTTCTCGAATACCGGCCACCAAATGACCAATGGTTCCCGCGCCGCCAGAAGCAATTACTGGAATTGATACAGCATCTGAAACAGCACGAGTTAACTCCAAATCAAATCCATTTTTAGTTCCATCGCGATCCATAGAGGTGAGTAAAATTTCCCCTGCACCGAATTTTTCCATTCTTTTCGCCCACTCTACAGCATCAATGCCGGTAGGTTTACGGCCACCGTGAGTAAAGATTTCCCATGACTGAGGCCCACAATTTTTAGCATCGATTGCCACCACTATACATTGTGACCCGTATTTAGCTGCTGCTTCTCCAACAAACTCGGGTCTTTGAACGGCAGCGGAGTTAATCGAAACTTTATCAGCCCCAGTAAGGAGAAGCTTTCGAATGTCTTCATTAGTTCGCACGCCACCGCCAACGGTCAATGGTATAAAACATTGTTCCGCGGTGCGGCCAACAACTTCAAATAATGTATCTATATTTTCATGAGAAGCCGTAATATCCAAAAAACACAACTCGTCAGCGCCCGCTTTATCATATAGCCTTGCTTGCTCTACCGGATCACCTGCATCTATAAGGTTTACAAAGTTAACCCCCTTAACTGTGCGCCCATTCTTTACATCTAAGCAGGGTATAATTCGCATTTTTAGCATTTTTAAAGCTTTCTTCGTTTTAATCCCTAAACAATGCAATAGCTTCAGCAGTTTCAATTCTACCATCATATAGTGCCCGACCACATATTACTCCCTGTATACCTGCAGTCGCTTTTTCTTTAAGCTCTTTTAGGTCATTTAGCGATGAAACACCACCTGAAGCTATCACCGGCGTAGTTAATGAAAACGCTAGATCGACCGTAGCTTCAATATTGACCCCGCCCATAGCGCCATCACGATTAATATCTGTAAATAGAATCGCAGCTGCCCCCTTGTCTTCAAAACGCAGTGCTAAATCCAATGCTCGCACCCCAGAATCTTTAGTCCAACCGTCTATAGCAACCATTCCATCTCGAGCATCGATTGCGATTACTATTTTCCCCGGAAAATCGGCACATGCTTGAAAAACAAATTCCGGATCGGACAAGGCTGCTGTACCAAGAACAATCCGGTTCACACCAATATTTATCCAATGTTCAAGCGTTTTTTTATTACGAATACCTCCACCCAATTGAATAGGAATATCAACTGACGAGACAACTTTACTCACAATTTCTGTATTTACCGGCTTTCCCTCAACTGCCCCATTAAGATCAACCATATGTAACCACTGAAACCCGGCCATTTCAAATTCCTCGGCCTGTCTGATGGGATCCGGATTAAAAATTGTCGCTTGTTGCATATCACCTCGCAGCAATCGAACACAAAGACCATCTTTTAGATCAATCGCTGGAAATAAAATCATGTTTTTGATTTCCCCCCTTTTTTAGACTTTCTACCTTTTTGGTGTAGTAATATCCGGCTATTTTTTTCCCATTTACAACTGCATAATTTGGATTGGTGCCCCAACGTTCATAACCGAGTCTTTCATACATTTGAATAGCTGCTTCCTGAGTTTCTCTCACATCCAAATTTATAATTTTAATCGCGCGGTGTTTAGCCCTGAGCTCGCAGGCCAGAGTCAACTGTCGAGCAAGACCATGACCTCGAGCCCACGGAGCGACAAAGTTTGTCGTTATACTAGCAATTTGTTTCTGAGCTTCATTATTTCCGGGGGCAATAACGAGCTGTGCTGACCCCACTATTCTGCCATTAAACCGAGCTACAAAAAGATCACGCTCAGGCACTACAATTACTCCACGCCAATAGCGTTCCAGAACATTTCTTGGGGGCGGCATTAACCAACCAAAACCACCGCCATCGAGAATAGCGGATTCTGTGGCATCGCAGAGATCCGCAACTTCTGATACAGATAGTGCTAAAATATGTTGAACAAAACTGTTGGATTTATTTTTATTCATCTCGACACCATCTAACATCCCGCTTTTAATTCAAGGGCGCCAATCAAGAAAATTTTTTAGAATTGTTAATCCGGTATTTTGGCTCTTTTCAGGATGAAACTGGGTACCAATTAAATTTCCCGAACTAACAATTGCGACAATATTGCGTCCGTAGTCAGTTGTTGCCAAAATGTTATTTTTGTTCGCACACTCCATTGAAAAACTGTGAACAAAATATGCATGGTCGCCATTTTTTACCCTAGAAAGAACCGGGTGGTCGGCTTCATTTAATGCAAGCTCGTTCCAACCCATATGTGGTATTTTTATCTCAGGAGAGATCGGATGCATGGGACAAACTTCGCCCTCCAACCAACCCAAACCAGCATGTTCACCATGCTCTAGGCTTCGATCCGCCATCAACTGCATACCAACACAAATACCAAGAAAAGGCCTGCCACGACAATGGGTTGCCTCTTTCAATGCCTCTCCCATTCCTTCAATGGCCATCAAGCCCGTAAAACAATCGCCAAAAGCCCCAACCCCCGGCAAGATTACATGATCTGCATCATTGAGTTCTATTGGATCGCTTGAAACTATGACCTCATAACCTCTGCGGAGTTCTGAAGCAGCCAATTCTAGCGCCTTTGAAACAGACCTTAGGTTTCCTGATCCATAATCAATAACCACAACTTTCATTTTTATTCCCTTATGGGGTCACTGCATCAAAGCGCTGCCGCCAAGGTCATACCAACGTCGTAGTGCAGCGTCACGATGTCGAGCGGCGACAATACCAGAAAGCGTGTATCCCTTCCTAAGAAAATTTAAACTAACCCACTCATTGCCGCCAAACCCTATAAAGGTGGATAATGCTATAAACGCAATAAAAAAACAATCATTGGACAAACCCAAAAACCGGAAAAACCCCCACAGAACCGCCCAGCTGAGAAATATGATAATTGTTAGAAACCACATCCGATTCCAAAGCGCCCAAAAGCCGGTAAAAATAAAAGCAGTAAGCGAAAAACCATCCCTCACTACTTTGGGGTCGTGCCCCGGTAGGGTATGTACCAAAAAAATTTTCACTTTTAGCCCCCTAGAGCTCCCTTTGTCGACGGAATTGCGTTTGATGCCCTGGGGTCAATTTCAATAGCTGTTCGCAGAGATCTAGCTAACCCTTTAAAGCATGACTCGACAATATGATGGTTGTTTTCCCCATATAAATTCTCAACATGCAATGTTATACCTGCCGACTGTGCGAAGGCCTGAAACCACTCCTTGAATAACTCTGTATCCATGTCACCAAGCTTGGGTTTAGAAAATTGGACTCGCCAAACCAGATAAGGCCTCGCAGAAATATCTAGAGCTACCCTCGAAAGGGTCTCGTCCATCGGAACATATGCCGCGCCATAACGCGCAATGCCAGATTTATCACCTAACGCAGCACTGATAGCTTGGCCAATTGCAATTCCCGTGTCTTCGGTAGTGTGGTGAAAATCAATATGCAAGTCCCCCTCTGCCCTCACAAATAAATCCACCAAACTGTGCCTGGACAATTGCTCTAACATATGATCCAGAAACCCGATTCCGGTTGAAACATCGTATCGCCCAGACCCGTCCAAATTTATACGAACATCGATAGACGTTTCATTGGTTTTTCGGGTAACGTTTGCTTCACGCATTTGGAAAATCCTTTTTTAAACCAGAATGTTTTAACAGGCAAAAAACGTTACTGCCAGCTTTTACCTTTCAATAGTTTTACTATTTACTCGACTATGCGGGTAACACTTTGTCTTCAATTAAATTTCTTGATACTTTTTAGAAAATAAACTGATATTAAAATTTGAACGTTAAAAGCTCAAACTTAGCAGTTATTTTTAATACGACCTTTAAATTAGTTAAATTAATCAAGATAATCTTTTTAGTGGTAAGCCTTGAACACTGAATTTCAATCACTACTTTTATTGTTTCCAATTTTAGTTCAAGCTGATTATGAAATGGTATAGTTGAGAGGCAATAAATGGAAAAAAATAGCCCTCCCCAATGGCACGGAACAACGATATTATCTGTTCGAAAAAAAAATCGAGTAGTGATAGCCGGTGACGGACAGGTAACGTTGGGACCAACTGTGATAAAAGCGTCCGCACGTAAAGTCCGACCACTTGGCAACGGTTCAGTTATCGCAGGATTTGCAGGAGCAACAGCGGACGCGTTCACTTTATTTGAGCGTCTTGAAGCAAAATTAGAGCAACACCCTGGCCAGTTGACCCGAGCGTGTGTGGACCTTGCCAAAGATTGGCGCACTGACAGGTATCTTCGCCGCTTAGAAGCAATGATGGCTGTAGCTGATCAGGATGTTTCTCTTGTTTTAACAGGAACCGGCGATGTTCTTGAGCCAGATCAGGGCCTCATTGGTATAGGATCTGGGGGTGCCTATGCACTTGCCGCTGCACGGGCATTGCACGATATAGACGGGTTAGGGCAGAGGATATTGCGCGTAAGGCTATGGATATCGCCGCCGGCATTTGTATATATACTAATAACAACTTAACGATAGAAAGTCTAAAAAACGGTGACTAGTTTCAGCCCAAGAGAAATTGTATCGGAGCTTGATAGATACATTGTCGGCCAACGGGATGCTAAGCGAGCCGTAGCTATAGCTTTAAGAAATCGCTGGCGTCGGCAGAAAATAGAAGGTGACCTGCGAGAGGAGATTCTTCCCAAAAACATTTTAATGATTGGTCCTACAGGGGTTGGTAAAACTGAAATCGCCCGAAGGTTGGCTCGTTTGGCTCAAGCCCCCTTTGTAAAAGTCGAAGCAACTAAATTTACTGAGGTGGGATATGTTGGGCGTGATGTTGAGCAAATCATAAGAGACTTGCTTGAAGTCGCGGTTCACGAGACAAGAGAAAGAATGAGAAAGGCGGTGCTCGCTAAAGCAGAGTTGGCCGCAGAAGAAAGGGTGATAGAAGCCCTGGTTGGCGAAAATGCGGGCGAAGAAACCCGTCAAAGGTTCCGTAAGATGCTTCGCGAGGGAGAATTAGATGATCGTGAAGTAGAACTGGACCTCTCCGACAATTCAGGTACTTCCTTGCCCACTTTTGATGTGCCAGGAATGCCTGGAGCACAAATGGGTATGCTCAATCTCAATGATATGCTCGGCAAGGCCTTTGGAGGACAGACTAAAAAGCGCAAGTGCACCGTGGAGGAATCCCATGAATTTCTTGTTGCTGATGAAAGTGATAAACTTCTCGATGAAGAAAAAATTTTAAGGGAGTCCATTGAGGCGGTCGAACAGAATGGTATCGTATTTTTAGATGAAGTTGACAAAATTTGTGCCAATCATGAGCGTCATAGCGCCGATGTTAGTCGAGAGGGGGTACAAAGGGATTTACTTCCATTAATAGAAGGTACAACGGTGTCTACTAAACACGGTCCGGTTAAAACTGATCATATTCTTTTTATTGCATCAGGAGCGTTTCACATTGCCAAGCCCTCCGATTTACTTCCGGAACTTCAGGGTCGTTTACCTATTAGGGTAGAGCTAAAAGCGTTAGAGGTGGGGGATCTTAAAGCAATTCTTACTGAACCCGAGGCCAGCCTTATAAGACAATACGTAGCGCTAATAGGCACCGAAGATGTAGAATTAGAGTTTGCCGAAGACGCCGTTAATGAAATTGCATCAATAGCCGCCGAGGTAAATCAGACCGTTGAAAACATAGGGGCCAGAAGATTACAAACGGTCATGGAGCGCTTATTAGATGATATAAGTTTTACCGCGACCGATAGAAGCGGCGAAAAAATCATCATCGATGCCCAAATGGTAAGGGAAAATGTAAGCGACCTTGCAAAAAATGCAGACCTGAGCAAATTTATTTTGTAGTTAGCGCAACCGTCGCAGCATAACATATAAGGCACCCGCACCGCCATCGCAGGGTGCGGCAGCTGAAATAGCTAGAACCCTTGGACGCGCCTGTGGTGAGTTTAACCAATCCGGTGTCTCCCTCTTTAACACACCGCCACCCTGACTGAGTCGGCCACGACCTGTAATAATTATAACGCAGCGTTTCCCCAAAGCTTGAGATTCCTGCAAAAAATCCATTAATTTTTCATAAGCTTGATCTCGTGTCATTCCATGCAAATCTAGCCGAGCTTCCGGTCTAAGTTGCCCACGCCGCAAGCGGGCAAGAGTGCGTTTATCAATATCACCGGCTTGTTCTAAGGAGAGGGGCCTAAGATTTAACGGGCGTTTTCTTTTAGAATAGCTTTTATTTCCAGCTGGTTGTTGTTTTTTGGGCGCAATATTTTTTTTAATAATTGTACAGGAAATTTCTTTAGTTTCCCTCATCGCTTCAAGAAAAATAGCGTCATCGTCAGGGGACAACGATAAGGCCTTTGAATGCTCCACACACCGCTTATTTTTGTTTTTCGACATTAGACAACAATAGCGGATCGGAATACTTTGCGCTAGAATAATACCGCATGTACCCTAACCCACTTGATGAAACCTTATTTGGGTAGAAACACAAAATAGCGACCCCGACGATTCATATGCCCGGCTCTTTTAGCTGCAGATAAACCATGCCCGAAAAAAATATCTCCGCGCACAGCGCCCCTTATTGCCCCCCCGGTATCTTGGGATATAAGTAACCGCTGAAATGCAATATCAATGTTCAATGGATCCTTTGTATCAATCCAAACTGGAAGACCATAAGTTAAGAACCTTGGATCAATGGCAAGACTTCGTCCCGGGGTCAAAACAACACCTTGCGCACCGAGTGGGCCTGAACCCTTTATTAGACTAAAAAAAATATAACGAGCATTTAACTCCAATAAACCAATCACTTTCATGGGATTGTTTTTTAGCCAAGAACGAATGGCTTGCATTGATAGTGCCTCTTTTGAAAGTTCCTGACGATTTATCAAAACTCTACCTATAGAGGTGTAGGGGTGACGGTTGTGCCCAGCATAACCGACCCTTACAATTTCTCCATTGGGTAGCTTAATGAGCCCCGAACCCTGAATTTGTAGAAAAAAGACATCTACAGGATTTTTTAACCATGCAATTGGCTCAACATAGTTTTGCAGCGCTCCGTTATTTATTTGTTTTCGGGAAAAATATCTCCCGGTGGTTTGGTTAAGGTTGTCTGGAGCGGGATAAATAGGGGTTTGATATTCGCCAAATCGTTTTAGAGACCCATCAAATTGTGGCTCATAATAACCAGTGAATAGACCTTCGGTTTTACCGGAAAACTTTTGGGTAACCAGATAAGCACGAAAATTTTTTTCAAAAAATTTTCTAGCGTAGATGTGGTTTCCAAACTTTTTCGTATCTAATTTACGACAGCTGCGCCGCCATAATTTCATTGATCCAAATCTAACCGAAACATGGGAATTTAGATTCGCAGGCCGATTTAACCTTTGACAGCTAAGCCAAAAAGGCAAAAGGGCATCACCCTGATCGCCGTGAGCCCAGCCCGGCAAAGAATTGAAATTTGTATGGGTTAGAGATACGGGCCGTTCGTCTTGCTCCAAAACCAATGAAGAGCAGCCCGCCAAAACGCCTACAATTAAAAGCGGAGCATAGAGATTTAGAATTTTATTGCGGGCTTCTAGTCTCAACTAAAGTCCAATTAGGGTCGTGTGCCCGGGTATTTCTAGCAAAGGTCCAAATATCGGTAACAGGTGCCACCCGATTTTCATCACCGTCAACCACCGTCCCACTGTTTTCTCTTGTTACATTTACTTGTTCAGATAATACCTTGACAGTGACAAATGCAGTAGACCCATCGACCCGAGCCTCAAGAACATTTATTTCCTTTATTCCCACAATAACCGTTTCTAAACTGTTCCCTGCGGCTTCCCTTTCATCAATTGCTTCGCAAAAATTTTCAAATACTTCATTGTTTAATAAACCGTGTAGAGCATCTTTATCTCCATCAGCGAAACCATTGACTACAATTTCAAAAGCTGCTTTCGCTCCAGAAATAAAATTTTCGGTGTCGAATGTTGGGTCAACCTCCCTAACAGCAGAAAGACCAGCGGCAATCGGATCAGAGGAATCACTAACTTCTTCAGTATTCTCTGATTCCATTTTATTCGTAGGTGCTATTTCGACTGCCTTATCTTCCTTATTTTTTGTCTTCATATTATCTGAAGCAAAATTCGGCCCGCGCCTTTGATGCCCCGTGCGCTTCCCCAGAACACTGCGCAGCCTCAGCACCAAAAATGCCGCAATCATAGCAAATAAAATTATATCAAGTGCTTGGAAACCGTCGCCCATATCATTATACCATGTAAATCTAAATATTTTTATCGATAAATTTGATTATATATATTTAAATGTTAACTATTACATCAAAAAACTAGGGTCTCCTGAACAAAATCGCAAGTATGACTCTGATAATACTTATTGCTTTAATATTCTTACCGATAATCGAAATTGCGGTGTTTATTGCCCTAGGGGGTGAAATTGGAATTTGGAACACGGTTATTCTGATCATAGGGACCGCACTTATTGGTGCGTGGATTTTACGACAACAAGGACTAGCAACGCTTAGAGACGCCCACCAATCGCTTGGGCAGCAAGTATTCCCCGTTTCTGCTCTCTTTGATGGGGCTTGTCTGCTGTTGGCGGGCGCCTTCCTTTTAACCCCAGGGTTTGTAACCGATGCTTTGGGTTTTTTAATCTGCGTACCCGTAATTCGCAGAATCTTGCGTAATTGGGCATGGATAACCATTAATCGCTCTAGTACTTACAGTAAATGGACTAAACACGAAGAAACGCCCGACGGACCATATCGCAATCGAGATACGATTGATGGTAGTTTTCGTGAGATAGATCCCGACAGCCGGCTGGATAAAACCAAAACTAACTTGCCCAGTAAGGAAGAAAAAGAAAAATAGTTTATATTTTAATACTTCTCACTTCCTTGTTTCTTGTGGGAATACGTGTTAGCGACGATCGAAATTATCGGAGAATACCATGCAAGACATTCCTTCCGACGGTGTAACCAAGAACGAAAATATTAACGCAACGGGCGAGGAGTTTATTCAACCCAATATTTTAATTGAGGCCCAGTACATAAAAGANCTGTCATATGAAAACCTCGCCGGACCAAATAGTGTGGCGCTCGCGGAGCAATCACCAGAGGTAAATATAGAAGTAAANACTAGTGCCCGTAATCTNGAAGAGAACAAGTACGAGGTGACCTTGGTAATCCGAGGGGAGGCTAAATCAGCAGAAAATACAATTTTTATTCTGGAATTAACCTATGCCGGCGCCCTAGAAGTGACCAACGCTCCCAAAGATGCTATCGGCCCAATTCTATTAATAGAGGGTGCNCGTCTCCTGTTTCCNTTTGCACGAAATATTGTTGCCGATGTATCCAGAGACGGAGGATTTCCTCCTCTATTTATAAACCCTATTGATTTTGTCCANTTATATCGGGACCAACACGTCGTTGAAGAACCCAGGNAAAANACNGCGTCCTTTGAATAATTTTAAGNATTAATTAAGTTTCCAAAGCGGATTTCGCAGTTTCTGAACAAATTCATTATGTTTTTCCAACTCTCGTTCGGTTGGCTGATGTGGTCGGGGCGCCAATCTTTTTCTTTTTACAACCTCAAAACCCTCGTCGCTTTCCTCACTAGTTTCAAGTACCAAGGCAGGCTGCCGGCCCCCGATCAACTCCAAATAGACCTCTGATAACAACTCTGCATCCAAGAGGGCGCCATGAAGTGTCCGAGCCGAATTATCTATATTAAACCGACGGCATAGTGCNTCCANGCTAGCGGGTGCACCNGGATATTTTTTTCGGGTAACTGCNATTGTATCTACAGTCTGATCGATTGATATTGTGCTTAGACCGCCCCTCTCGAGTTCCGCATTTATAAAACTTATATCAAAATTAGCATTATGAATAATTAGTTTTGCATCGGAAATAAAGTCTAGAAAAGCTTCTGCAATNTTGGAAAATACTGGTTTATCCTTGAGAAATTCGTCACTCAAACCATGAATCTTTTGCGCCTCGGGCGGCATCGGTATAGTTGGGTTAATGTATTGGTGATAAACTCGTCCGGTTGGCAANTGATTTTCTAATTCAATACACCCAATTTCCACTAACCTGTCGCCATCTTTAGCAGACANCCCGGTTGTTTCTGTATCTAAAACGACCTCTCGCATAACNGCAAAGCCCTTATTGTCTAATNCGCTTTATAATCCNGAAAAGCTGGTTAAAGGTATGTCTTTTTCCTAAACCTGTACACACAACAAAGTCAGCCTTTTTCCTTTTTTCGGTATCGGGCATCTGGCGGTCAAGTGTTGCCTCAAAACGTTGTAATGTCATGCCAGGCCGAGCCATTACGCGCTGGCGCTGAACAAAACCCGGCGCGGAAACAACTAATGTGTAATCGCAAATTATNTCGGTTTTTACTTCAAAAAGAAGGGGGACATCTAGAGCAATTATTGGCGATCTGCGAGCCCGGCACCTTTTAATAAAAAGTTCCTGAGCTTCTCTTACTAGCGGGTGCAGTATTTTTTCAAGACTTGCTAATGCCGCAGCGTCACCAAAAACCTTTTGTCCTAGAGCCACCCTGTTGACTGCCCCATCTATAACCACGCCATCAAATTCTTTTTTTATCCCCNNCACTGCAGCACCACCAGCATTCAGCAAATCATGAACTAAATTATCAGAGTCGCATATACGGAGACCCAGTCTAGAAAGCATTGTTGCTGCCGTTGTCTTTCCCATCGCTATGGAACCAGTCAACCCTACAATTAAAGTCATTCCAGACCCCCTATTTTCTCCAATAGGTGAGCCTCCAGGGCCCGAGAAACCTTTGGATCAACACCAAACCAAGCCCGGAAACCCGGCCTGCCTTGTTGCAAAAGCATACCGAGCCCGTCAACGATAGTATTTCCTCGATCGGTAGCAA
This sequence comes from Rhodospirillaceae bacterium, assembly GCA_002712335.1. Next base: position 65,637 of record PATI01000016.1, on the reverse strand, counting down.
GTTTTAGGAGCGGCGTTATCAGGGGCGCATAGACAATATCACTCACGATTGCCGACAAGGGCAGGGCTGATAAATTAATGTCGAGTGCTGGCTGCCCAACCATTCCTAAAATTGTTGTATTTACTAACAAATTTTTACTTTCAAGAACCTCATTTCTTTCCTTCCAATCGACAGCTATCAGCTTATCCCCGATCTCTTCACATAACCGTTCCGAATTTTCACGGGTCCTATTCACTATATTAATCTCTGACACTCCTGTTCCCTGAAGCGCCGCGGCTATAGCTCTTGCTGCGCCGCCCGCTCCCAGAATAACCGCACTCTGTTTTTTTAATGTGTTAAGATTTAAGCTTCTTTTAAGGGATTCTATAAAACCATATCCATCGGTGTTACTCCCTATTATCAAACCCTCTTTATTTACAACCACGGTGTTTATTGCGCCCAATTTTTTTGCCACCCCCTCTACTCTATCAACAAACAAGGCGGCTGCTTCTTTGTGGGGTACCGTTAAATTAACGCCAGAAAATCCCAGTTTTGGTAAGGCTAAAATCGCGGACTTTAAATTTTTTGGCCGAACCGCTAAAGGAACATAGCTACCAACAACTTTGTTTTCTCTTAGCCAAAACCCATGTAAGGCTGGTGATAAAGAATGACCTACCGGCCACCCCATTACTCCGGCTATTGGGGCTGGTTGGTAGTCATTCATGTCGCTACTACACCCCTTAGACGAAGATAATTGAGAAGCGGTAAAAGAGGCAGTCCGAGAATTGTAAAATAATTTCCTTCAATCCTAGAAAATAATTGTATTCCTGCGCTCTCCACTTGATAACAACCTGGGCTATCTAATAAAGGTTTTCCTTGTTTCAGGATATAGTCATCCAAAAAAGAGTCTGAAAATTTTCTCATATGAAGAAGCGATTTATCAGTATGTTCCCATATTCTTCTTCCGCTTTCCGCTACTACAACTGAACTTATAAGAGTATGTTTCTTACCGCGCAATGTGGTCAGTTGTTCTTTTGCCGCCGCCAAATCTTCGGGCTTACTATAAACTTCACCTTCGCACTCGAGAACCTGATCAGCGCCGATAACAAAAGCGCTAGGCACTCTTGCCGACACTGTGCATGACTTATGTTCTGCAAGAAAGCCAGCAATATCTTCTCCTGAGGCGCCTTTTAATAATAAAGCTTCTTTTATTTCTTGTTCATCAACATTGGGCACTTCAACACCAAAAACCAAGCCAGCATCTTCTAGAATCTTTTTCCTTGTGAGGCTACCTGATGCCAGTACCACCTCGCTCATTGTTCAACACTCCATACAACTTTTTTTAATGATTCCTACTTTATAAATTATACGTTAATGGGGATAACATACTTTTATCAGAACATTATATGAAATTAGCTCCCACAAACACTATTGCCTCCACAAGAAACAACGGTGTGAATTTAGATTGCACAGGTTGGGGATTTTAAATTGTCCACCTAAAAAAGTACTTTATTTTTTTATGCTTATAACCATATGTTTCTAGGAAAGTTTGCGCCTTGAAATTGCTTATATCAACAAGCGTTATTCAACTTACCAACAACTATATCCACGGTGGATAAAAATGGTTTTAAATTTAATCCCCACTATCCCCTGAACTACTACTACTACTATATTTATATTAATATAATATTAGAAGAAGAAGATAACAAAACATATAACACATGGGATCGTAAAGTGAGTACATCAAACCCAACCATTGTAAATGTTCTCGATGGAATAGATGTTAAAAGTGTTCCCATTTGGTTAATGCGACAAGCTGGCAGATATTTGGAAGAATACCGTGCAGTTAGAAAAACTAGCGGTAGTTTTCTAAATCTTTGCTACTCCCCAAAAATGGCAAAAAAGGTAACGCTACAACCAATTGAACGGTTTAATTTTGACGCGGCGATCATCTTTTCAGATATTTTGGTAATACCCGATGCTCTTGGGCAATCGGTTCAATTTCAAGAAGGGATCGGTCCGGTCTTGGAACCTTTACGAGACCTTTCCTCACTAAACTGTTTAAAAATGGATAATGTTACGAACCACTTAAGCCCAGTTTATGAAACAATTTCTGATGTGCGTTCAGAATTAACAAGTGATAAGGCAGTTATAGGATTTTCTGGTGCTCCTTGGACTATAGCAACATACATGGTGGAGGGTGGGTCAAGTAAGGATTTTTCCAATATTAAACAGTGGGCATATTCTAGCCCAGAAGAATTTAGTAATTTAATTGAGATTCTGATATCTGCTATAACAATGCATCTTCTGTCGCAAATCAAAGCTGGCGCAGATGTCATCCAAATATTTGATAGCTGGGCGGGCTTATTGCCAGATTCGGGTTTTAAAAAATGGTGTATTGACCCGATAAAGAAAATAGTAGCTGGAGTTAAAAGTGTATTTCCAGATATACCTATTATTATTTTCCCTCGGTTGGCAGGTCACAGATACATAGCGATAGCAGATATTGAAGGTGTTGCAGCGGTTAGTGTTGATCACACTCTATCAACAGACTGGATCTCTAAAAATTTGCAAAATAAAGTTGCTGTGCAAGGAAATTTAGATCCGGTGTTTCTTCTTACAGGAGGGGCGGCCATGAAGGATGAAGTGAAAAGAATATTAGAGGGCTTGTCTGGCCATCCCTTCATTTTTAATCTCGGGCATGGTGTGCTGCCTAATACACCAACAGATAATGTATCGGAATTATGTGAAATGGTTTCCGTTTATAGACGGAGTTAGAAATGGAAAGGATTGCTGTTGTTCTATATAATTTAGGAGGGCCAGATAAACCTGAGGCTATTCAACCGTTTCTTTTTAATTTATTTAATGACCCCTTAATTTTAAGGCTCTCGCCGCCGATTCGCTGGATTTTAGCAAAGATAATATCAAGTCGCCGGACGCCAATCGCTAAAGAGATTTACGCTAAAATAGGGGGTGGATCTCCTATTTTAGAAGAAACAAGAAAACAGGCCTGGGCACTGCAGGAAGAGTTAGAAAAAGATGGAAAGTTTAAAGTTTTTGTTGCTATGCGGTATTGGCGGCCGTTCGCTGACGAATGTATAGATGAGGTGATTAACTTTAATCCGGATTCAGTAATCCTGTTACCGCTCTACCCCCAGTTTTCAACTACTACAACAGAATCGTTTCTTCGAATTTGGAAAAAAAATTGTAAAAAAAGAGGTTTTGATAAAAGTACCGCATCTGTCTGTTGTTATCCACAGGAAGCAGGTTTTGTTAAGGCTGTTAGTGAGCTTCTTAAGCTTAGTATTTCAGAGGCCGAGTCAAAAGGCCCCGTAAAAGTGCTGTTCTCAGCACATGGCATCCCCAAAAAATTTGTTGTTGATGGCGATCCATATGAATCACATGTTAGAGCAACCGTGGGCGCCGTAATAGATTGCCTAAATATTCCTAACTTGAATTACGAGGTTTGTTATCAGAGTCGGGTGGGGCCAATTGAATGGCTCAGGCCTTACACAGATGAGGTAATTATCGATACAGCTCAAAAGGGGCATTCAATTGTTGTTGTGCCGATTGCTTTTGTTTCCGAGCATTCAGAAACACTGGTAGAGTTGGATATGGAGTATCTTGATCTTGCATTAGACAATGGTGCAACTGCATATATTCGCACGCCGACGGTCGGGGTAAACGCGAATTTTATATTCGGCTTAGCTAGTATTGTACGAGAAGCGGTAGGGGTAAATGATGTAATCGCACCGAGGGAATTAGTATGCAAAAAAAACTGTGCAGCCTGTCCTGGTGTTAGGACAGGTCAATGAGTGTGGACTGGTTGCTGGAAATTTACCCTTGGGTTAAGGCTCTCCATATTATTGCTGTGATTTCTTGGATGGTCGGAATGTTATATTTACCCCGCCTGTTTGTTTATCATAGTGAGGCGCCGATAGGCTCCGATAAATCTGAAACGTTTAAGGTTATGGAGAAAAGGCTGATGCGGGTAATTATGAACCCCGCTATGATAGTGAGTGCGGTATTTGGGGTTTTGTTGTTTCTAACCCCGGGGGTTGTTGATTGGTACGCATGGTGGGTTTATGTAAAAATAATACTTGTTGTCTTCTTAATGGTATTACATGGTGTTTTTGCGCTTTGGCGAAAAAGGTTTGAAGAGGATAAAAATAAGATTAGCGCAAGAACTTTTCGGATTGCTAATGAGGGACCGACAATATTAATGATAGGAATAGTTATTATGGTAATAATAAGGCCCGGAGCCTAGATTTTTAGTTAGGGCAATTAGGATTGACAGTAAAAACCTGATGAGCTAGTTATTTGGGTGATTGTTTGCAATCGGTTTTTCTTACAACAATCCAAGACTATCAAGAATGGGCGTCGCTATAATAGCCCCAAATCAGAATCTTAGTTCCCCAGCACACCGCATAAATTTTCCTTTAACAATATTCCAAACCCATTATGAACTTACAAGAACTTAAGAAAAAATCTCCCGCCGATCTTCTTGGTTTTGCGGAAGAGCTAAAAATCGAGAATGCTTCTACCATGCGCAAACAAGAAATGATGTTTGCGATTTTAAAACAACTCGCGGAAAATGAGGTGGTAATATCCGGCGATGGCGTTTTAGAAGTTTTGCAGGATGGCTTTGGTTTTTTGAGGGCCCCGGAGGCAAATTACCTGCCAGGCCCTGACGATATATATGTCTCACCCAGTCAAATTCGTCGGTTTAGCTTGCGGACAGGGGATACGGTAGAGGGAGAAATTCGTTCGCCTAAAGATGGGGAAAGATATTTTGCACTATTAAAGGTAAATAAAATTAACTTTGATGACCCTGAAAAGGTGCGGCATCGAATTAACTTCGACAATCTTACGCCTTTGTATCCAGAGGAAAAATTTGTTCTTGATCACGATAATCCCGAAGCCAAGGATCTGACTACGCGTATAGTGGATTTAACGGCCCCACTTGGAAAGGGCCAGCGCGCTCTGATTGTTGCGCCGCCGCGGACAGGAAAGACCATGATGCTACAATCCATTGCCCATGCAATTACGGAAAACAATCAGGGGGTCTATCTTTTGGTCCTGCTTATTGACGAGCGCCCAGAAGAGGTTACTGACATGCAACGCTCTGTTGATGGAGAGGTGATTAGCTCCACCTTTGATGAGCCTGCATCTCGACATGTTCAGGTGGCGGATATGGTTATTGAAAAAGCGAAAAGATTGGTAGAGCATGGCCATGATGTCGTCATTTTATTGGATTCGATTACTCGTCTGGCTAGGGCATATAATACGGTTGTGCCGTCATCAGGTAAGGTTTTAACAGGGGGGGTTGATTCCAACGCACTTCAAAGGCCAAAGAGATTTTTTGGAGCAGCAAGAAATATCGAGAGTGGCGGATCCCTTTCTATTATCGCTACCGCCCTGATTGATACGGGCTCTCGAATGGATGAAGTTATATTCGAGGAGTTTAAGGGAACGGGAAACAGCGAAATTGTTCTAGATAGAAAGCTGGCCGATAAAAGAACATTTCCCTCGATGGATATAGCAAAATCGGGAACAAGGAAGGAAGAGCTCCTTATTGAAAAGGGCGACCTTTCTAAAATGTGGGTATTGCGGCGCATCCTTAATCCAATGGGTACTGTTGATGCCATGGAATTTTTGATTGAAAAAATGAAAGCGACAAAAAACAACGCAGATTTTTTTGATTCTATGAATCAATAGATAATATTTTCCAGTAATTACCAATTTTAAGGAATCAAAATCGTGGACCCTACGGTCTTTCGTTGTTCTAGTGCCCTATGGGCTTTTGCCGCCTCTCTGAGCTGATAGCGTTGTTCAACATGTACTTTAACGGCCCCGCTTTTGACAACCACGAAGAGTTCTTTTGCTAAAGATGTAAAGGCCTGTTTTGTAGTTATGTAGTGATTTAAAATTGGCCGTGTCATAAAAAGCGACCCTTTTTGTAAAAGGGTAAGAGGAGCAATAGGTGGCACTGGACCTGAGGCATTACCATAGGTTATCCAAATACCGCGCATACTAAGACAGTCTAAAGACCCAGGATATGTATCTTTTCCAACGCCATCGTATACGACTGGAACACCTTCTCCTTTCGTATAACGCAGAACACGATCTACAAAATTACTTTCGGAATATATAATTGTTTTATCGCATCCATTGGCTCGAGCAAGAGCGGCTTTCTTTCTAGAGCTGACCGTTCCAATAATATTGGCGCCCAGATATTTCGCCCACTGACACAATATCAATCCGACCCCGCCTGCTGCGGCATGAACGAGTATAGTGTCAGACGGTTTGGGAACATATATGCGCTTTAAAAGCATGGCCGCTGTGAGACCCTTTAACATCATTGATGCCGCTTGTTCGTCTGTAATGCCGCGAGGTATCTTGATTAATCTGTCTGCCGGAAAACAACGTTTCTCTGAATAAGAGCCTATCGGATCTGAGCAGTATGTCACTCGATCGCCAATTTTCAGACCTTCCACGTTAGTGCCGAGAGCTTCGATTACTCCTGCCCCTTCTACGCCAGGGGTAAAGGGTGTGGGTAGTGGATAGAGACCTTTGCGGTGATAGGTATCTATGAAGTTCAGGCCTATGGCGGTGTTCCTAATAATCGCCTCGCCAGGTTTAGGGCTCGTTATTGTCACGTCTTCCCATTTTAGGACCGAAGCGGGTCCAGTCCTGTGTACACGAATTGCCTTGTTCATTGAGATTTTTTTTGTTTTCAAATTTTGGGGCACCTTTTATAAAAACTGTTGGCGCCCCAAAAATAGTTTCTAACTAAGTGCGCTCTTCAGTAAAGCAGATGTACGACCATCCGCAAGTTCTGCTGCCGCTTGATTGTAGTTTCCACCACCCAGTCTTGCAAAGGCGTGGTCAACCCCTGGATAGGAATGAAGAGTTATTTTTCGGTTTCTTTCGAAAGCCTGCGCTATGGCTGTTTGGGACTCTGGGGGGCAAAAATCATCCTTTTCGGCAATATGGAACATTGCGGGCTTTTTTATGTATTCAGCATATGGCAAATGATCGTCTATTTGCACAGGATAATAACCTATCGAAGCATCAGAATCTGAAGAACAGGCCATAGTATAGGCGAGACTTCCGCCAAGACAAAAACCGACGCAACCAACTTTTCCAGTACTACCCTGATAAGAGCGTAAAAAGCTCATAGTGGCCTGGAGGTCTGCAACACCTTTTTCAAAATCCGGAAGAAATTTATTCATATATTCAAATGCCTTACCCCAATCTTCTTCGGTTTTATCGGTAAGTTGTATGCCGGGTTCAATTCTCCAGAACAAATCTGGGCATGCTGCAATGTAGCCCTGTTCTGCAAAATTATCGCACAGGTCTCTCATTACTTGATTCACACCGAAAATTTCTTGAATCACTAAGAGTCCGGGTCCCGTTCCAGATTCTGGAATGGCCAAGTAGCTACCAAAACTACCGTCTGATCCTTCAATTGATATGTCTGTCATCTCTGTCTGCGTCCTTCAAAAATTTTAATCTTACATCTACACCATAGCGCGGTAATATTTTTATGTCATTCGAAAGGAATCTCTAGCGTTCGGTCCACGGCTGGTGGTAATTTTTTTCATTGTGTTGGATGGTGTTTATGAAAACTAGCGCAATTTTTTTCTCTGATGTTTTGGGCACTTTTTTCAAATAATTTAGAAACTCTGTTCGGGGTGAAAATTGCCTAAAACCAAGTTTCTGATATTCAGATTTCTCAGGCAGGCTACTTCCGTAAATTATTATAGAATGTTTCTCTCTTAAGCGTTGGGGTACAGCTCGGGCTAGCGGCAGCCCTTGCGCCGCATTGTTGCCAATTACGATTAATCCTACACTATCTTTCAATTCCATAATCTCCGACTGCAGGAGTGTTAAGTCGACTTGGTCCCAATTTGTTTTTTCTCTTTCCGCCATCTTTCGGGTTAACAGAGTTGGATAATTATTGGGCATAGTGTAGCCAGTTTCTTCTGTTGAGAGTCTGGCCCAAGTCAGTGGGGGAGTATGCACGAAAGCTTCCGTGGTTACTTCATTGTCAAGAACTAAGATTGTAAGATAATCCGAAAAATTTTTATTTATCTGTTTAATAATCGACATTATTTTTTATGAATTATTTTCATGGTTTATAAGAAATAATTTCGTCTTTATTCCTTTTCCGCCAGTATAACCGTTGAGGGCCCCATTGCCACCAATTACCCTATGACAGGGGATAATTATTGGCAGTGGATTTTTGCTACAGGCGTTTCCAACCGCTCTTGGTGATGTATGGAGGGTACTTGCAATTTGTCCGTAGGTTGCTGTTTTTCCGAATGGGATTTCAGCCATAGAATTCCAAACTTTTCTCTGAAAACTTGTGCCATATGGGTTTATCGGCACAGTAAATCTAGTCAATTTGCCTTCGAAATAGTTTTCCAATTCTTTCTTGGCCCGAAGTAGCAATTTGGTTTTTTCGTTTTTTTGTGAAGTTGACCAGCAAATTTTTTTAATAGCACAGCCCTTCTCTACTATTGTAAGCAAACCAACTGGGGTATTTATTGTTAGTCTGGGCATTATCGTCAATTCATCCCCGAAAAAAATGTTTTAGTTCTTTGGCTGTGGTGATGGGAAGGGAACAAGTTGTCCCTTGGCAAATATAAACAGTAGCCGAATGATTAACTTGGGTTTTTCCAAAAGCGGGATGCGTTCCAGCTAGTTTACCGCCGGGTGGAATAACAGTAATTACCTTATTTATTAAATTTTGTTGATATATTTCAGATAATAAATCAATGCAGTCTTTATCTTTCCTATTGCCGATAATGGCAATTTGAACGGCTGACTGCAAAAATTCGGCCGCATTTAATAAGGTGGCAAAAGGGAAAAAATTGGAGGCTAATTCGCCTGAAAAGGCCAATAAAATTGCTTCTGCCCGTTCACGATAACGATGTTTTCCGGTTAGGTAATATAGCTTTGCGAGGTTGGCGGCCATTACGCTATTGCCACCTGGGGTCGCATTGTCTGAGGCTGACTTGGTTCTGACAATCAATTCCCTGGCGCTAACTGGGGTAAAATAATAGCCATCATTATTTTTATCCCAAAAATCTTTATCGATCGTTGTTATCCATGATTGAGCATTTTCGATATATTTTTGCTCGCCGGTTAATTCATTCAAAGTTAGCGAGGCTCGGATCATTCCAGCATAATCATCTAGGGTTGCTACTGCATTAGCTAGGCCGGCCCTATAGGCGTGGGATAAGGTATTTTGGTTATTCATCTTGTTTAATATGAAGTCATAGGCCCGCGTCGCTGCTTCAAGCCACGACGTTTGCTTAAAGACAACACTAGCATTTGCCAAAGCGGTGATCATTAGGCCGTTCCAATCAGCGAGTATTTTGTCATCCCAACCGGGGCGGACTCTTTTTTGCCGTTCCCTCAATAATTTCTGTCGGCATTTTTCCAGCAATTCTTCTTCTTTTTGAGAATAGTCTCTTTTGTTTTTTGTACGGTTTAGTATGTTTTTGCCTTCCCAGTTACCCTCTGGGGTGACATCGTATGCTCCTTTAAATAAGGGTGTATGGGCACCTAAAACTTGTTCGATTTCACTTTCATCCCATACATAATACTTTCCTTCTGTTCCTTCACTATCAGCGTCTAGGGTTGCGGCGAAAGCGCCGTTTTCTGCTACCATCTCTCTCAAAAGCCAATCGGCTGTTTCTTTAATTCGATTGCTAAATAGACTCCTGCCAGTGTCCTGCCATACCCAAGTGAGTAACTCTAAAATCTGTGCGTTGTCATAAAGCATTTTCTCAAAATGAGGCACCAACCATATGCCGTCAGTGGAATAGCGCGCATAGCCGCCGCCCAGATGATCATATATTCCACCCTGGGACATTTTTTCCAGTGTGAGGAGAACAATTTTTTTAAGGTCCTGGTGACCATTACTTTTATAGTTACGCCATAGGAGTTCGAGAATGGAAGGATTGGGAAATTTTGGTGCCGCGCCAATTCCCCCGTTTACGATGTCATATTCTTGTGCAAGGCGCTTGGCGGCACGGTCAATTAATTCTATGGAAATCTCTTCTCCTCTCTCTGAAATACCCAGTTGGCTGATTGATTCTTTGAGAGCGCTTACGTTTTTTGTGACGGCATCTTGTTTGTTGTCCCAGTAATCGTAGATGGTATGAAGAACTTCTTGGAAACTTGGCCGTCCGAATTTCGCTGTTGGTGGAAAATAGGTCCCTCCCCAAAATGGTTCGCCCTTAGGTGTAAGAAACATTGTCAGGGGCCAGCCTCCTTGTTGACCAAGGGCTTGTAAACTGTGTTGATATATCGCATCAATGTCTGGCCTTTCCTCTCGATCAACCTTGATATTAATAAAGTGATCATTCATCTGTGTCGCGATATTCTTATTTTCAAAACTTTCATGCGCCATTACATGACACCAATGGCATGCCGCGTAACCAACTGACAATAAAATTGGCTTATTTTCAGCTTGTGCCTCGCTAAGCGCCTTTTCTCCCCAAGGCCACCAATTCACCGGATTTTTGGCATGTTGTAATAAGTAGGGGCTGGTTTCTTTTCCAAGTTTGTTTTTTTTCATTTATTATTCGGCTGTTAATTGCGAAGTTTTTTCACCCGTAGTAGAACAAATTATGTTTCTTGCCGGCAAGGTTTTACTTGTCGGGCGGGTCTCTAAATTTTATAGAGTAGCATGTTTAAGGATTCTATATTTGCTCCGTCTAGTGGGGGAGCGCCTGCTGGAATTTCAGTGGTCAGGGTTTCGGGGCCGTCGGCTGGTAAAATTCTGAATACTATTGCGGGGGTTTGTACGCCCAAGCCAAGGCATGCTACTCATGTTACACTCACTAATCCAAAAAATGGGGAACCGCTGGACACTGGTCTTTTTATTTGGTTCCCAGCGCCAGCCAGTTTTACCGGTGAGGACGTTGTGGAGTTTCAGATTCATGGTGGCGTGGCTACAGTTGAAGCATTATGCCGTGCTTTGGGAACATTTGAAAATTGTCGTTTGGCGGAGCCTGGCGAATTTAGCCGACGCGCTTTTTATAATGAAAAGTTAGATTTAGCGGAACTGGAGGGCCTATCTGATTTAATTGCTGCAGAAACCGAGGCGCAGCGAAAACAGGCCTTACAGCAATTATCCGGCTCCTTAAGTCAAATTTATGAACCATGGCGTAAGGCATTATTGGAGTGCCTAGCTCATACGGAAGCCGTAATAGATTTTCCAGAGGAGGAACTACCCGACGATCTCCTTGGTAATACCAAACACAATATATTGGGTATGACTAAAAAAATAGCACAATATCTTGATGATGGAAATCGAGGCGAAAAGTTGCGAGAGGGGTTTCAAATTGTTATTGCTGGGGCTCCAAATGTTGGAAAATCCAGTCTCCTAAATTATTTAGCGGAGCGGGATGTCGCTATTGTTTCCGAGCAGGCAGGCACTACTCGTGATGTAATAGAAGTGCGTCTTGATTTGGGGGGGTATCCGGTAACGGTTGCTGATACCGCTGGCTTGCGCCAAACACGCGATGCTATCGAATATGAGGGGGTCAAGAGAGCAGAGAGCCGGGCGACTAATGCTGACTTAACCTTATTTGTTTTTGATATTTTGTCATTTGATGGTGATCAACGAGTGGTTGAGTTGATTACTTCTAACGATTTGGTTTTGATTAATAAGGCGGATTTGTTGAAGGAACCGAAAATACCCGAATTTCTGAAGGTTTTTGATCCCATTATTATTTCCGTTAAGAATGGACAGAATTTAGAGGATTTTCTCAAAGTTCTGACTAACAGGGTAGTTAAGCAGTTTTCTGTCAACGCTCCGGCCCCGCTGTCGAGGTTGCGCCACAGGGAAGCATTGGAGAGAACGAATTTTGCACTTCAGCGGTCCTTAAATACAGGGGCTGCGGAATTGATGGCAGAGGATTTAAGGATTGCGGCCAGAGAATTGGGTAAAATAACCGGTCGAGTCGACGTTGAGGACGTGTTAGACGTTATATTTCACGAATTTTGTATAGGAAAATGAGGTTATTTTGTTTCACGTGAAACATTTTTAGCCAAGTTTTCTTTGACAGAAATATTCAGGGCTTTTAAATAAAGCGATGGAAAAATATGACGTCATTGTGATTGGAGGGGGGCACGCTGGTTGTGAGGCCGCTGCAGCTGCCGCTCGCCTGGGGGCGCCGACTATTCTAATTACCCATAAATTAGAAACAATCGGTGAAATGTCTTGTAATCCCGCTATTGGTGGTTTGGCAAAAGGCCACCTTGTGAGAGAAATAGATGCACTTGACGGTGTTATGGGCCGCGCAATTGATGGGGCGGGAATACAGTTTAGAGTTTTAAACAAGAGCCGTGGGCCGGCGGTGCGGGGCCCACGGGCCCAAGCTGATAGAAAGCTCTATCGTCAAATAATGCAAAGAATCCTCTTTGAACAAGACAACCTGACCATTTTTGCAGGCTCTGTTGCAGATCTGATAATTAATAATGACGTTGTTACGGGCGTTTTGCTTGAAGGTGGACAGAGTTTTTCTTGCAACAAGGTAATTTTGACTACTGGTACATTCTTGAGGGGAGAGATTCATATTGGGGAAGAGCGCATCCCTGCCGGGCGAATGGGGGAAGCGCCCGCCGCCGGTTTATCTAGGACGCTCGCTGAGAAAGGCTTTGAGGTGGGGAGACTGAAAACGGGAACCCCTCCACGCCTCGATGGACAAACAATAAATTGGGGTGGCCTCACGGTACAAAAGGGTGACGCCCATCCCGTGCCGTTTTCCTTTATGACTGAAGCCATCACGAATAGGCAAATTGACTGTCACATTACTGGCACTAATCCAGAAAGTCATAAAATTATAATGCAGAACCTTGATCGCGCCCCGATGTATTCGGGTCAAATTGAGGGGACCGGACCGCGATACTGTCCGTCCATAGAAGATAAAGTGGTGCGCTTTTCTGAACGAGAGCACCACCAGATATTCCTTGAACCGGAGGGCTTGGATGATCAAACCGTATATCCTAACGGTATTTCAACAAGTTTGCCACGCGACGTTCAGCATGCCTTTTTAAAGACAATCCCGGGCCTTGAAAATGCCAAGATTTTGAGACCCGGCTATGCGATTGAATATGATTATATAGATCCCCGGGAATTAACGGCCGCGCTGGAGACTCGCAAGATTTCAGGCCTTTATCTTGCAGGGCAAATAAACGGCACGACGGGTTATGAAGAAGCAGCTGCTCAAGGTTTAATGGCTGGGCTGAATGCCGCGATTGCTTGTGGTGGCGGTAAGGATTTTATTTTGGATAGGGCCGATGCATATATTGGTGTTCTAATAGACGACCTTATTTCGCGCGGTACCTCCGAGCCTTATAGGATGTTTACCTCTAGAGCGGAGTATAGGCTTTTGCTTCGTGCTGATAACGCAGATCAACGTTTAACGCCGTTGGGAATTAATTTGGGCTGCGTCTCCTTGGAGAGAAAAAAACTTTTCGAGGAAAAATTCGAGGCCCTAGGCCTAGCCAGAGGGCTTTTGACTGGTCTTTCGGCAAAACCTAGAGAGATGATAGAAAACGAAATGGCTGTGACCCGGGATGGGAAAAGCCGTTCTGCTCTGCAGCTTCTGGCCTATCCTGATGTAACAGTTGAGAGCTTGTCGACAATTTGGCCGAAGCTAAAAAATATACGACCAGACGTGGCCGAGCAATTAGAAATTGAGGCGAGATATGTTACGTATTTGCAAAGACAAAGTGCGGACATTGAGGCCTTTAGAAGGGACGAGGCCCTGGAAATTCCTGCAGATCTTGACCTAGACAAGGTAGGGGGTTTATCCAATGAGGTGCGAGAAAAGTTAAAAAGTTCGCGCCCGGCCAGTTTTGGCGCCGCTGCGCGTATTTCGGGGGTTACCCCCGCAGCTTTAACAGCTCTTCTACGCTACGTTCGTAGAAATGAGAGAGTAATAAATCATTAAGTCCCTTAATTCAGCACCATTGTCGCCAGACGCATTTGCAAGAATTTTTAATGTTTCACGTGAAACATTAGATTGTTTGATCCTTTTTGCTGATCTTTTAGAAAATTGGCAAAAATCCTTAAATCTTGTGGGGGCCGAGACCATGAAAGATTTTTGGAGGAGGCATATATTGGACTCGGCACAACTAATTCCTTATGTGGAAAATACCGGTCGGGTTGTTACAGATCTTGGTACCGGAGCAGGTTTTCCGGGACTCGTATTATCTATTATTCTTAATAAAGAGGTTGGCCTGGTTGAATCTTCTGGGAAAAAAGTAGCCTTTCTTAAAGAGGCGGCCCGCATTACCGGAGCTCCCGTGTCTATACATCATGGCCGAATTGAGAGTTTAGTTCTTCCCAAAAGTGACATTATTGTTTCGAGAGCTTTGGCGCCCCTTGATAAACTGCTTAGTTTGTCGTTTCCCCACTTGGGGCCGGATGGCACCTGCTTGTTTTTAAAAGGTCAAAGATTTGATGAAGAATTGACCGTTGCCGAAAAAAAATGGAAAATGCGGATACAGTCATTTTCAAGCATTACAGATTCTGGCGGTAAAATTATTTTGATTGAGGATATCAGGCGTGCCTGACCTAAATATCACCCCCAATGTCGCGCAGGGCAGAGTATTTGCGGTGGCTAACCAAAAGGGCGGGGTTGGAAAAACTACTACGGCTATCAACCTTTCTACGGCTTTGGCTGCAGTGGGTAGGCGGGTTTTGTTATTTGATCTTGATCCACAGGGTAATGCATCGACGGGGCTAGGGATAGACCGGACTTCAATAGAACTGGGTAGCTACGAGATATTAATAGACGGAGCAGGTCTTCATGATGCTACCCTTGAAACCGAAATTCCCGGCTTGTTTCTTGTTTCCGCCACCGCAGACCTTTCTGGCGCGGAGTTGGAGCTGGTTAATGCTAATGACCGAGAATATCGCCTGACAAAGGCCTTTGAAGATTGTGGAAGAAAATACGACTACGTGGTAATTGATTGTCCGCCTGCTTTGGGTCTTCTAACACTAAACGCCTTGGTTGCGGCTCAGGGTGTTTTAGTTCCACTCCAATGTGAATACCTAGCATTAGAGGGTTTAAGTCAACTGGTGCGCACCGTTGATCGGGTGAGGGATACCTTCAATTCTAACCTAAAGTTACAAGGGATTGTTTTAACCATGTATGATGGGAGAAATAAGTTAAGCACTTTGGTAGCAGAGGACGTGAGGTCATATTTTGGTGAGTTGGTTTATAATACTAAAATTCCCAGAAATGTACGCGTTTCTGAAGCCCCGTCGCACGGCCGCCCAGTGTTAATTTATGATCATCAATGTGTCGGGGCCCAGGCATATATACAGCTTGCTAGTGAAGTTTTGAAAAGGGAAGAGGGAGAAAAATATGAATTCACCTAAAACGGGGGGAAATAAATTGGGCCGCGGCCTCTCTGCTCTCCTCGGAGATAATTCTAGGGAATTTTCAATAAATGACAACAAAAGCGGTAAAAATACCCCACAAAAAGGCCTTTCTACAGTTCCCGTTGAATTTTTGATACCTAGTTCCTTACAGCCTCGTCAAATATTTGGGCAAGAAGAGATAGAGTCTTTAGCTGCTTCGATTAAGAAAAATGGAATTCTACAGCCAATCTTGGTTCGTTCCTCAAATACATCTGACGAATTTTTTGAAATTATAGCTGGTGAACGGCGGTGGCGCGGTGCCCAAGTTGCCGGGTTGCATGAAGTTCCGGTTATTGTGAGAGATTTCTCCGATGAGGAGGTACTGCAGGTTGCCTTAATAGAAAATATACAGCGAGCCAATCTTAATCCTATAGAAGAGGCACTTGGATATAGGCGCTTAATAAATGAATTTAAACACACGCAGGATAGTCTCTCAGACGTTGTCGGAAAAAGTCGAAGCCATATAGCTAATATTTTGCGATTATTGTCCCTTCCAGAGTCGATCCAAAATAATTTGAAAATGCGGGATATTAGTGCAGGGCATGCTCGTACCCTCATCGGTGTGCCGAATGCAGAGGACATAGTAAAGGAGATAATTAATAAAAAATTAAACGTTCGGCAAACGGAGATATTAGTCAAAAAGTTTAAGAGCCATGTTGGCGGTAAGAAAATTGATATTAGTCAAAAAGACTCTGATACCCTGGCTTTAGAAAAGTCATTATCAGATGCCTTGGGTCTTAATGTTTTAATAGGCTTTAATGGCAAAGGCGGAAAACTTACTATCAATTACGAAAGCTTAGACCAGCTTGACGATATTATTAGTCGACTTACTAGATAAACTAACTTCTTGCCAAGAGTTTAGCCCTTGCCGCGAGGCGCAATAGTTCTTGATTACAAATAACTTCGGGGGGAAACCCAGTTGTTTTGCAATGAATCTCCGCTTGGGTTAAAGATCCCAACGCTTGTTCAAGTCTGCGCGTTGACCAAAGTCTTACTTGTGTTTGGAACGCCGCGGTTTGTTTAAAAAAAACCGGCGGTCTCAGTAATTTCATGGCCGCTGCGGTTGTTGCGCCTTCCTCGATTGCGCTCCCTACCAGGTGCAGTCGCTCAAAGTGTCTGCTCGTCCGTCGGAGCACGCTGATGGGAGTGGCTCCTTCATTAAGTGCTCTCTCCATGAAGCGCAATAATTTTTCCAGATCACCTGAAGCGGCTGCAAAAGCTATGTCATCAATGGCCATAGCGGCGCTATCTCCCACACAAGCCATGGCATCTTCTATAGCTATTTCCGTATGCCCCTCCATATATAGGCATAATTTATTAAGTTCAGAACGACTTACCATTCGATCCCCCCCGAGATTTTCAATCAAATAGGAAATTGTATCGGGGGCTGCTTTTAAATTTTCCTTATCAAGTGTTTCTATTATAATTTCTTTGATTGTTTTTCCTTCATCAGAATAGCACCCGATAGCCGCACCGTCTGAAGCTTTCTCGTAACTTGACCGTATTTTAGATCGCGGTGTGAGATTGCCCGCCTCTATAATAACCAGCGCTTCGCCAGATGTTTGTTCGCAATAGTCAATAATTATCTTTGAGATCGAGTCAGTAACATCCCTCACCCGAACAACACGCCGCTCCCCCGTAAATGAAATGGCCGAGGCTTCGTCAAAAAGAAGGGCTGGGTCATCGCGAAGGTTATTCGCAGATATTTCTGCGACTCTGAAGGGGTCCGATAAATTGCCGACCATTCCACGGACCAAGACTTCGGCTCTTTCACGAACTAAACCTTGGTCGGGCCCAAACAGTAAAACCGTTTTTATATTTTCTGGTAGAGTATTAATAAACGATTCAATTTTTGTTGTGGTGACTTTCATCTAATATCTTTTTTTGAGAAAATTATCTTTTCAATTGTCTAGGCACATTTGTCAGCGCTCCTGCGACACGGAGGCGTAAATCTTCCGCAATAGATCGAAGCGCGCGGTTGCGGGCATCACTCTCTGCGCCCAAAGTGGCGAAATCTGACCCCAACATGTTATAACTACTTGTTGAGCTTACTTTACCCTTTAATTGTTTGCCGCTTGCCTTATGAGTTAGGTAAAAATTGGCCGTTATTTTAAGCTTCGCCCTGGTTGCAGAACCATCTTTGCGAATATTAAGCTCATTAATTTCTTCATTGATTACAACTTTTAATGTGTGCGTAGTAATTCCAGAACGTTGATTTGAAAAAAATCGTTCGAGTAAGAAATTACGAAGTTTTTGACCGCTTCTATCCTTAATTTTTAAAATTACTACGCTTGAAAGAGCTTGAGAATTGGCTGCCCCAGTTTGGTTATAGAGGGGACGAAACCCGCATGCAGTGCAAATAACACAAAGGAAACTCATCAAAATTACGACCATTTTATTTCGTTTAGTCATAATATTTAATTGCGCCTTTCATTAACCAATAACTAGGTTAATAATTTTCTTCGGGATATAAATCACTCTATTTAACTTTTTACCTTTAATGGCAGCCATCACCGCGGGTTCTGAGAGGGCTAATGCCTCCGCCGTTTCTTGGGTTGCATCGCTGGGCAGCTCTATTGTTGCTTTTAATTTACCCCCAATTTGAATGGCAATCGTCAAAGTATCCCTGAGCATTAACGCGTGATCGGGGATTGGCCACCGGGTGTTGGCCAAGGGTGTAAAATTACCCATTATTTCCCACAACTCCTCAGCTATATGGGGCATCATAGGCCCAATCAACTGCACTAAAGTCTCCAAACCTTCTTTTAAAACCCATTGGCTGGCCGAATTCGTATTTTTAACCCCTGATAGTGTGTTAACTAGTTCATAGATTCGTGCGACCGCTCGGTTAAAATGAAAATTCTCAAGATCATCAGTAACCCCTTCGATGGTATGATGAATTTGTCCGCGAACCTGTTTTAGTTCTTTACTAAAAACTTCCGGTGCGGAAAGTTTTTCGTCGGTAGCATTTTCTAAAACAAGGCGCCAAAGTTTATTAATAAAGCGCCATGACCCAGAAATTCCAGCATCGGTCCACTCCAAATCCCGCTCGGGTGGGCTATCTGATAACATGAACCAGCGAGCGGTATCAGCGCCATAGGAGGCGATTATATCCTCCGGATCAACAACATTTTTCTTTGATTTGCTCATCTTTTCTGACCGGCCGGTCATTACGGGAGTGTCGTCATTAAGGTGTTTCAATACCCCGGCTTCATCAATTCTAACTTCGGAGGGCATCAACCATTCGCCATTTTCTGAACGATATGTTTCATGACATACCATCCCTTGAGTAAAGAGGCCAACGAAGGGCTCTGTTAGGTCGATATATCCGCATTTTTGTAGGGCTCGTGTAAAGAATCGGGCATATAGGAGGTGTAGAATGGCATGTTCTACGCCTCCTATATATTGGTCAACAGGCATCCAATAGTCGACGGATGCCTTATCTATTGGGGTCTCAGCGCGAGGAGCACAAAAGCGCAAGAAATACCAGGATGATTCTACGAAAGTGTCCAAAGTATCAGTCTCTCGTTCGGCTGGGCCACCACAAGTTGGACAACTTACAAACTTCCAAGAAGGGTGCTGCTCGAGCGGATTTCCGGGAAGACTAAAGTCGACGTCCTCTGGAAGGCAGACGGGTAGGTCCTCTTCGGGCACTGGCACAACCCCACAATTTGGGCAATTGATTACGGGTATTGGGCAACCCCAATAACGTTGTCTAGAAACCCCCCAGTCTCGCAATCTAAAGTTGATTTCTCGTTGGCCGCGACCATTTTTTTCAAGCTCGTTTGCTACTGCATCTTTAGCTTCTGACGTGTTAAGGCCGTTAAGGAAGCCGGAGTTTACATGAAGACCATCACCGGAATACGCCATTTGGTTTATGGAGAAGGATTCTGTTTCGGTCTCATTCGGCTTTACTACAGGTATAATGTCTAGCCCGTATTTATTAGCAAAATCTAAATCCCTCTGGTCGTGAGCCGGGCAACCATATATAGCGCCGGTACCATATTCTATTAACACAAAATTTGCCACGAAGACGGGTATTTTTTTGCCAGAAATCAGGGGATGCATTGCAAAAATCCCCGTATCAAACCCCCGTTTTTCGGCTTTCTCTATGGCGGCTTCCGTGGTGCCTATAGATTTGCATTCTTCGATAAACTTTTTTAGTTTTTTATCTTTTGCAGCCAATTTAATGGAGAGGGGGTGGTCTGCGGAAATGGCGCAAAAGGTTGCTCCAAATATTGTATCATGCCTGGTTGTAAAAATTTGTAGACGTTCGTCACTGTCTATAAGATCAAACCAAATTTTCATACCTTCCGACCGCCCGATCCAATTCTCCTGCATGATAGGTACTTTTTCGGGCCACTTTTTAAGTGTTGTCAAACCTTCGAGTAAATCTTCTGAAAAGTCGGTGATTCTAAAAAACCACTGATCAAGCTCCCTCCGTTCTACTGGCGCACCCGAGCGCCATCCGAGCCCATCTATAACCTGTTCGTTTGCCAACACAGTATTGTCGACCGGGTCCCAATTTACAGAGCTTCGTCGTCGGTAAACCAAGTCGTGCTCAAGAAATTTAAGAAACATCTTCTGTTCTTGTAAGTAATATCCTGGATGACAGGTGGCTAGTTCCTTCGACCAGTCGAGAGCTAAACCCATTTTTTTAAGTTGAGAACGCATTGTGGATATATTTGAATAGGTCCAGGTTCCTGGATGAACACCTTGTTCCATTGCTGCGTTTTCGGCTGGCATACCAAATGCATCCCAACCCATAGGATGAAGGACATTGAAGCCAGCTGCACGTTTGTAGCGAGCCACGACATCGCCCATTGTGTAATTTCTGACATGCCCCATGTGAATTCGTCCGGATGGGTAAGGGAACATTTCTAGGACATAGTACTTGGGTTTGTTTGGGTCAATTTCTACATTAAAACAGCGGCTTTCTTCCCATCGGGCTTGCCACTTAAGTTCCGTTTCCTTGACGTTGTATCTGGCCGGAGTGGTTTGGCTTTTCATCTTTAAAATTTCTTTTTCAAAATATTATCTAATTCTGTTGCCCGACTAGAGGAATTTTCACATGCTGAGCTATTCCTCGCAAGTGATGAGATCGCCTTGTCTAAATTTTGAATATTCTGGCGCGAATTTATTTTACCTTTGACGATGCTATACGCAGTTGACGTGCTCGTGCGAGGATTTTGTTTTCCAAATTTAGAGCGGTGTCTCTGGAAACCACACCTGTTTGCCAAGCTGTTGCTTTCAAATTTTGTCGATGAACGGCCACTCGGATGCCATCAGCGCGTAGTTGTCGGCCTAAGATATAGACACTCAACTTGTATCGCTCGTTTGGTGCCTCCGGCGGTGAATACCAATCCGTAATGATGACGCCGCCAAAAGGATCGGCGGAGGCCAATGGTAGAAATGAGATCGTGTCTAGCGATGCGCGCCAAAGATAACTGTTGACTCCAATCCCGCTTCCTTCAGCAGCTTTTCTTTTGTTGCCCCCCAAATTGAATAGATCAATACCGTCGCTTCCAAAAATCTTTCCTTCTTCTTTGGCTTGTTTTTCGAGCTCAACGTCGGAAAAAACCTGACCATCCTTGGTAAGAACGGGAAATTCCTGCTTAATTGGGCCACCACAGCCTTGTATGGTAATTAAAAACGCGGCCGCGGAAATTAAGCGCCCTAACTTAGACCTATCCATAAAGCCTATTCCCCGAAAAATTTCCTCTACGATATCTATTTTAAAGCCAACCGGCAAAAGATACCTTAAAAATGTCACAAACATTCAGGATCAATCTGAATTTTACCGAAATATATGGAAACTAGATACTTTTAACAAGAGATCCTTAAGTGTGCTGATTAATACCCACCTTCTTTGTTGCAAAAATGCAACAAACTTTAAAAATCGATATAAATCGATATAAAACCCTTGTCTAAACGGGTATTTCTTTTACAACACTGATGTGGCAATTTAGTCACTTTTTATCTAGATAAAAATTTAGAGGTGTTAAATGTTAAAATCTAAACTTCTTGCGAGCACAGTTATTGTTGCAGCCGCTGCGGCTGTTGCTGCTGCTCCTGCAAGTGCAGCTAAGTTAAAGCTTAGCGGTTACTATGAAGCTTGGGTTGGTGTGGGTGCCGATGGTACTGCTGACCAAGTCAATAACTTCGACGTCAAGCACGACAGTGAAATCAACTTTGACTGGAAACAGAAGCTCAAGAACGGCATGACCGTTGGTGGGCGTATGGAGTTGGAAGCTGGAACGGGTACTACTACTGGAAACAATACATGGGATGAAACTTCCATGTATGTTAAGGGTTCCTTTGGTAAGTTCCAAATTGGTAACAACGACCCTGCTGCTTCCTACGTTGGCAGTGTTAAGGGTGTTGGCCCTGTTGGTATCGTTAAGTCAGATGCCGGTGACTGGGTTGGTCTCACCGATGCTCAAACCATTGACAACGACAATGACGTTGGCATGGGCGACAACCAAAAGATCACTTATTTCCTTCCAAAAATGGGTGCACTTTCTGCTGCTGTTTCCTACATGCCTGACGCTTCTGGTGGTACGGCTACAGATTACGATGATACAGAAACTTCTGGTGATCGTGATGGTATCTCTGCCATGGCCAAGTATGCTGGTAAAGCTGGTAAGACCAAGTTCAGCCTAGCAGTTGGTTATTCACAAGTTGACACGGGTTCTGTCACTGAAGACGGCTGGAACATGGGTGTTAACGTTGGTCAAGGTGCTGTGACTTTAACGGCTTTCCATGCTGTTGAAGACAATGGTTCTGGAACCAAGAACAAAGATACTGGTGCAGCTATCATGTATAAGCTCAACAAGTCTGACACTGTCAGCCTTCAGTATGGTTTTGCAGAGCAAGAGCCAACAAGTGGCAACGATCTGCAGACAACTGTTACGTCAGCTGGCTATTCCAAGAATTTGGGTGGCGGCGTAAAATTTGAAGGTTCTATCTTCAACGTTGATGTTGATAACGGTTCCGGGGATTCTGACAACCTCAGTGAAAACGGTGTTGTAGCTGGATTCAAGGTTAAATTCTAAGATCTTTACAGAAATTTAGAATTGGTTAGGGGGCCTTCGGGCCCCCTAATTTTTTTATTGTTACTCATTTTCCTCTGATCCAAGATCCAATTGGTTAGCGCGGTATGAGAAACTTTGGAGACTTAATTCGACGCGTTTTTTAAAATCAGGATTTGAGGAGAGATCTTTCATCTGTTTAGCCCACTTTCGGAGATAAAAATCAACCGGGTCCTTTTCTCGTAAAATTGTATTTAGGGGCGTGCGGAAAAACTCAGTTTTCACTGCATTTTCAAATGCATGGGATATGACATCCATGCCTAACATTTCCACCAAGCCAAAGGATAAATGAAGCGACCGCCCCTCCCGACATGACGCGTGATGCAGAAAACCAGACGGGATATATAAAAGATCACCAGGTTCGAATATTAAATCCAACAATGGTGATCCGTGGACATTTTCCGGGTTGATGTAACGTGCATTTGTAAAGTGTGGATGATTGATAGGATATTCCGCATACTGATCAAAGACTTGCCAGTGTTTTTTGCCGTCAATCTGAATGGCAAAAACATCGTGCACATCAAAATGTATTGGAAAGGCTTGGTGGTCTTTCTGCGAGTAGTAAAGATTACATTCAAGTTTTCCCTTGGCCCAGTTTGTTAAGGCTTCTCGGATTTTGAGCACACCTGGAGAAAGTCCAGCAATGTCGTTTAGGACTATTGAGCTGCCGCGCTTCATTGCATCTTTTAAAATCGCGGTATTTAGGGCTGTGCCGTCACCGGAAATATTTTGTTGAGCGGGAAACAGGTCATTTGGGGGAATGGGTTTGTTGTCCAACAAAACTTGCAAACGTCCAGGTGTCCAAATTCCCGTCTGGTTGATGAGTGTTTCAAAATCCTTATAGGAAAAAAAATCTGATAAAGTTCTTATTACGCCCTTTCCGATCCATGGCTGTCTATTTTTTTTTGCATCTTTAATATCTTCTACGACGTTTGGGGATTTGAAAATATCTTCCATCAATGCCTTTTCCCTTGTTAAGATTTATTAAAGCAAAAACTAAAATCAGATTATAATCAATAAAAGCCAATACTGCTTTAATTAAAGAGTTTTAAATTATCTGGCCCATGAATGAAAACAAAGAAAAATTAAAAAAATCTCAGATTATTGAAAATCTTTCCGCACTTTATGAAACAATATCCTCTGTTTCGTTGAAGGCAGGCCGCTCTTCCAACGAGGTAGCTTTGATGGCAGTAACAAAATTTCATTCTGCGGAGGAAGTAAAAATAGTTCTTGAGCAGGGTCATCGGCTTTTTGGTGAAAATAGAGTGCAAGAAGCCGAGCAAAAATATTCCTCATTGAAACAAGATTTTCCCGAAGCGCGGTTACATTTAATTGGTCCACTTCAAACAAATAAGGTACGCCAAGCCATAAATTTATTTGACGTTATAGAAACTCTTGATCGGCCCCGCCTCGCGAGAGCCTTACATAAAGAGCAACAAAACATTGGTCGTTGTCCGGATCTTTATATTCAAGTAAACACGGGCGAGGAGCCACAAAAAGCCGGTGTGCATCCAGGAGAGCTTGATGAACTTTTAAAATTATCTCGAACAGAGCTTAATCTTCCGGTAAAGGGTTTGATGTGCATTCCGCCGGCGGATGACGAGCCCGCACTCCATTTTGGATTTCTGGCCACGCTCGCACGTCGCCATAAGTTAAAAACTCTTAGCATGGGAATGAGTGCCGATTTTGAGACCGCGATTAAACTTGGGACTAGCCATGTTCGGATTGGCACATCAATTTTTGGTACCCGTTAGACACAAAACCATCCCCAGAATTTAGTTGCCACATACCATTAATTCGACCATGCTTCTTTCGGTCCACTCTTCTAAAATTTTTAAAAGAGCAGACTTTGAAAAAGCAATACACCCTTTGGTATTGCTGAAACTGGGAGTGGCTAAATGGATAAAAATCGCGCTCCCTTTACCCGGGATGACAGGTTGATCATTATATCCCACCACCGCAATTAAATCATAAATGGCGTCTGTTCGCCAAAGCGTTTCATATCCACTGCTAAATGGAAGTTTTATTAGCTCGTTATATTGTTTGCTTTTGGGACAATCACACCAAGCATCGGTATTTTTTAGACAGGTAATGGGCAGGATTGTGCGCGGGGCAGATATCCGATCAGATCGAAAAAATACTTGCCGCAGGGCGAATTTACCAGCAGGTGTAATTCCATCGCCCTCTTTTTTATCATTAGAAATACCGCCTGTACCGATCGCACAACGAAATGTGATATTGTTCCAATGTGATTGGCCATTTGGCTTTATTACTAAATTCACGAGTGCGTTATATCCTTCAGGCGAAAAACGTCAATTCATGATGCCTAAATAGTTTGGGGTTGTAATGGCCAAAAAGTATAGAATTGAATATATCCTATAAATGCGGTTTCGACACACAATTTAATTTAGTGTGGATCTCCGTTAATATTGATTTGCTTAGCGTGAGAAGGCGATGAAATTTGAAAAAAATATTCTCCTTGTAGGGGCTGATGAAGTTTTAAGGAAATGCTTGGTGGAGTTAGTGGGGTCTCAGGATGGCATATTCATAAAAGCAGTTGGATCCGGCGCAGAGGGTTTAAGGATGATTCAAGAGGATCAGTTTGATTTATTGATTCTCGATGAACTAAATTTTGATTTAAAAAATATCGAGTTTTGGCGAGCAATTCGCTTTCAAGGCTCATTAATTCCGATAATTCTCCTGTCCAAAAGTAAAGCGTTAGATAAAGATATTGAGGGTGGAGTAAATGACTGCATAGTGAAACCATTTCATTTTCGAGATTTAATGGCGCGGATCAGATTTCAACTAACAAAAAGTGATCAGACCAAAGATTCTGATTATCGGTTGGGCCCATACAAATTCGATCCGAATGCACAACTATTGTCAGATTTATCCGAAGATAAAATTATTAAGCTGACCGAAAAAGAGACCTCAATCTTAAAATTCTTGATATGTCATGCAAATTCGTTTGTAGCGCGCGGAGATCTACTTGACGAGGTTTGGGAGTATAACTCTGGGATTACTACTCATACTTTGGAAACTCATATTTATAAGCTGCGCCAAAAACTCGAGATAGACCCGTCCCAAGCAAAAATTTTGGTGACGGAACCCGGGGGTTACCGCTTAATAATATAATATTTTTATTGTTGTTCCCGAATGGTATTGCGAAGTGTGCCAATTCCGGACACCTTTGCTTCACATACATCCCCGTCTTTAAGCCAAACGGGCTCTTTCATGCCAAGGGCGACACCAAAGGGAGTGCCAGTTGCAATTAAGTCGCCAGGCAAAAGCGTAATACCCCTGCTGAGATAGGAAATTAACTCCGGAATTTTGAAAATCAAATTGGAAGTGTTGGACTCTTGTCTTATTTTGCCATTTACGGAAAGGCTGAGTTCTAAATTATGGGGGTCTTCTATTTCATTGAGAGTCACAATAGAGGGGCCATAAGGACAAAATGAGTCCAAAGATTTTCCATAATCCCATTGACCTGCCCCACTTAATTGTAGATCACGTGCCGATATGTCGTTGACTACTGTAAAACCAAGAACCTTATCCATCGCTTCTTTTTCGGAGACACGAAAAGTGCTCTTTCCTATTATTACACCCAACTCCACTTCATAGTCGACATTTTGAGTAACATCTCGATAAAAGTTTATATTGTCATAGGGCCCGGTAACAGATGTGGCGTATTTAGAGAATATTACCGGCTCTTTTGGAACCTCCATATTGGCTTCTCGACAATGATCAAGATAGTTAAGCCCGATACCAATCACTTTGGGAGGGTTTTGGATGGGGGCCTCTAACTTCACTTCATCCATTGCGAAATCAGGCCCGGACCAGTCTGCAATTGCCGACCTAACTCTAGCTAAAATGGCATCGCCACCCCTCGCAATTTCCAGCAGGTCGCCGATTTTCCCGGAGGGAAGGCCCGCTGCCCTTAGGTCTAGGATGCGGTCATTCTTTAGAGCGCCAGGTCTTTTTTCTCCATTTGTTGAGAAAGTAACTAATTGAGCCATTGTTTTTAAAATCCCTAGTTTAATACAATATTATTGTTGTCATGCCAGCAATACACGGAGCCTAAGGAGGAGTCTATATATGTATTTAGGGTTCACGCTAAAATGCTTAATTTGCTTCAGGATAGGTTTTCTTCGTTTAGGATAAGGCTGATATTCAGTTGGTCAATTTTTATATTGCCGTCTAAATCAACTTTAAAAAGCTGAATGGCATCCCATTCCAATTCTTCTGGAGCAGGGTTAATCATGTTCCAGCCAGTGGCAAGTGACATCGCTGCCCGTATAATGCCCTGGTGGGCGACTGCGCCCGTCGGCCGCTGAGTTTTAGCAATTATCTTAATCCATTTATGCACGCGGTCTCTAACTTCTCTCGGGGTTTCCCCTCCGTCTGGACGGAGGTCTATTCCCTTTTTCTTTCGTTTTACGAATTCGGCGCCATATTTTGCTTGGAGTTGCTGACCAGTGAGGCCGTCCCAATGACCCCAATCCATCTCGATAAGTGAGGGCTCGGTTTTGGTCTTTAACCCAAGAAGTGACGCAGTTTTTTGTGCTCTTTTCAAAGGACTAGCAAACCATTGATAATTCCTAAATTTATCAGGTAGTACCCAGGTTTTTACCCGCTCTATCCCCTGCTTACTCAATGGAATATCTGCCTGTCCCTGCAATCTTCTCCGTTCATTCCACAGTGTCGGTCCATGCCGAATTAAGGCAATTGGCATCATGAGCTTAATCTTCTAAAAGTAGTCACAAAGTCATAGAGGGATGACGCCCCACATAACGTGAGGCGTCTGATG
Source organism: Rhodospirillaceae bacterium (assembly GCA_002712335.1). The sequence goes on along the minus strand of PATI01000016.1, from coordinate 38,303 downwards.
AAATATAAGGATCTAATCAAGCAGCATTTACCAATTTTGCATCGCTGCCGGATTTGATTTTGATATTCCTTGGTTTCAATTCTTCGGGCACTTCGCGCACCAGATTTATGTGAAGGAGCCCATTAACTAGCTCTGCTCCAACAACTTGTATGTGGTCTGCGAGTTGGAACTTGCGCTCAAAAGCCCTTCCTGCGATACCCCGGTATAAATACTTGGCGTCGTCTTGGGCCTCTTGTCCCCGACTCTTGACAATAAGCATATTTTCTTTTGCGGTTATATCGAGTTCTTTTTCTCCAAAGCCGGCCACAGCTATCGAAATTCTGTAGCTATTCTCTTCAGTTTTCTCAATATTATAGGGCGGATAAGTATCTGAAAGGTCCGCTGACCTCATCGCTGTATCCAGCAACCTCGGTATACTGTCAAATCCTACACTTGAACGGAAAAGCGGTGAAAAATCAAAAGTCGTCATAGTGATATCCTCCTTTGAGCAATATCTGTTGTGGACTCACCTATAGGTCAAGTCCTGTTGGAAACATGAAAGCCCACACATGGCACTTTCAATAAATTACTTGGTGCATAAATTTGATTTTTCAAGGGATAAGGAATCCTAGTGTGGCTATGCGAAGACTTTTCTAAATCTTTATATCAATCATAACAGGGGCGTGGTCTGATGGTTTATCCCAACCCCGAGCCTCAATAAATACTTTAGCATCATAAACTTTTTCGATGAGGCCAGGCGTTACCCAGATGTGGTCCAATCGTCGACCTCGATTTGTACCGGGCCAAGTTCTATTTCGATAACTCCACCAACTATAAAGACGTTCTTCCGGAGGAATAATTTTCCTGACTGCGTCTATCCAATCATGCGATCTCATTACCCTTTCGAGGCCATCAACCTCAATGGGTGTGTGACTTACTATCTTCAGAAGCTGTTTGTGCGACCAAACATCTGTTTCCAGTGGTGCAACATTAAGATCACCAACCAGAATTCTATTCGCCGGCTTTTGTGTGCTAAACCACTTCGCCATTTCTGATAAAAATGTGAGTTTATGGGCGAATTTTTCATTTTCTACGGGGTCGGGGATATCTCCGCCCGCTGGTACATAAAAATTATTAATTTCTACACCGTTAGGCAGACGTGCGGCTATATGCCGGCAGTCATCTTTATTGCACCACAACCGTTTTTTTACTCCAGTGAGCGGCACTTTGGAAATAATTGCTACACCATTATAACTTTTCATGCCTCGGTATAATACGTGCTTATAACCCAACGTTTTTATGTCCTTCGCCGGAAACAAGCTGTCTTCCACCTTGATTTCTTGTAGACAAATTACATCTGGTGCTAGTTTGTCTGAAATTTTGGCCAAAGTGGGCATCCGCAGTCGAAGGGAATTGATATTCCAGGTGATAATTCGCATGGTGCTACTTCTTCAATTATCGATAAGTTTTGGCATGATCATGTGCTGCGGCTCCAAAGGCCGCAAATAACTTGGATGCCAGACTGTGTTCTGACGCTCTCCATTCCGCATGCCATTGTACTCCCACTGTAAATCGTTTGGCGGTGGGTAAATTAATAGCCTCTATCACCCCATCAGGTGATAGGGCTTCTAAAGAAAAGCCAGTGGCTATCTGGTTTATACTTTGTGCATGTAAGGAGTTTACCTTTGTTGTTTTCTTTCCTAATAATTTGTGAAGGTAGCCACCCGCCGTGAGCGCAATTTCATGCCGGAGCGCGAAGCGTTCGGCTTGTATTTCTGTGTCCCTTCGCATTCGGTGATCGTTTTTTCCTGGTAACAGGTGGACACGATAGTGCAGCGATCCTCCCATAGCGACATTAATTTCTTGTATCCCTCGGCAAATTCCAAAAACAGGAATTTCATTTTCGATACAGCCTCGTATTAGTGGGAGGACTGTTGCGTCACGTTGTGGGTCGATAATTTCGTCGGCTGGAAACTCCTGACCACCATAATGGTGTGGTTCAATATTAGCCCGTCCGCCAGTGAGAAGCAGTCCATCGATGGTATTCAAAATTGTTTCAAAATCGGTTTCTTTGCCGAAGGCGGGAATCAGGATTGGTGAGGTATCAGAAATTTCCATTGAAACACGAGCATATTTTTCGGCTGTCATGAAAAGTGCTGACGTATTCTCGGTTGCCGGCGTATGATTTACCGGAACACCTATAATTGGTTTTTTATTTTTCAATGCCATTTTCATTTGGCTATCACGTGCGTATCAATCCCGCAACCATAAGCTTAATCTTGCGGGTCTGCAGGAAAGGCCCAATCCGGAATTGAAAAAATAAATAATTTTTTGGGGATAGGCAGATTTATTTTTGCATTCATTAAGCTAATTTTGGTTTTTATCCCCTGAGTGTCTTCAATCACCCAGCCAAGGAAAGCATCAATATTTTCGGAAAATATAAGGGTCATTGAGCCCCCTCCTGCGCTGTCTCGTATTGCTATTTCAATTCTAAGGGTGCCATGACTTTTGGTAGTATTTAAGATATCCAGCTCCCTAGAAAATCTAAATTTATTGTGTAATAAAAATGAAGCCGGAGTTTTATCTACAGGAATCTGACTAATTTCCTTTAAATCGTAATCTATGTAGTAAAGCCACGTATCGTTAGCATATACCTGCAGGGTAACTGGTTTTTTATATTGAATTCTTAATTTTCCCGGCCTGTCGATGAAAAGTGTTCCATTTGCAATGGCACCGGTGGTCGAAGATTGAACAAAAGAAGCTTGGAGGGAGCGAATAGAATCAAGATATTTTTCTGCTGCAAGCAGTAAGGTTTTTTGAGGGATATTCTTTTTCTCATTGGTTTGTCCAAGCGCTAAGTTGAATGCAAAGCCAATGATGGTGACAAAGACCATTACTGGAAATATTATGCGGGCAGACACGATTATTAATTCCTCATTTCCCGAGAAGCTTGTAAATTTTTTCTAGGGAAGTTAATCCTTGCTCTTTCATCAGGTTCCGCTGTCTTCAATGTCGCGGGCTAGCACCTCGCGTCTTCCAACGTGATTGGCTGAACTAATAACACCGTCCGCCTCCATTTTATCAACAATCCGTGCGGCACGATTATATCCAATTTGCAGGTGTCTCTGAACAAAGCTCGTCGAAGCTCTACGCTCACGGCAGACAAGGGCTACGGCTTGATCATAAAGGGCGTCTCCCTTGGCTGCATCGCCACCAGTACCGCTGTCGCCTATAGGTTGATTGGGGTCTTCTCGCGTGACCTCTTCTATATATTCTGGGTTTCCTTGTGATTTCAGTGCTGTGACAACCCGCTCTACTTCTTCGTCGGTAACGAGAGGGCCGTGTACCCGCGAGATACGCCCGCCCCCCGCCATGTAAAGCATGTCACCCTGCCCTAGAAGTTGTTCAGCGCCGGCCTCGCCAAGAATTGTTCTGCTGTCGATTTTGGATGTAACTTGAAAACTAATGCGGGTTGGAAAGTTAGCTTTAATAGTGCCGGTAATTACATCAACGGAAGGTCGTTGTGTTGCCATGATAAGATGAATACCTGCTGCGCGTGCCATCTGCGCAATACGTTGCACTGACGCCTCAACTTCTTTCCCGGCCACCAGCATAAGATCCGCCATTTCATCGACGACCACTACAATAAATGGCAGCAAGCTCATGTCGAGTGGCTGATCTTCGTAAACGGGTTCTCCGGTTTCAGGGTCAAAACCTGTTTGTACAGTTCGCGTCAGTACCTCACCATTTTTACGCGCCTCCTCAAGCCGGGTATTATATCCCGCAATATTTCTGACCCCTAATGTTGACATGGACCTATAGCGCTGCTCCATTTCTCGTACAGTCCAACGCAGTGCAATGACAGCTTTTTTTGGATCCGTGACTACCGGACAAAGTAGGTGGGGAATCCCTTCATATACTGATAATTCAAGCATTTTTGGATCAATCATTACCAGTCGACATTGCTCGGGGGTTAATCTGTAAAGCAGTGAAATTATCATAGTATTTATAGCTACAGATTTTCCTGAGCCTGTTGTTCCCGCAATTAGAAGATGAGGCATGCGAGCGAGATCAGCGATGGTTGGGCTTCCTCCGATATCCTTTCCTATCGCAAGTGAGAGCTTTGATTGCGTCTTTTCTAATTTTTCTGACTCTAGTAACTCACGCAAAGAGACGACTTCCCGGTCTGAATTAGGAAGCTCTATTCCCATTGCATTTCGTCCCTGTACGACTGCGACCCGCGCTGAAATAGCACTCATAGATCGGGCAATATCATCTGCCAAGCCGATGACCCTAGATGACTTGATCCCGGGTGCGGGCTCAAATTCATAAAGTGTGACAACCGGGCCCGGCCTAACTTTTATGATCTCCCCACGGACTCCAAAATCCTCTAAAACCGACTCAAGTAGGCGAGCATTTTCAGCTAAAGCGTCCTTGTCAGAAATATCAGTTTTGTTATTTGTAATAATTGTTTCAAGAAGATTTAGGTTGGGCAACTCATATGGGGTTTCCATACCCAGATCAAGTTTGGATTGCTTAGAGGCCTCGGCGATTCGGCCTGGTTTTAACTTTGCAGCTCTTGGTGCAACAATGGCTTTCTTTTTTTCACGCTCAGCACTCACTTGGATAGGTTGATCATCTATGTCGTCTGGTATGTTTTTTTCGCCCCCCTCAAGTATCCGCCCTCCCTTGTCATGGTCGAAGAGCTTGGGCTCCAATCTTTGTTTAGCTGCGGCATGGCTTTTGCGAGCTAGATTAAAGGACCATCTGCCAGCTTTGAGGCTGGCGCGACCACTGGCGGCGCTTGCTGCCGCTCCTCGATTTCCTAACCATTTTAATTTTGTACCTAACACAATCCACTCGGATGCCGAAAATCCAAGAGCCCAAAGAACAAGTCCAAAAGAAAAGGACCCAATGATTAAAGCTAAAACACCGGCCTCCAGGGAATAAAAGTCGGAAAATAGTTTTGTGAGATATTCTAGGGTGATGTCCCCAACGATACCTCCAAACCCAGAGTTAAAAGGCCAAGCGGAACTGGTTCCTAGTCCTCCTAATGAAATGGCAACTGAAAGAGCTGTTATTGGCAAAAGCAGCAACCGGGTACATGGAAGTTTTAGGCCCCGATGGGTGCTAATTCTCCAACCCCATGCTAGAAATATTATCGGTAAAATATAGGCTGCTAGCCCGATAGACTGTAATAATATATCTGCCAACCATGCTCCGGCTGTCCCTAAAATATTCGAGGCCTCTAAATCTGCGGCAGAGTTAAAGGAGGGGTCTTGTGAATTATAAGTGAGAAGTGCCCCTGCTATTCCGACAGATGTTAATACCAAAAATATACCTATGACCTCTTTCGCACGCCGTTGCAGAAAATTAGAAACGCTTGCAGGTAAGATTGAATTTGTGTGAGTTAATTTTTTGGAGTTAGTGGCCATTGTCATTCTCAAATTACAAAATATCTACGAGGCGATCTAGCGCCTGATTTGTTGTTTCTAGATCGTGAACCAAGGCGCATCGAATGTAAGAGGCGCCCGGGTTGATTCCATCTGAACCAGTTTTGGCCAGGTACGTTCCCGGGATCACTCTTAGGGCTGCTTCTTTCCATAATTTAAACGCTGCCTTTTCTCCCTGATCAACATCTAGCCATAGATAAAAACCACCGTCTGGTTGGTAATAGCCGTGCAATCCTGAAAGCTTTTCTGTAGCAAGATCAAATTTTTGACGATAAAGAGCACGATTTTTCTCGACATGTTTCTCGTCTTGCCAAAGTGCTGTGGCTACCGCCAATAAGGGTAACGGGGGTGGGGCTCCTCCGTAATCACGAACCCGTTTGAAGCGAGAGATAATTTCCGGATCGCCCGCCACGAAGCCCGACCGGAGGCCCGGCACGCTCGACCGCTTGGATAGGGAGTTCATGATTAATACATTGTCGAGGCTTCCGCCAAGCTTTTCACACGCCTCTATACTGCCTGTCGGTGATGCTCTGTTGTATATTTCGCTGTAGCATTCGTCAAAGACGATCACGAAATTGTGTTTTCGGGCTAGTTTTATATTTTCAACTAATACTTCAAGTGATGCTGTTGTTCCCTGTGGATTAGATGGGGAGCAAAAATAAGCAAGAGCCGTTCTGTCTAGTACAGCGGTATCAATCGCTCCAAAGTCAGGCAAAAAGTTATTTGCTGGTGTAGCAGGTGTAAAGATTGGCTCTGCGCCCGCTAAAGCTGCAGCCCCAAGATAAACTTGGTAAAACGGATTGGGCATTAGTACCGCTGGTTGCTTGCCTCTGATAAATTCAGGTATCACTGTAAGAGCAACCATAAATAGCGCTTCTCTTGTTCCTGAAACGGGAATTACAGATTTATCAGGGTCAAGTACTGGACCGGAAAGGCCGTAACGATTTGTAAGCCAGCTTCCCACTGCAGTTCTAAACTCTGCCGTACCCCATACTGGCGGGTATTTGCCCCATAAATGGTTATTTTCTGTTAAAACCTGTTGGATAATTTTGGGCGAGTTATGTTGTGGCTCTCCTAATGCGAGCGAAAGTGGAGGGAGTTTAGTTTCGGGCGAACAAGAGTCTAACAGTGTTCGCAAACGGTCGAATGGGTAATCGCCGATTCGGCCAAGCCGATCGTTTAACATGGGCACACTTCTTCAGTTGCTGCTGATAGAAGCAGGATAAACTAATAATTCAACATAAGAATTTTATAGCGAAAGGCTGACTCGGTACAAGCGGAATAGGTGTAATGTGTAATAACTNGTTTAAAAAAAATTACCGGAGCGCTTTAAGCACTCCGGTAAGTTTGGCGGCGCATGAGGAAATTCTCAGGGAGGTACGAAATTCCCTCTAAATGCCCCTCCGGGGAGTAACGATTTTTTCAAAACTATTGAACCGTTTCACCATGTAAACTCTTGTCGAGTCCGTCTCGTTCGGATTCTTCATCCACACGAAGTCCTATTACCAAGTCAATTATTTTAAGAATGACGGCGGAGGCAAAAGCACACCAAATGATAGTGACCAAAATTCCCCAAGCTTGCGTTCCTACCTGAGCAGCATTGCCTTCTAAAAGACCGGCAGTGCCGCCGACCGCCTTACTCGCAAATACTCCTGTAAGCAGTGCCCCTACAATTACTCCGATGCCGTGAATTCCAAACACATCTAAAGCATCGTCATATCCTAGTGCACGTTTGAGCCATATTGCTCCCCAATAGCATGCTATACCTGACGCAATACCGATGCATAAGGCCCCCATCGGATCTACGAAGCCAGCAGCAGGTGTTATCGCGACCAATCCACCGATTGCACCCGAGATAATTCCTAAAACGCTTGGTTTTCCGCGAAAACCCCACTCTATAAACATCCAGGTGAGCGCGGCAGCAGCAGTAGCAATTTGCGTGACAACCATCGCCATAGCGGCTGTTCCGCCAGCGGTTAATGCTGATCCAGCGTTAAAGCCAAACCAACCGACCCAAAGGAAAGAAGCACCAATTACAGATAAGACGAGGTTATGTGGGAGCACAGTTTCTGTGCCCAAAGCTTTACGTTTCCCTATCATAATTGCCGCCACTAAACCAGCAATCCCGGCATTGATATGAACAACAGTTCCCCCGGCAAAATCCAATACGCCATCTGAGCCAAGAAACCCGCCACCCCAAACCCAATGAGTAACCGGGGCGTATACAACCAAAAGCCAAATGCCCGTGAACAGGAGCATTGCACTGAATTTCATTCTATCTGCAAAGGCCCCAACAATAAGTGCGGGGGTGATTATCGCAAATGTCATTTGAAAGACCATGAATAGTGAATCTGGAATGGTGCCGTTTACTGCGTCGACTGTTAGACCTTTCAGAAATAGTTTGCCCAAGCCGCCCACGTAAGCATTGCCGGCATCAAATGCCAAGCTGTAGCCGATGATCATCCATAATATGCTCATTAGGCAGCAGATAGCAAAACACTGCATCAAAACTGATAGCACATTTGTTTTTCGAACCATGCCGCCATAAAATAATGCTAGACCCGGTATGGTCATCAATAGAACTAATGCGGTTGCCGTTAGCATCCAGGCCGTATCGCCAGAGTCTATTTTAGGAGTGGCGGCTTGTGCAAATGACGCCGTGGAATTAAACCCGATTAAAATAGCGGACATAAAAATAAATAAATTCTTTTTAAAGGGCATCATTGTCTGTGTCTCCCGTGCGGATACGTACCGCTGTTTCCATATCAATTACAAAAATTTTTCCATCGCCGATCTGGTCGGTAGAAGCCGCGGAGCGAATAGTCTCAATGGCCTTTTCTGCCAAATTATCGGGCAGAGCCACATCAATTTTTATTTTCGGAAGAAAATTAATCTCATATTCTGCCCCCCTATAAATTTCTGTTTGGCCCTTTTGGCGCCCGAAGCCTCGAACTTCAGTGATTGTAAGTCCTTGGACGCCGATTTCAGTCAGCGCCGCCCGCACCTCGTCAAGCTTGAAAGGTTTGATTACTGCTTGAATCATTTTCATTTTTTTTATGTTCTCCTTAGTTCGCCGGATATAGTGTTTTCCGACTACTTTTAATATGCAATTCCTGTGCCAATTAAAAAAAAATAAAAAAATGTTTTAAAACAGAGGGTTAGGCGCCTCTCGCCAGCTTTGATTCTAAATTTTTATTATTACAGGAAAAAAAATGATTAAAATAACAACAAAAATATAGTGATGACTAAAAATTAACCATTCTTGAAAATTCTGGTATTTTGAATACTTTATAGACAGCGCGGCACTATCAGCGGCATTGTATGGATATGAGAGCTATTCCTAAAAACTGTAATTTTGATTCAGGGGATATTCTGATCGTTGGCGGCGGCCTGACTGGTTTGGTTTTAGCCAACGCGTTGGGTGTTGCCGGTGTTCGGGTTACGGTTATTGATCCAATACCGAAAGCGCAGTTTTTGAGTTCAAAGTTTGATGGGAGAACGACAGCCATTTCAGCTGGCTCTCGTTTGGCCTTGGAGGTTATTGGCGCTTGGAAAAATATGGAGAATCAGGCATCCGAAATTCTAGAGATTCGTGTTTCAGATGGCGATTCGCCATTGTTTTTGCATTTTGGTCACACCGATATAAATGCCGGCCCCTTAGGCTTTATTCTAGAAAATAGAATCATCCGTAGCTCCTTGATAAAGTGTTTGGAAAAACTCCCTACAGTAAAATTACGATTTGAAGACCGTGTCAAATCTATAGAACGACATATTGGTTTTATTAGTGCAACAACAGATAATAGCGCAGTCCATCAAGTCCGTCTCGTTGTTGCAGCTGATGGGCGTAATTCACCATTACGCCAAATGGAGGAAATTCCTGTTAAGCAATGGCGTTATCCGCAAATAGGAATTGTTTGTACAGTAAGACATGAAAAAACCCACAATGGTGTTGCGCAGGAGCATTTTTTGCCGCCGGGCCCATTTGCAATTTTACCGATGACTGAGAGGCGTTCTTCGATTGTTTGGACCGAAAGTGAGAAACTTGCTCCCGCAATTCTCAGCTTGTCTACCGACGATTTTACTCAAGAATTAAAAATGCGCTTCGGAAATTACCTAGGTGAACTTAAACTTGCTGGTCCTATATTTTCCTACCCTCTCGGCCTATTGCACGCAGATAAATATACCAAACCTCGCTTTGCACTTTTGGGAGATGCTGCGCACGCTATACATCCAATAGCGGGTCAGGGTTTAAATCTTGGTATACGCGATGCGGCGGTGCTAGCTGAAATCATTATTGATGCAATGAGATTGGGCCTGGACCCTGGCTCTGATAAAGTGTTGGATGACTATGAACGTTGGAGGCGTTTTGATAATACGCTAATGGTAGCTGCAACTGACGGTCTCAACCGACTTTTTTCTAATGCAATACCGCCTTTTAAATTAGCCAGAGATGTGGGGCTTGCAATGGTTAATAGGTCGCCGCCGATTAAAAAGCTCTTTATGCTGCATGCTATGGGCCTTCTTGGGGATTTGCCCAAATTAATACGTGGTGAAAAAATTTAATTTCTAAAAAACTACGGGTCTCTACCAAGGTTAGCCCGCGTCAGCGCTTTCAAGTAATCCTTCCAAAGTTTCTCCTGATTTCTTCCCATTTCGTACAGCAGTGCCCAAGAATATATCCCTGTGTCATGAAGGTCATCAAACAAGATTCTTATTGCATAGTTTCCTACTGGCTCAATTGCCATTATAGCTACGTGCCGCCTGCCCGGTATTATTTTTTTCTGATTGGTGCCGTGTCCCTGCACTTCTGCTGATGGGCTTTCCACCCTCAAAAGCTCTGCTGTAAGAATGAAGCTCTCTCCGTCATCGAATTTTATTTCTAATTTTTTTTCCGCCTTCTTTAATTTTATTTCGGTCGGGTGAGGTGTCATTCTAGTATTGCGTTCAAATGCTTTTATTTCTTATCTAAATTACGGGCTTCTTCTATTAACATTATCGGGATTCCATCGCGGATTGGATAAGCCAAACCTGCTGCCGGACTGATCAATTCTTGAGTTTTTTCATCATATTGCAAAGGCTGTTTTGTTTTAGGGCACACTAATATTTCTAATAGCTTTGGATCGACAGGTTTTTTATTAGTCATAATTATTTTCTCATTCAATTTTAGTGGCTGGCACCCCTAGTTTCACCATTTTCCATAATGGCCATCTCGAGAAGAGTGATAACTATTTCAGCACGCAAAGAGTGGCTCTCTGCTTCAAGTATTGCCTGCCGTTCACTAGGTCCAAATGGACATGTCATCGCGAGTGAAGTCAAAAGTTGTACATTAGAGGTCTCTTTTATTACGTCCCAGTTTGCATCAATGTTTTGTAACTCAAAATATTGTTTCACGACCTTTAAAAGGCGCTCCCGTTCAATTTCTAATGTCTTTACCGGATTTAAATCAGATCTAAATTTATTAAAATTCGCAATAATGCGTCGGTAACCGTCTTTGCTTTCAATTTCCTCGGCAATTTCAAATCTACAGACCCCTGATAATGTCAGAAGATATCTTCCATCTTCAGATTCGGTAAAACTCGAGATTCGACCAGCACAGCCGGTTTTGTAAAGTGCCGGGTCTTTGTCAATCGTTATACTCCGACCAGCATTATCACTAATATCTGGTTTTTTCGGCTGTACCATACCAATGATCCGCTGCTCGTCAGCAAGTGCATCTCGAACCATGGTAAGATAGCGCGGTTCAAATATATTTAGCGGCAATTTTCCTATAGGTAGAAGTAAAACACCAGTGAGTGGAAATACAGGGATTACCTTGGGTAAATCATCAATCTTATGATAAAAAACACTTTGCATCATGAAAAGAGTATGGAGGATAATTTTCGACGGCCCGCAATTGTAATAGGATCAGTTGGCCCAAGCACCTCAAATATCTTTAAGAGTTCAAGTCTAGCCGCATCGTCATTCCAGTTTCGATTCTGGCGGATAATTTCCAGTAATTCCTCTGTTGCGGCTTCGGCTTGCCCACTTGCATATAAAGCTAGGGCTAAATCGTAACGCGCATTATAGTCTTTAGAATTCTGCTGAACCTCGGATTTTAGCGTATCTAGGTCCCCTACATCGGCGACTTTGTCGGCAAGTTCTAAAGCGTTGACAATAGGTAGGAGGGCAGGGTCAGTTTTTTCGTCTTCAGATAAACCATCAATAATATCTCTAGCTTCTTGATGTTTGTCGGTTTCGATTGCACATTTTGCTAAGCCGACCTTTGCTTCGAGGTTGTCAGAGGCGTGCTGTATTATCTGAGAAAAAATAGAGCTGGCTTGTTCGAACAGCTTCTCTTCCAACAGTTGGTTGGCTTGTTCTAGGGCTTCGTCTATTGGGGATTTAACTTTTGTGCCAGAACTTTGTGCAAGTTTATCTACAAACTCTTTCAATTGGCTTTCAGGGAGGACACCCTGAAATGCATCTACGGGCTTTCCTTGAAAAAAGGCATACACAGCAGGTATGGATTGAATACGAAGCTGTTGCGCTAAATTTTGATTCTGGTCTATATCGACTTTGACCATTTTGACTGAACCGTTGGCTTCAGTTACTACTTTTTCAAGTAACGGTCCAAGCTGTTTGCATGGGCCGCACCAGGGGGCCCAGAAATCTACAATTACAGGGGTTTCCTGAGATGCTTCTATAACATCCTGGACAAAGGTGGCTTCAGAGGTGTCTTTAATAAGATCTCCAGATCCAGTCTGTGATGTTGTGTCGGTGTTGAGTATGGGCTCCATGACATATCGCTTTTGTTGTTTTGTCTCAATCCTGAACTACTGTTAACATTCATTAAACAGTAAATGCCGAATTAAGAACATAAAAACAAGATCATTTCTCGGGTTGAAATTGATTCTCGACCTTTGTGACCTTGTCCATATCTAGAATAAGGGGTGTGTGGTTACAATCAACCAAAAATCGTACTAAACATTCTGGAGTGACTCCGATGGTCATTGTATTGACGAGTGGGTGGTAATTGACTTGGCTGGCTTTCATCATTTCTTGATCAAGTATGACAGTAACCTGTTGGTCATTAGGATTTGTATCGTTTATAATACCAAATGGTGTCACCGAACCGGGTACTACGCCTAGTTTCTCTAATAATAATTTCGGTTTCCCAAAGGAAAGTCTCTTTGANCCTAATAGTTCGGCCAAGGCTCTCATATCTAAGCGTCGCCATTCTAGACAAACGATAAGGTATAAGGCTCCCGCCTTTTCCATAAGAAAAAGACTTTTACAATGTTCGCCTGGTACGTTTCCTCTTAGCAATTTTGCTTCTTTAACTGTAAAGACTGCGGGATGGTGATATTGGACAAAACTAATTTTCANGCTTTTTAGATACTTCAGCAAAGCATCCGGTGTAACAGCANCAGTATTGGTTCTATTTTTCGCCTGCTCCATATTACAATTTTAACTACACCCGGAAAAGATAATCAACATGATGAGTATCAGACAGGGCTTGCAAACCTCGCGCCGGTGTTTATTATCGCGCGTCCGAGTGCGGGCGTAGCTCAGGGGTAGAGCGCAACCTTGCCAAGGTTGAAGTCGTGAGTTCGAATCTCATCGCCCGCTCCAGTTTCTTGGTCTATTCTTGATGGTAAACTTGTAGATAGGATATATTTCTCAACCCGGTGGCGAATACCATTTTTCGAATGCCGTCTACTTGATTTTCTATATCAATCTTTGGTCGTTTTTGATCTAAAACCCCGGTGTTGTCTATAGTAGTAATAAATAGAGATCATCATGATGAGCCCAACTGAAGCAACAATATAAAAACTAGTTTCCAATCCGGCGACCCCAACAATGGCTCCAACGATGGGGGGCAGCGCGGTGTTCATTATTCGGTTGACTGTAGTGCGCAGTCCGACACCTTTTCCTTGATCTTTATTTTGTAATGACTTGCCAAGTATTGAAATCATTAGAACTTGACTAAAACCGAGGCAGCTACCTCGTAAACCGATAACTATTATCAAAAGGCCATAGACCCCCATAAAGGGCAGATAATGGAGTGCTGGAGTAAGTCCCATGAAGGCGATTACGAATACAACGGAAATTATTAGAAAAAATGCTGGTTCTACGAAACGCGTGATTCGACTTGTTGCCAATGCGCCNAGGGCCCCTAACGCTGCGGAGGCGGCAAAAAGGGCGCCAATTTCGGTTCCGGAGATATCTATACTCTTTAGATAAACTACATAAAACGAGTTTTGCATAGAGGTGCTGGAATGGCGAACAAAGGTAACCATTATGACGAATAGAACAGCAGGAATNGCCAGTAGACGGAAAGTATTTATATAGTCCGAGTAGCGTGGAATCAGCTCTCGCCAATTTGTAGTTTTAGGGCTTACAACTTGGGCAACGTTTGGAAGGAACAAGGTTGCCACATACGACCCTACCCCCCAAATACTAAGCGTACTAAATGCGCCCCACGGACCAAACCAATCCCAAATCACGCCGATAAGCAGCGGGCCTAAAAAATGTCCTATCCGAATTGTGAATGCAAGTCTGCCGGCGTGTAAGGCATTACCTTTCATCACCAGCCCGATCATAGCCTGNGCACCTGACCAACCCATTGTATCTGCTAATCCTAATATCATTTGTAAAAGAATTACTGCCCAAAGGAATGGTAAGGCGGGAAATAAAATTGGACATACAGCGCTAATAAAGGCGAACCAGAGCATGATTCGGCGAGCCCCGAATCTATCCATCAATGCTCCCCCATGGATAGATAGAAATAACGGCAGCAAATAACGACTGCCTATGGCGACTCCCACCATAAAGGGGCTTGCTTCAATAGAGAGTAACCATAATGGCATNACAACGGCTAGCATCATGCCGATGCTGTGGTTAAATGCCCCNCAACTATATACGGCGACCTGAGTTTTCCATGCGATTTTGTCGTTTTCTGTCATGAAAGCTAAATCAGGACTATATTTTTTAAATATCTATCGGGGAACCTTTAGACGCCATTTTTGTCGCTCATTGTATTTTTGTGAGCAGGGCATAAGGAACAAGCGGCGAGCGACGTGACGTGACGGCAGGCGTTNGCCCCCGCGAGTAAGTTTAGANGGACCGGGACCCGCTGTTAGACACAAGTTAGGTTTAGCAATGGGTTTGAGACGAGCATTATCAAAATGCCAGACTGCTATCNCCTTTTTGCATTTTTCCAAACGAATTTCTTTTATTTTATTGTTCAAATCAGGTTGAGCGCAGAGTTGGTATTCAGGCATTTTTAATAATCCAGCTTTAAAGTCTTTTAGGCTGAATTTTTCGTCTAGATTCCAAATATCATACTTACAGGTATGAAGTACCAATGGTCGAGTTACATTTACCCGGTCGCGGTGTCCTCTAATATCAACGCACAGGCCCCTNGGTTCATCTAATGGCGCAATAAGTTGTATGAAACCCGCTTCCATTGAGAATAGTGTCTTAGAGAAAAATACAGAACCTATAATAAGAATTATATGTAGAATAAAAATCTTAGCAAATACCATTTATTTCTCTTTTCTGATTAGTCTCAATTAAATGAATGTTTTTTCGGAAATGTGAACGGCTAATATATAATGCAGTCAACCAATAAAAATTGTTATAATTCACAGTAAATCTTAGGTTATGTTTGACAAGCTATCATTTCGTTACCGTAATGCCTGTCAAAATTAAATATAGCGAGAGAATTTAATGTTCTATTCGATCATCCAAAGAAAAAAAGTCTATGCATGAAATATGATTTTGTAGCATTGCCGGATCGAAAGCCTTTGAAGTGGCCAGANGGTCATCGCATCGCCGTTATAATTACTATTAACCTTGAATATTGGGAGCTAACTAGGGANCAGGATGAGCCTCTGTATCCCGGAGGACCAGCAAGCATCCCTCACCCTGTTCCTGGGAATGTACCCGATTATGTGAATTGGACTTGGCGTGAATATGGTCAAAGGGTAGGTATTTGGAGGATCCTAGATCGACTTGATAAGGCTGGAATTCCGGCGTCGTGTACCATGAATGCAAAAATGGGACTGGAGCGCCCCCGCATCATTGACGCCGTTAATGAGCGGGGTTGGGAGCTTATCCCTCATAATTGGGCTCAGAATGATATTTTGACGTTTTATTCCGATGAACCAGAAGCCGAGAGAGAAATTATTAATCGTACACTAGACGTGTATCAAAAATGTGTAGGGCGTAAAGCCGAAGGTTGGTTATCTTCATCGCTTAGGCCAACCACACATACTGTGGATTTTCTGAAGGAGGCTGGGTTATCATTTTTTTGTGATTTTTTGAATGATGACCAGCCATACCTTATCGATACCGATTATGGACCTATTGTTTGTGTTCCTTATTCAAATGACGTAAATGATTTTAATATGTTTGCTCGTGGTGGAATGACGTTGGATCAAGGATTGGCGGCCTTACGTGAACAATTTGATGTTTTGTATAAAGAAGGTAATGAGAGTATGCGAATTATGAATTTCGGATTACACCCACACGTTATTGGGATGCCATATCGTATTCGTGCACTAGCTGAATTTTTAGACTATGTGAAGGGATTTGAAGCGGTTTGGTTTCCAACCCGCGCNGAAATTGCGGATTGGTATCTTGCAAACCATAAAAAGCACATTGATTAGTGTATCTTCTAGTTCCCGACAGTAGCTAAAGACAAGGGCTACATCCACTTATGAACTAGTTTGTTGGGCTTCAAATCATTTAGAGACTATTAAATTTTTCTCAGGTTCATGGGCTCACAGAAATTTTTTTCTGGATTATAGGTAAATCGTTCAATTGTATCCAAATTGGCACCAGTAACCCGCACCCAGCGGGCCGGTTCAGGGTGGGCTGTGGAATGAATGACACCGGTATCAAATAAGGCAGCTTCGCCGGGTGTCAGAGAGAATTTTTTACCTTTTACAAGTTTGGCATAATTAATCTTGCGGCGATCGTCCATGCGATCCCAAACTGTCATATTTGTAATGCCGGTGGCTTGCCCATAAACAGCCCAAGACCGTCCATGATCATGTGGCTTGCCAATGCGGTCCCCCGTAGTGGCAGCGTGAGCCATCACATAAAAGTCATATTCTTGATCGTGATATAAGGTTATCTTGCTTGTCTTTTGTTTTAAAAGATATTCAGAAATAAATTCCGGATGTCCAAGCAGGAAGGCTAATTTTTGACGCACTTTTTCACGCCCGATGTGATTATTATCTCGTGCTATAGCATTGTGAGCATCCGAACAAAAATTTTGTAATGTATATGCCATGCTTATCGCCCTATTCTTATGATATTTAAAGAAGTTATACTCAGTGGCGAAAATGGCGGACACCAGTGAAAACCATTGCAAGGTTATGGTCATCAGCAGCGGCAATTACTTCGTCATCACGCATAGACCCTCCCGGTTGTATGACTGCTGTAGCGCCGGCTTCTGCCGCGGTAAGTAAACCATCGGCGAAGGGGAAAAAGGCATCAGATGCGACGACTGAACCCTTAGCAAGAGGCGTATCTTNACCAGCTGCTGTGGCTGCGTCTGCCGATTTNTTTGAGGCAATTCGGCAGGAGTCTACTCGGCTCATTTGTCCTGCCCCTATTCCGACGGTTGCCCGCTGTTTTGCATAAACAATTGCATTGGATTTGACGTGTTTACAGACATGGAATGCAAAAATGAGATCTTTCAATTCTTGTNGGGTGGGTTGCCGTTTGCTGACAGTTTTCAAGTTTGCTGAAGAAATATGAGCGCTGTCGGTGCTCTGCAAAAGATAACCGCCAGCAAGCATTTTTAATGTTGTTGCGGAAGGATCCGGTTTTGGTAGTCCGCCGCTTGCAAGCAACCGCAGGTTCTTTTTGCCAGATAATATTTTTTGGGCTTCTTCAGAAACAGAGGGTGCGATTATGACTTCCATAAATAGTTCACNCATGGTTTTGGCGGTAATTCCGTCAAGCTCGCAATTAAGGGCAATGATGCCCCCAAACGCACTCACCGGATCGCACTTCAGGGCTTTTTTGAATGCCTCCAGAGAGGTGTCCCCCATAGCAACTCCGCATGGATTGGCATGCTTTATAATTGCGACCGCGGGCTCTTCAAATTCTGAAACTAGTTCAAAAGCGGCATCTGTATCATTGAGATTATTAAAACTTAGTTCCTTGCCCTGAATTTGNGTAGCTGTAGCAACTCCAAAACGAACTTTGGCAGTCTTATAGAAAGCAGCTGACTGGTGAGGGTTTTCCCCATATCGCATGAGTTGGGANCGGGTGCCACATANAGTGTGCCGAAGCGGAAATTGGTCGCCTGTTTGTTTAGAAAACCAGTCACTGATCATTCCGTCATATGCTGCAGTCATGGCATAGGCGCCTGCAGCTAGGCTTTTTCTAATTTCCTTCGTGGTAGATCCGTCATTTTCTTGCATGGACGCAATTACAGTTTTGTATTCTTCCGGGTCGGTAACAACAGTAATACTTTCATAATTTTTGGCTGCAGCGCGGATCAGTGAAGGCCCTCCGATATCAATGTTCTCGATACATTCATNTAGGTTAGCACCCGATTCTATTGTCTCTTGAAAAGGGTACAGGTTGACTACTACCAAATCTATTGGCTCTATGTTGTGTTCCTTCATTTGTAGTTTATGTGCGCTATCTTCGCGTCGGCCTAAAATACCACCATGAATTTTTGGGTGTAGAGTTTTGACGCGGCCACTTAGGATTTCTGGAAATCCGGTATGGGCGCTCACTTCTTTAACTGGAATACCGGCATCAATTAGTGCCTGTGCGGAGCCACCAGTAGANAGAATTTCAACGCCATAAGAATCGAGGAATTTACCAAGCTCTTCAATGTTTTTTTTATCAGAAACNGAGATAAGTGCTCGAGAGATCTTTTTTGCTTTTTTGTCGGTCATTTGTCTTTGGAAGTAGTTTTTTGGCTATTGGTCTTATACTCAAATTCCGGAACATATTCCTTCATTTTTGTCACGATTTCTTTGATGNTACCAGTCCTGGCCGTCTCCACCAAATCGTCAATTTGGTCTGTTATGGTTTCAATACTGATAGTTCTTGGGGCGGCTAGCATAATGCCATCATAAGTTGTTTCTTCTGGCGGTTCTGAGTCATGAAGAAGCTCTTCGAATAATTTCTCACCTGGGCGCAACCCTGTAAAATTTATCTCGATATCTTTATCGGGTTGTAAGCCAGCTAATAGAATCATTTGGCGTGCGAGGTCTACTATCTTCACCGGTTCACCCATATCCAGGACGTAGACACGACCCGGGTAACTATCGTGCTTCTTCCCCAAAACAGTAGCCTCAAGAACTAACTCGACTGCTTCGCGGACGGTCATAAAATAGCGTTTCATTTCCGGATGTGTGATTGTTAGCGGACCGCCATTTGAGAGTTGGCGCTGGAAAAGGGGAACAACGGAACCAGTGGAACCTAAGACATTACCAAATCTTACGGTAACAAAACGTGTCGTGTTGGTTTCTTTTATATCTAGNGCCTGACAGTAAATTTCCGCAACCCGTTTTGTCGCGCCCATAATACTTGTGGGGTTGACCGCCTTGTCCGTAGAAATCAGAACCATCGCGCTTACATGCGACTCGCAGCAAACATCTGCAATATTTTTAGTTCCCTGTATATTCGTAAGAATACCTTCGGAAGGATCACTTTNTACTATCGGCACATGCTTTAATGCGGCGGCGTGAAAAACCAACTCAGGTTTAAACATCCTAAATATTTGACCGATACGTATATTATCCCGAATATCTGCAATTACCGATTTGACTCTGAGCTCGGGATGGCGCTCCTTTATTTCTAAGTCAATACTATAAAGTGCGTATTCAGATGACTCTAANAGGCATAAACTTAAGGGCCNGAACTCTGCAATTTGTCNGGCCAGTTCACTGCCNATGGTGCCGCCNGCTCCGGTAACCAGTATACGTTTACCTTTAACTAGGCCCATCATACTGGTNCGATCTAAAACCTGTTGGGGTCTTCCAAGCACGTCTTCTATAGCTATGGGCCGGATAGGAATTGTTTCTTCTACGTTGCTTTGGAAATCTGTTAAACGGGGAAGTTTTGCTATGGAAAGGCCCAGCCCTTCTGCTTTTGTCACTAATTTCTGTATGGCGGCTTTTGAAATATGCTCTTTTGTAATTATTATGCGTTCTGGCGGTGTACCAGCCCTCAATAAATTTTTATATACGGCACTTAAATCATTAATTTCTCCTAAAACATTAATCCCGTGAATATTGCTACCTACCCTGCCTGGACTTTCCCCAATAATCCCTACAACTTGATATGCTGCAATAGAATTGCGTGCTATCTCTCGTATAAACATTTCGGTGCCATCGGCNGCGCCAACAAGTAACACGGGAATCTTTCGAATATTTTCTCTGTCTTTTCGTTTTTTATTTCCGCGTCGATCTTTGAATTGACGATAAATTAATCTGGGTGCGCCGAGAAGTGATGCCAGAACTAACCAATTTATAAACAAAGTTGATCTTGGGGTCCACTCAAGCCGGTTAAGCATAAACATTAAAAGGACGAAGATTAAAATCGATAATGTAACGGCTTTTAAAATAGCAGTTAGGTCATTTAAAGAAGCATATCGCCAAAGACCTCTATAAAGATTTAGTAGCCAAAAACAAAAGCCGGATATGAGCATAAAAATTGTAGCAGCAAAAAATATATTTTTCATATCATAGAGGATTATGTCAGGCCCTAATCGTATAAACATTGCAGCGGGCAACGATAGAAAGGCCATAACCAGGTCATGCCCGAATGCAATTTTTTGGCGTATTTTTCTCATGTTGCCTTGAGTAACGTCCCGCAAGATCTAAGACAAGTCTTATTAAATTTTAGCATAGGTTGGCACCAATAAGATCGTTTTATGTTCTGGGTATCAAAATTTAAAAATTGAAACATAAAACTGGATAAAACATCTATATATTTTATTTTAACTATCGACCCGTGAGATAGCCCATCGTATCTGGCCAGTCTCCCCTTTGGTTACGGAAGAGACTACGATTTGTTCAGTTCGCTTTATCTGTCCTGACAACCCTAAATAAACTCCTTCCTGTAAAGATACTGCGCCACCAGAACTTTTGAATCGCCAGCCTAGTCCACGGGGAGTTCGAATTAGAACGGTATCGGCGTGCCCAACCATAGAAGCCCTAACTGTTGGGTGTAAATGAAAGCGGGCAATAAATTTTTGACTATCTTTGCCTGTTATTTTGTCTTCTCCTCTTACATCATTTCCGTTTGCGGCAAGATAAATTCGACGGTGATGGTTCACTATCTTATTGCCCCCGTAACCGGTTAATGACGCATCAATCCACACATTGCCATCGCCTTCTTGTCGTTTTGCTTGTACTGAGTGAGGGCGTGTTCCTATACCGCTTTTTCGTAATAATTCGGCAGAATTTAAATCTTCTACTGTAATAGTAGAATGCGCTGCTGTAGTTCTTTGAACCTCTGACCATGAATCAATTGCACCGATGTGGGCACCACAATTTGTAATGATTCTCTCTTTCCCAACGCTCATTTCAAAACTTAATGCACCTGCATGGGAGCCAATATCAAAATTGATCGGGGGAGAATTTCCTGTATCTATGAGCAACAGCGTCCTATTCGCCTCCAGTCTTTCAAATCCGATATGAGGAGTGGAATTGATTGGATTTCCTCGGGCTTCTGATCGGCCCAGTATAATATCGATCAGCCACCCCTCATTCTCATCGCTCCCATTAAAGAGCGCGAGTCCACCATCTCCATGGCGGAAGAACCTGATCATTGGAGATATTTTATCAATGGTATGTTGGATAATTTCAGAAATATCTTCATTGGAGTTCTTAAGGGCTGAGCGGATATCTATAAGGTGGCGTAAGAACATGAGAAGGGTGGCTGGATTTCTCGAAATATGTCCGCCATCGACTAAAATCTGTTGCGCTATTTCTCGATCAATGTTTTTACACCATTTTTTCAGCAATCGTTTATTGCTAATGCTGAGAGAAGATAGAATTAGACCTTTGTATGTTTCGATTCTATTGAACCCTGGCCCTATAAGTTTCTCTACCTGACGAAGAAAAAGGGTTTGCCGTAAAATACTTGACTCAAATTCATTGATAAAATCTATATCGGCCCTTGTTGAGAGAAACTCGCGGTGTCCAAGCCAGTTAGCAAGGCGCCTTCCAGTTATTTCGGGTTTCCATGCCAAATTTTGTTTTTCAAATTCCTGGGTTTTAATCCAAAGTAATATTAATTCCCTGATCTTAATACGAGCGGTATCGGTTCCGACGGCACGCAAATCATCTAGCCAATCAAACCCCGCTACGTTCTCAATCCAAGAATCACTCGCGTCTTGAACCAGCCAGGGTCTGTTAGATTGATGGATAATTTTTCCCAAAAACTCAAAGTCCCCATCCAATATTTTAGAACCTTGATTGGCCTTTCCAGGCCAACAGTCAGACATTGGGTTTTTTATTAACCCTAAATTAGATTTTGGGTGTTTAATTTTACGTGCCCTTGACCTAAAGAGTGGCAGCGCGATTTGATATAGACCTTGACGCACACTTAAACGCAGCGCTTTGTGCTTAATTTGTCCCAGAATATAATTAGACATCATTAAATTAGAATTATTGTGGGCACATAATGGCGTAAATTTTTACAGCATCGAATAGGCTCAAAAAGTTTCTTCATATGCCACGAAGTTTTGTAATATTCTCTCGGTATCCTCCAAGCCTTTCTTTAAAAACGGCTGTTCCAGCAACGAGAACGTCAGCTCCTGCTTCAATCGTTTTCTGTGCTGTATGAGTGTTGATACCACCGTCGACTTCCAAATCTATATCACGCCCACTTCTGTCAATCATGGTTCTAATTTCTTGAATCTTGGATAATTGATTTTCGATAAAACTCTGTCCGCCAAAGCCTGGATTGACTGTCATGACTAATACTAAGTCTACTATGTCGATGAGATGGAGAATTGAAGAAGCGGGGGTGGATGGATTAAGCGATATTCCAGCCCTTTTCCCCAAACCCTTGATAAATTGTATTGTGCGATGGATATGTTCGCACGCCTCAATATGCGCAGTAATAATATCTGCACCCGCGTCGGCAAATTGTTGAATGTATGGATCGACAGGTGCAATCATCAAATGAACATCAAAAGGCAGGGGCGATACTTCTCGGATAGCATTGATTACTTGTGGCCCAATGGTAATATTGGGCACGAAATGACCATCCATGACATCTATATGGATCCAGTCAGCTCCTGCTTCAGATACGGCAGATATTTCATTCCCTAAACATGAAAAGTCGGCAGAAAGTATTGATGGGGCGATTCTTACAGGCTTTTGCAATTTTTATTCATCTGATTGTTAACAGAAAGATTAATGGGTCATTAATTGCTCCCATAATAATATCTTCACCAATCTAAAACAATTAGATATCGCTCTTAGTTATTTTTGGCATTATTGCTTTAAAATGCTTGTGACATAAAGACGATAGTTAAGAAAATTAACCTAATTTTCTAGACATAGGCAGGATATATAGAAACCATCCATACCCCCATATTCTTCAAAATGACTTGGTAGGCTTTGAATATCGCCGTCCTTGGTCTGAAGCATTTGGGGCAATCCAAAATCCTCGGGGTTGATGGATAGTCGTTTTATATCGCATCTATTGTCTAGGATACGCTTAATGAGCCCAGGGCCTTCTTCGTACTGCAGCGAACAAACGCTATAGACCAATATCCCGCCAGGCGATAGTAGGTTGATAGCATGATTTATAAGTAAAACTTGTTTTTGAACCAAACGTTTTATCTCGTCTGGCTTCTTGGTCCATAATATTTCGGGATGTCGTCGAATGGTACCGGTGGCGGTGCATGGCGCATCTAATAAAATACCGTCGACAGAGTGTGGAGGAGAAAAATTATTAGCATCTTCATGTATAATAGTTGCATCTAATTTAAGCCGCTTTAAATTTTGTCTTAGTACCTTAAGTCTTTTTTTAGATAAATCTAAAGCGGTTACAATGGCGCCGCTGGAAACTAATTGAGCTGTTTTACCCCCTGGGGCTGCGCAAAGGTCAAGGAGGCAGGGGTTTTTATTTCTTTTTACCGCAGATAACAAAATTCTAGCGGGCAGGGCTGCAGCGGTGTCCTGTACCCACCACTCCCCCGTTTCAAAGCCGGGAAGCTCATCAACTTTGCCGATTTCCTTCAGACAAATAGATCCAGTTGGGAGGATCTCAGCGTCGAGGATTTTTGCCCAATTTTTTGAATTACCTTTTACAGTAAGGTTTAAAGGGGGCACACACAGGTGTGCTTGTGCGATCGCTCGACAAGTCTCTTCACCAAAAGAATTAATCCAGCCATTCCACAACCATTTTGGCGTATTAAGCAGTAATGGGTCGAGCTTTAAAAATTTCCCTTCACCTTCTCTGTCGACTTTTCTTAGCACGGCATTTACTAAACCCTTCTGACCTGGGTTTCGGGTTTTTACACAAAGCCGTACAGAAATATCGACTACGGCGTGAGCAGGGGTTTTTAAACAAATAATTTGGGCAATACCAATCCTAAGAATATCGCGAACAGCCCCGGCCTTCTTTGGAAGAGGGCGTTTTAAATAAATCTTAAGGAGTTCATCAATTTGGCCTAAACGCCTCAAGGTTGTGGCCAATATTAATCTAACAAAAGCCCGGTCGCGCTGAGCCATTTTGTTGTAACTGGGGTTTGTGTTGATTAACTCGTCCAAGGCGCGTTGCGAGGTAAATATTTGGCTTAAGATTTTTATCGCATTATAGCGAGCTAATAGCCCTGCCGGCGTTTTGCCATTCTGCTCGGCCATCATTGCCCCCTAAAAATACTTAGCAAAAAATAATATTTGCGAAATGTTAAAATTTAGACATACCTTTCTCAAAAAAATTCCCATATAGTTATAAANAGGCTTATTCGGTANAATGCTCTTTCTACCAGAAAAAATTTACATTTATCTATTAAATGCCAAATAGCAATGAGTTGGTTATGACAGTAAATAAAAATAAAGTTGAAATTAACAAACCGGAATCACCGGAAGCTAAAGTTGCTCAAAAAATTGCAAAAAAAACTCCTAAGGAACATGGTGGACGNGAGGGTCCAGACCCTACCCGTTTTGGGGATTGGGAAAAAGGGGGACGTTGCATAGACTTTTAAATTTGACGTCTAATTTAACCCCTTCTTTCTTGTTTAAGGTCTTCGACTACCGTGGGATCTGCCAGTGTAGTGGTATCCCCGAGATNATCAATCTCGTTTGCAGCGATCTTACGTAAAATTCTGCGCATTATCTTACCCGATCTAGTTTTTGGTAATCCGGGAGCCCACTGGATTGCATCGGGGCTAGCAATCGGCCCAATTGCTTTTCGAACGTAATTTACCAATTCATCTTTCAGGCCCGGACTGGGTTCCTCACCAATCATGAGCGTCACGTAGGCATAAATACCTTGCCCTTTTATTTCGTGTGGAAATCCGACTACTGCGGATTCTGCGACTTTGGGGTGAGCCACTAAGGCACTCTCTACCTCCGCGGTTCCAATGCGATGTCCCGAAACATTCAGGACATCGTCTACCCTTCCAGTTATCCAATAGTAACCGTCTTCATCACGCCGGCAACCGTCGCCGGTAAAATAACAACCATCGTAAGTTGAAAAATAGGTTTCAATGAACCGTTTATGATCTTTAAAAACAGTTCGCATCTGACCGGGCCAACTATCAAGTAGGACGAGATTACCTGATGCTGCTCCCTCGACGAGTTCTCCATCAGCATCCATTAAAGCGGGACGGATGCCAAAGAAGGGTCGTGTTGCGGAACCGGGTTTGAGGGCTGTAGCGCCAGGTAGTGGTGTGATGAGAATCCCCCCTGTTTCAGTTTGCCACCAAGTGTCAACGATAGGGCATCGCTTCTCACCTACTACATTATAATACCAAAGCCATGCTTCAGGGTTAATTGGTTCCCCGACGGATCCTAAAAGGCGAATCGATTTGCGGCTTGTTTTTTTAACTGGTTCGTTACCCTCACGCATTAGGGCTCGAAGGGCGGTCGGTGCTGTATAAAAAATATTAACATTATGTTTATCGCAAATTTCCCAACACCGTGAGGAGTCGGGATAAGTTGGAACACCTTCAAACATTAAGGTGGTGGCGCCATTTGATAGCGGCCCGTATACAATATATGAGTGTCCNGTTATCCACCCAACGTCAGCAGTGCACCAATAAATATCACCATCATGGTAGTCAAATACATATTGATGCGTCATTGANGCGTATACCATATATCCGCCTGTGGTATGCAATACACCTTTGGGTTTACCTGTAGAGCCCGATGTATANAGAATAAATAAGGGGTCCTCGGCTGACATCTCTTCCGGAATACATTCAGCTGATGCCTCAGCCATTATATCTTGATACCAGTGATCCCTTCCCTCTATCCAGTTGATATCTGCTCCGGTTCTGTTGACTACTATGCAAGTATTGACATTGGGNCATTTTTCGAGCGCGGCATCTGTATTCGCTTTCAGAGGTATTGGGCGCCCACCACGGATCCCTTCGTCAGATGTGATGACTACATTAGAGTCACAATCTAATATTCTCCCGGCAATGGACTCTGGTGAAAATCCTCCAAAAATAACCGAATGAATAGCTCCTATTCTGGCACAGGCTAGTACTGCAATGGCAATTTCCGGAATCATTGGTAAATAAATGGTAACTCTATCGCCTTTTTTAACTCCGAGAGATTTCATCGCATTAGAAAATTTGCAAACCTCTTTATGGAGTTCATTGTATGTAATTNTTTTATCCTCAGCTGGGTTATCGCCCTCCCAAATAATTGCGACTTGGTCACCGCGAGTGGGTAAATGGCGGTCGATACAATTTTCGCAGGCATTGAGTGTCCCATCGTAATACCATTTTATATGGACATCATTTTTTTCGTATGAAACATCTTTGATTTTATTATAAGGCTTGATCCAGTCGATCCGTTTTCCTTGGGCAGCCCAGAATTTCTCAGGATTATCGACCGACTGTTGATAAAGTTCGAGATATTTAGTGTTATCTATATAAGACCTTTCCGAAATTTCTTCTGGAACCGGAAAAATATTTTGGTCAGACATTAGTTTGGACTCCCGTTGAATTTAATCTGGACTGCGGCGGCCTATTTTTCTTTGACTTGATTATTAACCGACTGGCCAGTTGCCGCAAGATGGTGAGAACTGCCCGAACTTAAATATAATATTTTCACTTCCTATTCTGCGTTAATCGGAAACTATTTTAATTTCTTGTGCTAAATTATTATGAACCTAGCATAATTTGGCCATCTTCAATTTTAATTTCTACTTTTGCAAGGGAGCGCCCTATACACGGCCCCGCAATACACATCCCATTATGAATTTCAAAAAAAGCTCCATGTGTGGCACACAGAATATAATCTTTTTCGACAGTTAGGAATGTATCAGGATTCCAATCTAGGGTTGTACCCTGATGAGGGCAAAGATTTATGTATCCAAAAACCTCGTCACCGCGCCTGACTATGAAGAGCCTTTCCCGTCGACCAACTCTAAAACCCCTACTGCCGGGATCTTCAATATCTGACAGGTTGCATAAAACTGTATCACTACCAAGATCTTTAAGGGTGGTGGGCATCTGTTTTTTTGGTTGGGGTCACGGCCTAATATCAGCCATGTCGCAAATAATTTTCCATTCTTCTTTACCTACCGGGACCACAGATAAGCGCGATTGTTTAATCAGTGCAAGGTTTTCTAGGGCTGGCTCAAACTTGATTTGCGCCAAAGTCACAGGTTTTCTGACAGGATAAAGAGCCTCGACGTCTACCATACCAAACCGTCCGGATTTGTCCGTATGATCGGGGTAATGTTCTTTCACTACTTTAACAACGCCCACGATCGTTTTTTCCTTAACAGAGTGGTAGAAAAATCCCTTATCGCCAATCTTCATTGCTTTCATATTATTATTAGCTTGATAGTTTCGAACACCGTCCCAATGTTCNATACCTTTTTCTACTTGATCATCCCATGACCAGGTGCTGGGTTCAGATTTAAAAAGCCAATACTGCATTTTGTCTCCGATCATTAAATTAATTTTAGCGTCTATTATGTATTTCGGTCTGAAACGGCCTTGCTAAAAGGCTTTCTATTGCATTATCAATTGTTACTTCTCCATTAACAATTTTTGANACCGATTGTGTTATTGGCATTTCTATTCCTAATCTTTTAGCAAGCGTGGCAATGGCGACAGCGGANGTCACCCCCTCAGCGATGGATTTTCGTTCCTGCAATACCTGCTCAAGTGCCTCACCTTTTCCCAATGCTATTCCTAAAGAATAATTACGGGACTGGTTACTGCTGCAGGTTAAGGTTAAATCACCGAGACCTGATAAGCCCATCATGGTTTCCGCCTTCCCCCCTTTTGCAACACATAACCTCGTCATTTCGGCGAGACCGCGTGTGATAACTGCGGCTCGCGCATTATCTCCAAAACCATGCCCATCTGCGATACCGCAGGCAATGGCGAGTACATTTTTGACAGCACCTCCTATCTCGGAACCAATCACATCAGTGCTAAGATAGGGGCGTAATTTTTGTGTTCCTATTGATTGTATTAACTCTTCTCCCAAATTCGGTTGATGGGTTGCTAGTGTAACTGCAGTCGGGAGACCATTGGCAACTTCTGCTGCGAATGTTGGTCCGGATAAGACAGCAATTGGCCTGCTTGGAAGTGTGTCGTCAACGATCTCAGACATAAGCGCAGCTGAGTTCTGTTCAATTCCTTTGGCGCATATGACTACTGGGATGTCCCTGGATAAATAACCTGCTAACTGTGTGGTTATATTTCTAAGAAATTGTGCTGGTACGACTAGAAATATAGCGTCAGTAGCTGCNGCTTCTTCAAGAATAGCTGTTGCACGAATTCCAGGCTCTAATTTAATTTCTGGCAGATAAGCGATATTTTCATTTTTTTTGTTAATTGTTTCCGCAACATCCGGTTCATATGACCATAAAACTACCCCACAACCAGCCTGATAAATCGACTGTGCAAGAGCGGTTCCCCAGGCCCCAGCACCGATAATTCCAATATGGGAGATAGTCATTTTTTATCTCGTTTTACGTTTTGCATTCTATGACCATAATATTTGTTGGTCGATTAGATCAAGATTTAACCCCTGCGTAAGGCATTACAGGTGCATTTGGATCAAGTGGCCAGCGTGGTTTTGGAGCAAAGTCCAGTCGATCAACTAAGTTGTTTTTTAAACGCTNTAATCCAGCCCANGCAATCATTGCGGCATTATCAGTACATAATTCCTGTGGTGGAGCGATAAATCGTAATTTTTCATTTTCAGCAATTTGGCACAATTTTGTCCTTATACAAGAATTCGCGGCNACNCCNCCTGCCACAACAAGGGTGGTGCCGCTTGGACAATACTTTCTAAATTCCAAAATAGCATTTGTGACTCTGTNGCTGACAACATCGGCGACGGTATTTTGAAAATCGGCACACAAGTTATTGATATTTTGTTCTATTATTTTATCGTCGGGCAATTTTTCAATGATGTTTCTAACCGCCGTTTTGAGGCCTGAGAAGGAGAAATTACACCCTTCTCTCCCTTTTAAGGGCCGCGGTAAAATAAACTGCCCAATTTTTCCTCGCCTTGCTGCTTTTTCTATNGCTGGGCCACCAGGGTAACTCAATCCTAACATTCGTGCAGTTTTATCAAAAGCTTCGCCTATAGCGTCATCTATTGTTGTGCCGAGACGTTTATAAGAATCGACCCCTTTTACAATTAACAATTGGGTGTGCCCGCCAGATACTAAAAGAAGGAGATACGGAAACTTTATATTATCTGTTAGACGGGCAGTAAGCGCGTGTCCTTCCAAATGATTTACAGCTATAAAAGGAAGATTTCGACCTAAGGCAATTGCCTTCGCGGTCATTACCCCGACAATAACACCTCCGATTAGGCCTGGACCAGCCGTTACGGCAACCGCATCTAAATCGGCATATGAAATCTCAGCTGTATCCATTGCTTGGGTGATAATATGATCCAGTGTACTAACATGAGCCCTTGCGGCAATTTCTGGCACAATGCCGCCGAATGGTGCATGTTCAGCGAGCTGGGAGCGGACAATATTAGATAATATCATACGATCTCCGGAGACAACTGACGCCGCCGTTTCGTCGCAGCTAGTTTCTATTCCAAGAACTTTCATCGTAGGGCAATATAACACATTTTTAATGAAGTGCTTCCACAAATGGGCGGTAAGCGTTACAGCTATATTATGATAAAAAAATTAAGAATTGCCACAAGGGGTAGTCCGCTAGCCATAGCACAGGCAAAAATTGCGCGAGACGCTCTGATATCTGTAGATACTCGGTTAGCTGAACCCGGTTTAATTGATATTATACCAATTCAAACTACTGGTGATAAAATGCAGCGGGGATCACTGGCCAAGATAGGTGGAAAGGGATTATTTACTAAGGAAATCGAAGACGCCCTTTTAGAGGACAAGGTCGATATTGCGGTTCATTCAATGAAGGATATGCCTACAGCCTTGCCACCGGGACTTGGAGTAGTGGCAGTGCTCCCTAGAGAAGACACCCGTGATGCATTGATCTCAAATAATAAAAAAATCAAATCGATTGAGGACTTGCCGTTGGGTGCCCGTGTGGGAACGGCTTCGCTGCGACGAAGTGCGATTTTAAAAAATAAACGACCAGATATAAAAATCACAAATTTACGTGGTAATATTCAAACCCGCCTAAAAAGAGTCGAGGCTGGTGAATTTGATGCAACTTTTCTCGCTGTTGCGGGATTAAAAAGGTTGGGGCTTTTGGAGAAAATGACAGGCATATTGGACTTCAAAGAAATGTTGCCCGCTGTTGGTCAAGGGGCTCTGGGTATTGAGTGTAGAAAAAGCAATTCTAAAATATGTGAGTTGGTTGAGCGAGTGAATCATAAAGAAACGTATGCCTGTGTTCAGGCGGAACGGGCATTTTTGGCAGTTCTGGATGGATCTTGTCGGACGCCAATTGGTGGGTTGGCAACTCTTGATGGTTCTTTCTTCACCATTACTGGTCTAGTAATTCGTCCAGATGGGAGCGAAGCAATTTACCGTAAAAGGCAAGGTGACCCTGGAAACTCAATGGACATTGCGAGAGCGGTTGCTGCTGATCTGAAGAGCACCGCGGGCCCCGGATTTTTTACAGAAGATTGCTAATGTCCGATGAAGGTTCTCTTTAGATGAAGGTTCTCATTACAAGACATGAATCGACCGCTATAAACTTAGGTAATATCCTTTCACAAGAGGGAATCGCGTCTATGCGTGAGCCTCTTCTAAAAATTGTACCTAAATTTGAACCTATATTGGTCAAAGATTTTCAAGCCTTAATAGTAACTAGTGCTAGTGGATCCATTGCGTTGGCTAAGGGTACGGATTGCCGCAGAATTCCGGTATTTGCAGTGGGCGGTGCGACAGCTGCGATTGCAATTGAGGCGGGTTTTGAACAGGTTAGAAATGCTAATGGCCGCGTGTTGACGCTAACTGATATTATCATTTCAGAACTTAACCCGGATCATGGCCCTTTATTATATATATCCGGTGAAAATATTTCCGTCGATATCGAAAAAATTTTGAGGGCTGAAAAATTTAAGATCCATCGTCAAATAGTTTATCGGGCTGTCCCCGCNAAAGCATTCTCGGCTTCTACAATGCATGCATTAAGAAAAAATAACATTGATGTTGTGTCATTTTTCTCTCCACGTACAGCAATTACATTTGCTAATATAATTGAGAAAGAGCGGCTAAGGGGAATTTTTAGGTCCCTCAAGGCAGTATGTCTTTCCGAAGCGGTGGCCGATCCAATTCGGAATCTTGGGTGGCAAGAAGTTTTAATTTCGGGGACGCCGGATCAAGAATCATTAGTACGATCTTTATGTGAGTTGCGCGATAGGGATGGGAGCGCCGATCATGACTAAAANTGATAATCGTAAAAAAAAAGCNACTTCAAGTAGAAAAAACTCGGGTTCATTATTAAAGGCCGAGGCGGCTGACAAAAACAANTGGATGCGAACGCGAGCGGTTCAGGTNTTAGGCATTATTTTTCTTGCCGGAATTTTTTATTCTGTTTGGTTATATGATTTCAACAGTCCTGATATAAAAAATGTTTCTTCAAGNGAAAACACTCAGCAAAAGNCGTTCACTCGTCGCATAGATAATATTGTAGATAGAATCAAATTGATTGAAAGCGAGCTTGAAATTGTTAAATCGGAATTAAAGAAAGATTCTATCGCCGTATTAAGCCCGGGTTCTAACGGAGACCGAAATAAAATAAAAAAGGTCGAGGAGATTCAAAGAAAACAAGCCTCCACAATTAAACTTTTATCCGCTAATCTAAAAAATTTAGAAGAAAAACTTAACACCATATCTTCGAAAACCTCTCTCCTATTATCGTCAAAAATTTCTCAGATATTAACGGCGCCTAAAATGGCGGCCAATGCCACTAATGATTCTTCACTGAATATTAAGATAAAGGATCTTGAAAAAAGGGTTGGTATACTTGAGTTACTTCCAGATATTAAGAATGATCAAGCAAAGAAGGGTTCTCTGCTACTGGCGATAGCACAATTGAGGGGTGCAGTAGAGAAACCGGGGTCATTTAAGGTCCCTTTAGTTTCTGTTCAATCTTTATCGTCAGGACTAATCGGAGATCAAAAGGCTTTGAATACTCTAGAAATCCATTCCATTAAAGGTGTAAAAAATTTTCCCGTTTTAAGACAGGAATTCCAAAAATTAGCCGATGATATCGTTCGTGCAAGCTACCTGCCAAAGAGCACGGGTTGGGTCGACAAAACCCTTTATAAAATATCGAAGTTGATTTCCTTTCGCCGCACGGGCTCCGAGGGAGCTAAGCAGAACGATGTGGCCGGCAAAGTGGCGCGCGCGGAGGTATATTTAGTCTCGAATGATTTAAGGGGGGCGGTGTCCATAATAAAAAGTCTCTCAGGCGATGCAGCAGTAGCATCTCGGGTGTGGACAGCTGATGCTGAGGCTAGGATTGCAGTGGATGAGGCCATTGATAAGTTATTGAGTGGCTTAGTAAAGGGTAAGGCTATGGGGCTTAAAGTTAAATGATCAAAACGATTATTTTTATTTTTGCTACGGCATTGGTGGTTTGGGTTTTTGTATGGCTTGCAGACTATCCGGGATCTCTGTCGATTGCGTGGTATGGTGGTCGTTTAGAGCTAGATTTAACAATTGCATTTATAGGCACATTATTTTTTGCCATTAGTATCGGTATTTTCTATCGGCTTTGGTGGACTATTCGGCGCGCCCCGAAAGCTATTTCAAAGGTCTGGAAAAATAATAGACGGGAACGCGGTTACAAGGCACTAACCCAAGGTATGGTTGCCGTCGCAGCGGGTGACTCCAATGAGGCTAAGCGGCAAGCAGAGAAGGCTGACAATTATTTAGGCGACCCGCCTTTGACCATGTTATTGTCGGCTCAGGCGGCCCAGCTGAACGGGGATGAGGCGGCTGCAACTCGTTATTTTCAGGCAATGCTTAAACGACCGGAGACCGCATTTCTAGGTTTGCGTGGCCTACTTATGCAGGCAGAGCGGGATGGGGATCGTGTTGCGGCGTTGAGCTATGCATCTAGGGCAAATATCCTGAAGCCTNNNNCACCTTGGGTTCTCTCAAAATTATTTGAATTAGAGGTTCAGCAGCTACATTGGAAGTCGGCTATCACGACACTCGATCAGTCAATAAAGGCAAATTCTATTAAATCAGCTGAGGCACAAAAATTACGGGCAGCCGTTTTGCTGGGTTGCAGTATCGAATCGGAAACTTCTGGGGAACATGCGGAAGCTTTAAGATATTCGGAAAGAGCACAAAAAGAGAAATTAAATTATCTACCCGCGATAATTCAAACGGCACAGCTAATGAATAAAGCCGGGAAAAGGCGTAGCTTAAATAAATTGATAAAAGAAACGTGGGGTCAAACTCCTCACCCTATATTGGCGGATCTTTATGTAAGTGACATCGAGGAAGGTGATCATTTGTTACGTGTTAAAAAGTTTGAAGAATTAAAGGAATTGAATCCGGACCATGCTGAAAGTAGAATAGCTTTAGTGCGCTCCTTGATTGACGCAAAAATTTGGGGTCCTGCTCGGACTCATCTAGAGAAATTATGCACGGAAAAGCCTTCTTCGCGTATTTGCCATCTCATGGCCGAACTCGAGGAGGGGGATAAGCAGGATGCAGAGAAAGTCCGTCACTGGTTGGTGAAGGCAACTGATGCCCCTTCCGAGGCAAGTTGGGTCTGTTCTAGTTGTGGCGCTGCAACTTTTAGCTGGGCACCCCTGTGTCACCGTTGTGGTGATTTGGGGACACTTTCATGGGATACAACCGAGAACTTTACTTCTTTTTTGGAAGATCGTGTAATTCAGAAATTACCGAAAAAAGGTCCCAAATTAGAGCTAGGTAATATATAAAAATATTTTTAGAAGCCCTTACCTAAATTCAGATGTTGGTTTTATATTTTCTCGTGGTTTCAAACATATTACATCGCCGTCGGACGTTCTGTACCGCCAACAAACATTCTGTAACCTAGGCGCTTGTTTGGCCAATAATCCCAAATTGCATAATGTTGAACGGCACGATTGTCCCAACAGGCAATTGAATGACTCGTCCAATTAAAACGCATAGTCCAATTGGGTCGCTGGGTATGCTGGTATAAAAACCCCAAAATATGACGGCTTTCATCCTCAGGAACATCATTAATATGACTCGTAAAATTAGGGTTCACAAACAAGACTTGGCGACCGTTTTCTGGATGTTTAGCCACAATTGGGTGTATTGCAGAAAGATGGGTTTCTTTATTGTCTTTAGTAAGTTTTGCATCGAACGCCTTAGAAGCGTTGTGGGTTGCAGTCTTGCCTTTTAGGTAATTCTTCATCCCCGGGCTCAGTTCTTCATAGGCTTTGGCTGCTGAGAGAAACATAGTGTTGCCTCCCGAATTTGGGGGTATTATTTCCTGATAAAGAACGCTGTATTTTGGAGGAATTTCTGCGCAGCTTTGATCAGAGTGCCATGTTTCCCCTGAGATTCGTTCAGAACTCTCGTCAAAATACTGTTTACGCAATGCAGGATATCCAGAAACTGGTTTTGAAGCTGTGCTCTTACCACCTGAGTGCACATGGGGCTTACCAAAATATCTCACAAATCTATCATGAGCTTTCGGATCTAATTTCTGATTTCTAAAAAATACTACACCGTGGGCATTTAGTGCTGCCCGTATCTCTTCTACTTGTTTACCAGACAACGGAGTTAGCAAATCTACATTACTAATTTCAGCTCCAACATGTGGTGATGACCGTGTGACAGTGATGCTGTCATAACTCATTTTTTCGTGATCCTTTAAAATAAACGAGGCGGTTAAATCAATGTTCGGACACAAAGTTAAATTTTGTGCTTTTTCATTGATTAATTGACCTTCTTACCTTCCTTAAAAGTTCCCGTCCACTTTGGGTTTAAGGTTCCGTTTTCGTGGTAAACCACCCAGGGGCCCTCTTCCAACCCGTCTTTGTAGGTCCCTTTATACCATAACTGCCCGTTTTTGCGGTAACGTATCCATGGTCCCTCTTTCTTTGCATTCTTATTGTAGTCGCCTCTATAAGCTAACTGTCCGTTTTTATACGATTTACGGACTATTCTTCCGTGTTCACCTGAAAAAGGTTTGGTGCAGTCACCCTTACTTTTCATTACAAACTTTACTGTTGCCGACTCACCTTTTTCTAGATCGTAACCTGAGTGCCCGTCTGCAAAAATCATCTCAAGGTCTTGTCCCCCTACTCCATCGAGTTGTAATGAAGTTTCTTTAGGGTCAGCAAATATTACCGCACCTTTCCAAGTCATCCAGTGATTTTCATATTTTTGCGCCCATAAATTATCCTTTTGATTACTATTTAATTTGCTATCGCAACCAACATCACTGTTGGTTTTTTTAAAATCATGGGAATTAGATGGGAATAAGGATGGGTCTTCGCTGCAACTGATTAACCCAAGAACAAAAGAAAAAACAAATATCAATTTTAAGATTCTCAATAGGTTGATCCTTTCTTGCAATCACATCACATTTAGTAGAGTACTTAAATATTGATCTAACTCAAATATCTAATTTCAGTCGCTGCAGGCTTTTTCATTTGATCAATTACAGCGACTACCTACAATTTAACAGAGACGTTTAGAGCTCTTTTCACCCAGCAAAGTAGATTTATAGAGTTCAAAACAACATTATTGTTTTCACTGTGCCAACCCTTTTACCAATTACCTTGATCTGGAAATAGCAGAAATTCGTATCTCTTATATAAATTAATTAAGGTGGTTATGAATAAATTTTGGGTTTTGGCCGCTGTAATGGCCTTCTCTAACTTGTCCAGTCTTATATATGGATTTTCCGTAAATTTTTCTGGCTCTGTAATGGGCTATATTGTTGCACTTTCATTTATAATGGTTGCTTTTATTTTAGGTTTAATCTCTATGCCTAAGAATGCTTTTGCCGTTAATCTTAAACCTCAGATCGACAGGTGATACCAATTTATAACGCATATCTTTCAATGAAAAATCAAACTCGGAATGAAGCTCACCTCTAAATATAGTGAACGAACAATTGGTTAAAAAATTATCGACAGAATTTTATAGAATATTTGATATGGGTCTTTGTTTATTTCCTGTTATTTATTTTTTCTTTGTATGATGGACATAGATCCTTATAAGTTCTAGATGTCATAAGTCCTATGCGGAATATTAGAAATATTTATTTTTTATCCCTCTCTCTGACATGAAGAAAAATTAATATAGTTATTAAGATGGATTATTTTATCATTCGTTTCCATCGCTCACTGTTATTATGTCAATTCCTACTTCATCAACAACGTATTCAATCTTGTTAGGGTTGCAGCAAATGGTGCAGTCGTAAATCTCAACATCCGTCCCGCGGAAATTCGGATCAATTTCTAGAAGCACTTGGAACGTTTCAAAACAAGAGTGACAGTTTATTGTTAATTCTTGGTTTTCGATAACGTACCTTCTAAATAGCTGCGATTTGGAAATAAATTCTTACCGGTGGCACGGAGGGGCACATTAAAAGGTATGTCTTCCTTTTTCCCAATTCTCTGCCGCATTTTTTTGTGCGATACAGATTAGCTCCTCGGCGGTCTCTGGTGTTGGTGATGTAGCGTAAATTGTTGTTAATAAAAAGACTAGTAATCCCAAAAGGCTCGTTTTTATATCCTTATCGCTTTTGCAGTAAAAATAGTCTTCAATAGCACTTAAGGCATCTCTACCCGCTTGGAAACCTATATTATAGGGATTATATTCCACCATATTTTATTTACGACCCCATTTTATAAATGGATTGCCATCACGCTAAATTGTTTTTTTTATAATGTTTACTTGGATCCAATAATTCATCAGTAAAGATTAACCTGCAGATTATTATCATTATTTAAATTATTTATTTTCTTCTTCTCAATCTTACCTTAATTGAGACCCAATAAGGTCACCTTCTTATGGATAATTAAAAATGTTCAGCGAGTTTCGTCTCCATAACTTGCTGTACACCTTATCGGGGTCACGCGGTTTATCACTCCTGTAAGCTTCGTGACCCTGAACCAATTTAACAAGGGGTACCGACTATCAAATGCAAAAACCAAAATACATTCTCAGAATTTTTCCACTGCACGGTGAGTTTTTTGATTTACTACTTTACGGAGAACATCAGCGTGAGCTTGCTCTAGATAACAACTGGCTCTGTGATCAAACCTTTTGGCTACTCGCTGCCGCCAACCGCCAAACAAAATGAAAAAATATTCAAGCTTTTTTCTTTCACTCTTGGTTTTCTCATTGGATTCGAAAACTTTATCCTCGTTGCTGGAGATATGAACGAAATTTCTTACAGTATCTCCGAAGAACAGTTCAAGTTTCTTCATCTGGGAAAGAGAAAAGCTGACATTTTAAACCACTCACTCCCAACATAGAAAAAATTAATGACCGTAAATAAAGTCCATATTAGTTCCTTAAACCCCTTCTAAAAATGGATATGACCCGAAGCAAACCATCTATAAATGCACAGGATGTATGTCAATCCCTGTGCTAAAAGATGGGTCCCATTTCATATTTTACTGGAGTAATATTGGACCAAAATCCATACTCCACCCAAAAAACACACCCATCCTCCGATATATAGAAATAGGCGGTGAGATTAGTGACTTAGAAACTTGGATCTGTCGTAACTAAACAAAGAGTCGTCATTTCCTAACTAATCTGGCAGTATTTTTAGATGAGGAACCTTATAGCCAAACTTTTCCTGACCGTTGGCGTGCTTCTCGGAAGTGCGGGGGTAAGTTTTGCTCTGTCTCCATGCTCGGAAAATGGTTATTGGCACAACTGCTTTGGCACCTATACCTATGCCAAATCTGGCAACAGATATGTCGGTGAGTTCAGGAATGGCAAACACCACGGTCAGGGCACCTTTACCTGGGCCGGTGGCGACAAATACGTTGGTGAATGGAGGAATGGCAAAAGGAACGGTCAGGGCACCTATACCTATGTCAGTGGTTCCAAACACGTTGGTGAATACAGGAATAACCAAAGACACGGTCAGGGCACCTATACCTTTGCCAATGGCAACAAATATGTTGGTGAGTACAGGAATGGCAAAGTACGCGGTCAAGGCACCTATTACCATCTAGCAGACAACAAGCACAAAGGTGCCAAATACGTTGGTGAGTACAGGAATGGCAAATTGCACGGTCAGGGCACCTATTA
>PATI01000015.1 GCA_002712335.1 Rhodospirillaceae bacterium | reverse complement strand
TAGTCTTTGAGAAAATCAAAAACCCTTTTCTTTAAAACAAGGCAATAATTATGACCTTGCAGCCCCAGCTAAATATATATCAAGCTCAGTCACTCATTATGACACCCAAGCTGCAAGAGGCTATTAAATTATTGCAGCTTTCGAACCTCGAATTATCTGATTATTTAGAAAAAGAGCTAGAGAAAAATCCTTTTTTGGAACACGAAGACCCAGACGAAAATAATGATCTCTCCAAGAGTTTAAACGATAACTATGATCATAAAACTTCGTCGGAAATTGTTGATTCTAGTTTAGGAACAAAAGAACAATACTTAAATACAGCGAATTTAATAGGAGCACTTGATAAGAAAGAACACTCTATATCAAATAGTGTTACAGAAGAAAAATATTTAGTGGAAACAATTACCTCTCAAAGCCAGTCGACAAAGCATTTCGGTAATTCAAATACAAACTCCCTATACCCGGGCATCGAGAATCGGGAAAAAATATCCCTGAAAAATCATCTTTTGGAACAGATCAATGTTGACTTCCCCAACTCTGTAGAACGCCTGATAGCAATTTATATTTTAGATTTGCTAGATGACTCAGGATATTTGCAAACCAGCGCCGAAATGATAGCAGAAACGCTCGGATGCCCAATTAGTAGGGTAAATCAGACCCTAGACACGCTGCAAAATTTTGATCCACCGGGTATTTTTGCACGCAACCTATCAGAGTGCTTGGCGCTTCAGTTAAAAGAGCATAATAGATATGATTCAATTATGGAGAAGTTACTAGAAAANCTAGATCTTTTGGCAAAGAGAAAATTCAAATCTTTAAAACGTTTATGTGGTATTGATGATAAGAACTTAATAAACATGATCAGAGAGATTAGGACATTAAACCCAAAACCTGCGCAAATATTTGATAACGATGTAGCTCCTCCATTAACACCTGATGTATTTGTAAATCGAAGCAAAGATGGTTCNTGGTTTGTTGAATTAAATACAGAAACATTGCCAAAAGTTATTGTTAATAACCGTTATTATGCAAAAATAAATCAGGAAAGTTTAAATTCAAAAGATAAAGCATATTTATCAGAGTATTATCAGTCAGCAAATTGGCTTATAAAATCTATGCATCAGCGTGCGCAAACTATAATCAGGGTGACCTCAGAAATTATNCGTCAACAATCTGACTTTCTCGAAAGAGGGGTGCAATTTCTAAAACCCCTCGTTTTGCAAGAAATAGCTGACGCTTTAAACATCCATGAAAGTACTGTTAGCAGGGTAACTCGTAATAAGGTTTTAGCCACCCCACGTGGAATTTTCAGTNTGAAATACTTTTTCACGATGGCTATTGGAAAAACCAATTATGGTACTGTACGATCCTCGGAATCTGTGCGATTTCAGATAAAAAATTTGATTGAAAAAGAAACGATAGATAATATTCTCTCCGATGAGAAAATCGTCCAACTTCTTAAAATAGATGGTATAGATGTTGCTAGACGCACGGTAGCAAAATATCGGGATATTATGAAAATTCCATCATCNACTATTCGGAAACGTGAGAAAAATACTCAATTGATTTCTTAGAGTTTAATAAAAGCTTTGTGTTGACTTCTAACTTGCAACGGAACTATTTTTCCGGAAATAAGTACCCACAATTTGATTATACTAAAACTATTGCTATGACCTCAATGTCCACTTTTTGTTACGCTCGGATAGGTATTTAAAATGAAAGTACGCGATTTGCTCTCTGCAGAAAGTGTTATTTACCCGATTAGGGCGACAAGCAAGAANCAAGTCCTGGAAGAATTAGCCTCTCACGCCGCAAATATTAGTGGCCATAATCAACGGTCTATATTCGACGTAATTTTGGAACGTGAAAGATTAGGGACTA
Organism: Rhodospirillaceae bacterium; assembly: GCA_002712335.1. The sequence goes on along the minus strand of PATI01000015.1, from coordinate 30,790 downwards.
CGGGGATAGGTCGGGGTGTTGCAATTCCTCACGGAAAACTGCCCGACCTTAATCAATTATATGGGGTATTCGGAAAATTAGAAAAACCTGTTAACTTTGAAGCAGTAGACCATCAAAACATCGATCTGATCTTCTTATTAATTGCACCTGAAAGCTCTGGAGCGGATCACTTACAAGCTTTATCTAAAATTTCCCGGTTATTCCGCGACTCAAACATTTGCAAAAAACTGCGCGCCACCAATGACCATAATTTATTGCATAAACTTTTATTAGATCAGGCTGAGCCGAGTTCTATATAAATTCCATTTTCCAATTAAAGATTAAGACGGAAACTTAGGTCGACAAAATAGGGTCTCGCAAAAAAGCGAGACCCTATTTTAAATGGTGGAGCCAATCGGAATCGAACCGACGACCTCTTGAATGCCATTCAAGCGCTCTCCCAACTGAGCTATGGCCCCAATTATTTTTATCTCAAATTACTTAGCAATTTTAAATATTATAACTTCCTATACTAAATCTTAGAAGTGAAAGGTTTCTTCCCAGAGGTTAATTTTTCAAGTCCACTACGATACATTAGCTATCAGCCTCTCCTCAGGTTTTCTCATTATTATCGATTGCATCAAGCATTACTTGATCATTTTCAAGATCAGAAATGTCTTCAATTGTTTCATCTTGATTACCATCATCCTCTTCTAGGATATCTAGAGNAGGATCATCAGTGATGTCCTCTTCATCTACCCCCGACTCCATATTAATATTAGGCTCCATAATCTCAGATTTAATTGGCTCAGGCGCTGGTTTGGCAAGCTTAGAACGAGAACCACGGCCTGAGCTAACTGGCGTGAACTCTGTCCCACAAACCGGGCATACAATTGGGCTCCTGCGCATATCATAAAAGCTAGCACTACAGCTCTGGCAAATCCTTTTAATACCCCACTCCGGCTTTACCATTTAGACCTCCATAAAAATATTTAATCATAAAATGCCAATGCCATGATCCACAAATACTGTCAAAAACTAATTTAAATAATTGTTGTTTTCGCATAACAAATAATCAATATGCTACAAATATTAAACATAAAAAATAAACGGTTTGATAGTCAATGTTAACTATACTTGATGAGAGACTTGCTAAATGATTGGCCTAATTTCTAACTCTATAAATACCTTTAGAGGATTTACTCGTGTGCCAGGTGATAAATCAATCTCACATAGAGCGCTTATGATAGGAGGAATATCTGTCGGCACAACAGATATCCACGGCCTTTTAATCAGTGATGATGTTTTACATACTGCAAATGCATTAGAAGAAATGGGGGTAAATATTGAGCGTAAATCAAATTATTTATGGCAAATAAATGGGGTGGGGGTAGGAGGACTTCGTGAACCGGATAAAACTATCGATATGGGAAATTCGGGAACCGGCGCAAGGCTATTGATGGGCCTAGTAGCCACACACCCCATAAAGGTACATTTCACCGGCGATGACTCNTTACGAGAAAGACCGATGGAACGAATTGCAACACCACTAGCACAGATGGGTACAAGGATTATAGCTCGGCAAAATAATAAAATGCCTTTAACAATAATGGGCACTCGAATGGCCTTGCCAATCGGATATTCCTTACCAGTGCCTTCGGCACAAATTAAATCTGCTATACTATTAGCGGGATTAAATGTNCCTGGCGAAACTAGTGTGATTGAAAGTTGGCCCAGCCGTGACCATACCGAGTTGATGCTACAACATTTTGGAGCAACAGTTAATATTAATGAAGACTCCGAATACAAAAGAGTTATTACTCTTANAGGACAACCCGAGTTGGAAGGGAAAANAATCANTATTCCAGGTGACCCCTCATCGGCAGCTTTTCTAATTGTAGCCGCTCTTATAACTCAGAACTCGGAAATAACGATTCATGATGTTTGTATCAACCCATTGCGCACTGGCTTAATAACTACGTTGAAAGAAATGGGTGNCAACATTGAAATACAAAACTCTCGAATTGAAGCAGGGGAGCCCGTGGCCGACCTGATAGTTCGTAGTTCAAAATTAAATGGTGTAGTTGTCCCTGCAGACCGTGCACCCACGATGATAGATGAGTATCCAATTCTATCGATCGCCGCCTCTAACGCTGTAGGTACTACACGTATGCAAGGCTTAGCTGAACTTCGTGTTAAGGAAAGTGATCGTTTGACAGCTATAACAGACGGACTTAAAGCGTGTGGAGTGAACGTCAATATAGACAAGGATGATCTTATCGTTACCGGCACCAAAAAAAATATAAAAGGAGGGGTAACTGTAGAGAGTCGTATGGACCACCGAATTGCGATGTCATTTTTAGTATTAGGGTTAAATGCAAAAAATCCGATAGCTGTTGATGATGACAAACATATAAGTACAAGTTTTCCTTCATTTGTAAGCCTTATGAACGACCTCGGTGCACAAATAAGGAAAGTAAATTGAACAAACCAGTAATTGCGGTGGATGGCACCGCTGGTAGCGGAAAGGGCACTTTAGCACGCCGTTTGGCCGACCATTTTGATTATGCATATCTTGATACTGGCTTGCTTTATCGTGCTGTAGGATTTCTTACTTTAGAACTCACCAAAGGATGCAAAGAAATAAGCGAAGATATAGCTTGTTCAACTGTTTCCTCTATCACTCCTGAAATATTAAAAAATCCACTCCTAAGATCTGAGGAAATAACGAACTATGCTAGTCAAATCGCATCTTTACCAGCCGTAAGACAAAAATTAATAGAAAGGCAACAAGCATTTGCTCAGAACCCACCTGAGGGTTCTGCCGGGGCAGTTTTAGATGGCAGAGATATCGGCACAGTAATATGCCCCAAGGCTCCATTTAAGTTCTTCTTGAATGCTCAAATAGAAGTGCGCGCAGCAAGGCGCCTTAAAGAGTTGCTTGAAGCTGGTGAAACCGCTATACATTCGCGCGTTCTAAAAGATATTCAAGAACGCGATGCACGAGATAAATCTCGTAATATAGCTCCATTAGTAATTGCCGACGATGCAGTTACTTTGGATACGAGTAAGATGAATTCGAACGCAGTATTTTTTAAAGCATTAGAATTCATCAATAAATGAAATAGGTCCTTGGTGCAACAAGAGTGCAATGGTTGAGAATTGATCCATTGGGGATCAGCCAGTGTGCGACCTAGGACAAGCCCAATCTCTATTGGGACTATATGAAAGGAAACGGTTTAAGTTAGGAATGGCGATTGAGTTAGGAAACCCCGACGCAAATATAGAGATGTCTGATGAAGATTTTGCGAGCATGCTGGAAGAAACATTTGGAGAGGGTGAACTCTCGGAAGGTTCTGTAGTAAAAGGCACAGTTATAGCGATAGAAGGCGATTCTGTCTTAATAGATGTGGGTTTAAAATCTGAGGGCCGAGTGGCGATTCGAGAATTTGGCCCCCCTGGCTCCACGCCAGAAATATCGGCCGGAGATCTAATAGATGTTTATCTAGAAAGAATCGAAGACAATCAGGGTGAAGCCATGCTCTCTCGTGAAAAGGCTCGCCGTGAAGAAGCTTGGACCTTGTTAGAAAAAGCATTTAACAATCAAGAGAGGGTCACTGGCTCTATTTTCGGCAGGGTCAAAGGAGGTTTTACAGTTGACCTTTCTGGTGCTATCGCCTTTTTACCTGGTAGCCAAATTGATGTACGACCAGTGAAAGACATTAACCCACTGATGAGTACTCCGCAGCCATTCCAAATTCTCAAAATGGATCGGCGTCGTGGGAATATTGTAGTTTCTCGACGAGCCGTATTAGAGGAATCTCGTGCTGAGCAGCGTACCGAATTACTTGCGGGGTTAACAGAAGGCCAAGTAATTGAAGGCATTGTAAAAAATCTTACAGATTATGGTGCCTTCGTGGATCTTGGCGGAGTTGATGGACTGTTACATGTAACAGATATGGCTTGGCGCCGCATAAACCATCCCAGTGAAGTTTTGACCGTTGGGCAAACAGTAAATGTACAAGTTATAAGGTTTAATACTGAGACACAGAGAATTTCACTCGGTATGAAGCAACTAGAGACCGATCCTTGGGATAGCATTGAGACCAAATATCCCGTTGAGGGCGTTTTCACCGGTCGAGTAAGTAACATTACGGATTATGGCGCCTTCGTAGAACTCGAGCCAGGGGTTGAAGGGCTAGTGCATGTCTCAGAGATGAGTTGGACCAAGAAGAACATCCATCCCGGGAAAATTATTTCAACTAGTCAAGAAGTTGAGGTAATGATTCTCGACATAGACCAAAGCAAACGCAGAATTTCCCTCGGGATAAAACAAACCCAAGATAATCCGTGGACTAGTTTTGAAACGAGTTTCAAGGTAGGTGCTGAGATAGAGGGGGAAGTCAAAAATATAACTGAATTTGGTTTATTCATTGGCCTCCCTGGAGAAATTGACGGCATGGTCCACCTATCAGATTTATCATGGGAAAAAGCTGGGGAAGACGCTGTTAACGATTATACAAAGGGCGATGTTGTCAAAACCATAGTTCTAGATATTGATATTGAAAAAGAACGTATTTCTCTGGGCATAAAACAACTAACTGATGACCCATTAGAGTCGGCAGCCAAGGAAGTTAAAAAGGGAGAAGTTGTAACGTGCACTGTTAGCTCTATTACAGAAGGTGGCATAGAGGTAACAATTTCAAGCGGACTTAAAGGTTTCATTCGTCGGGCTGACCTTTCTCGTGAGAGAAGTGAACAACGACCGGATCGATTTGCAATCGGAGATAGAGTTGACGCACAAATAACTAATATAGACAAACGAGAACGTAAACTGACGTTATCAGTGAAAGCTAAGGAAATAAGCGAAGAAAAAGAGGCGATGGCCCATTATGGTTCATCAGACTCTGGCGCCAGTCTTGGTGATATACTCGGGGCAGCAATGCGTAAAGCGGAGGGGGAAGAGACCACAACTTCTGAGGTCACTGATGAAAAGGAAGAAAAACTCTCAGATAATACTTCTCAAACAGAGGATATCGTAGATGCTGTAGAAGAAAATAGTCCGGAAGAATTAGATGTCTCAGAGTCTGAAGATGCATCAAAGAACTAAGAATAAAGAAAAAATTTAAGACGATATATTAAAACATCTTATAGAACTAATATACAGCTGCAGGTTATGGATGGGGATTACTTAATAGACCGAGCAAGACTAAAAAGACGAATCCAAGTTTGGAGAACTTTGTCTATAGTCATATTTTTATTGTTAGGACTCCTTTTCGTAATGAAATTTGAAGGAATCGTCACCAAGGACTATATAGCGCGGATCAAAATTGAAAATCTTATCTACAATGATCCAAAGCGCCTAGCAGCAATCGACAAAGCTCTGCGCGATAAAAATGCAAAAGCTTTAATAGTGAGAATAAATTCTGCCGGCGGGACTATCGTCGGAGGAGAAGCTTTGTTCAAAACAATCTCTAGATTTCGTAAAGAGAAGCCGGTAATCGCAGTCATGGACGAGTTGGCGACATCAGCAGGCTATTTAGTGGCGGTAAGTGCCAACCGTATTTACGCCCACGAGGGAACTGTTACTGGATCTATAGGTGTTATTTTTAAAGCAGCAGAGGTTACCGAACTTTTGAAAAAATTGGGTATTAAATTTGAGTTAATAAAGAGTTCCCCCTTAAAATCTGAACCGTCACCCTTCTCTAAATTTACTCCTATGGCAAAAAAAGCAACAAAAAGTTTAGTAGACGATATGTATAAAATGTTTGTCAGCATTGTGTCCGAGAGGCGTAAAATAAAAATAGAAAATGTACGTCGCATCGCTGATGGGCGCTTATTTACAGGGAGAATGGCTGTTGCAAATGGATTGGTCGATCAGATTGGCGATGAACGCCAAGCAAAAATTTGGTTGGAAAAAAAGATCGGTGCAAAAAACCCAATACCAATACGCGATATTAATATTCAACGGAAGGTGTCTGACTGGTTAAAATACCTAACCGCCAATATGCCAAAAACGCCTTTTTCTGAAGGACTTATCCTTGACGGCCTAGTATCTGTCTGGCACCCTTGGAATTAATTTATTCTATCTAAATAGAGCTAATTCAAGTTCTGGTATTCAAATAGGGCTGACTGAAATGACTAAGTCTGAGTTGATTTTGTTATTGGCAGAAAAAAACCCACATTTATTCCACCGCGACGTCGAAAGGATTGTTACAAAGGTTTTTGACGAAATTTCGGAGGCTTTAGCTAGGGGTGATCGTGTCGAACTAAGAGGCTTTGGAGCCTTTTCGATCAAGAATCGGGAATCCCGCACCGGGCGTAACCCTAGGACTGGAGAATCGGTCCAAGTTTTACGAAAATCCGTACCATTTTTTAAAGTTGGAAAAGATCTAAAGCAACGCCTTAATGCAACATCACAATAAATAATTTAAAGAATGACTCGATTTCTTTGTGGGAATATTTAATGCAGATCAATTAATGAAAATTATCATTAGAATATTCCTTTTGGTTATATCATTGGTGGCCGCAATATTTGCAGTTTCTAATAGAGAAGTGACCACAATCGACTTATTTCCTTTACCTTTCACAACAGCAGCACCCTTATACATTTTTATTTTAGGAGCGATGGCTATCGGTTTAGTAATCGGGATAGGTGTGTCTTCCATTTCAAAAATTCGTTTAAAAACGAAGATTAGAAACCAACAGAAAACAAAGGGAGAAGGTAAAAAAGATTTAGAAAACCCGATAGGTCCGCTCGATTATATTAAAGAAAAAACAACAACGTAAATTTAATGAAACCAGAAGAACGTATTTATTGTGCTGTTGACACCGCCGACTTAAAGGAAGCGATAGAACTCGCACAAGAATTGAAGGGAGTGGTGGGAGCCATCAAACTTGGCAAAGAGTTTTTTACTGCCAATGGTCCAGCAGGGGTTATGCAGATCTTAGAAATCGGGCATAGAATTTTTTTAGATTTAAAATTTCACGATATCCCTAATACCGTTGCAGGGGCTGTTAGAGTTACGAAAGAATTAGGTTGTCATATGGTTACCATACACGGATCTGGCGGTTCAGATATGATGAAATCTGCTGTAGAGGCAAGAGGTACAGCTAAGAGACCATTGATTCTAGCGGTCACTGTTCTGACTTCGTTGTTGGATGATGATTTAGTTAGTCTTGGTCAAAAATTACCCGTAAAAGATCAAGTATTAAGACTTGGTATGCTTGCTTACAAAGCTGGGGTGGATGGCTTAGTAGCATCTCCAAAAGAAGTTTCCTTATTACGTACGTCACTTGGTTCGGACTGTATTTTGGTGGTTCCTGGTATTCGTCCAGCTTGGTCATCAAATGATGACCAGAAAAGAATTATGACCCCTTCTAATGCTATCGAAGCTGGGGCTGATTATTTGGTAATAGGACGACCAATTACCCAGTCCAATGACCCCAAAGCTGCAGCCGAGAGAATTGCTGAAGAAATCTCTATCGGGCATAGCTCAAAATATGGCAATTAGTGTAAAAATTTGTGGGATCAATACTTTAGATGCGATGAAAGCATCGATCGAAACTGGCTCATCCTTTGTTGGTTTGGTTTTTTATCCTCCTTCACCCCGTTCGGTAACGGTTGCCGAAGCGATCAACCTAGCAAAAATAGTTCCACCCACGATTAAAAAGGTTGGCTTATTTGTAGACGTTTCGGATAAAATTTTAAAAAATATTACTGATGACGTTCCATTAGATATTTTGCAACTACACGGTAAAGAACCCCCCCAAAGAGTAAAAAAAATCAAACAGTTTACAGGATTACCTGTTATTAAAGCGATCCATATAGAAAATTCTGGGGACTTTTGTGAAATTGAGAAATACGCCGGTGTTGCCGATAAAATTCTTTTTGACACGAAAGTACCAAAAAACTCTAAAAACTTTCTACCAGGAGTAAATGCGCTTGCGTTTGACTGGAAACTATTTGGTAATCAGCCTTGGAAAGACCATTGGATGCTTTCTGGAGGCCTAAATGCGAAAAATATTTCGGAAGCTGTTAATCTGACTGGAGCAAATACCGTTGATATTTCTTCGGGAGTTGAAATTACACCCGGACAAAAAGATCCAAAACTTATTAAGGAATTTTTAGAAACGGTTCTTGCCTTGTCGTAGGTGCAGAGTATAACCCGTTTATATAGTTACTCTTAATTTTTTTTTGTACTTTACTAAAACATGACCAAAACCACGAACAACAAAACAAATACCTTAAAATTACACCCAAATTCAAATGGCCATTTTGGTAAATTTGGTGGCCGTTATGTCGCAGAAACTCTTATGCCTCTGATATTATCCGTGGAGAAGGCTTATGAGGAAGCCAAAGAAGACCCCTCTTTCCGATCAGAGTTAGATTATTACCTCAAACATTATGTTGGACGACCTAGCCCATTATATTATGCGAGACGCTTGAGTGAGTATTTAGGAGGCGCAAAAATCTATTTCAAGAGAGATGAGTTAAATCACACTGGTGCCCACAAAATTAATAACACAATGGGTCAGATCCTTTTAGCCCGACGGATGGGGAAAGAAAGAATCATAGCTGAAACTGGAGCAGGACAACATGGCGTGGCAACCGCCACGGTTTGTGCTTTATTCGGAATGAAATGCGTTGTTTATATGGGAAAAACTGATATTGAACGTCAGGCCCCAAACGTTTTTCGAATGAAGCTTCTTGGGGCTGAGGTTGTTCCAGTATCATCCGGTTCAGCAACACTTAAAGACGCCATGAATGAAGCGTTACGCGATTGGGTGACAAATGTTGAAAATACATATTACATAATTGGGACGGTTGCTGGACCGCACCCCTACCCTGCAATGGTTAGAGATTTTCAGAAAATAATTGGAATAGAGGTGCGCGATCAAATAATCGAAGCAGAGGGAAGACTGCCAGACTCTCTGGTTGCGTGCATAGGCGGGGGTTCCAACGCCATAGGACTGTTCTATGAATTCCTCGATGAGAAAGATATTAAAATTTTTGCCGTAGAAGCTGCGGGTAAAGGTTTAGAAACCGACAAACATGCGGCTTCGCTTAGCGCGGGAGTTCCTGGGGTGCTACATGGCAATCGAACATATCTTCTTCAAAATGAAGACGGACAGATAACCGAAGCGCATTCTATTTCGGCCGGCCTAGATTATCCCGGGATTGGACCAGAGCACGCCTGGCTCCATGATATTGGTAGGGTAAACTACGTGGGTATAACGGATAAAGAAGCACTCGAAGCATTTAAATTATGCACAAGACTTGAAGGTATAATACCCGCTCTGGAGCCAGCTCATGCTTTGGCATATGTAAGCGACATTGCACCAACCCTGCCGTCCGATCACTTGTTAGTAATGAATATGTGTGGTCGAGGGGATAAAGATGTTTTCACAGTTGCAGATGCATTGGAAATTTCTCTATGAGACAAAGATCTTGCAGGCTAAAGGAACGATTTAAAAAACTTGCCGGCGAAGAGAGGGCAGGACTGATTACGTTCATAACCGCTGGTGACCCTAATATTGATATCTCCAATGCAATTCTAAATGGGCTACCTGACGCTGGTGCAGATATAATTGAGCTTGGCATGCCATTCACGGACCCCATGGCAGACGGCCCAGTCATTCAAGAATCATCCTTAAGAGCCCTCAAGGCAGGACAGGATATGCATGGTACCTTAAGTATGGTAAAAACATTTCGGGAAAAAGACCAAAATACGCCTATTGTATTGATGGGTTATTTTAATCCTATATACAGTTACGGGGTCGAACGTTTTTCAACTGATGCAGCAAAAGCAGGAGTGGATGGGTTAATAATCGTTGACCTTCCGCCAGAGGAGGATTCCGAACTCAGACTGCCCGCTAATGCCAAAGAGATTGATTTTATTCGTCTTGCAACTCCTACTAGTGACAAGGATCGCCTTCCCAGACTAATGCAGGAAGCAACTGGATTTGTATATTATGTATCCATTGCAGGTATAACCGGTACAAAATCCTCAGCAATATCCAACATAGCCGAGGCTATTACTTTAATAAAAAATGAGACGGATCTTCCCTTAGCTATTGGGTTCGGTATAAAAACCGCAGATCATGCTGCTGAAGTTGCTCGATTAGCTGATGCCGTTGTAGTCGGTTCTGCGATAGTGGAACGCATTGGTAAAATAGCAGAGACAAATAGAGAAATAATTAATTGTCCCGATTTGCTTAGTTCCGTGTTAGACTTTGTAAGTGAACTTTCAAAGAGTGTTAGAAGAGCGCGGTCATGAATTGGTTAACTAATTACGTTCGTCCAAAGATTAGAGCCCTCGTAGAAAAAAAAGAAGTTCCTGATAACCTGTGGCATCAATGCCCCGGCTGTGGACAAATGATCTTTCACCGAGAATTGGAGGCCTCGCACAGAGTTTGCAATAACTGTGGATACCACATAAGGCTCCCCGCGAAGGAGCGCCTTGAACTTCTTTTTGATGAAGGAAAATATCAAACGGTGGATCTACCAAAATTAACATCTGATCCCCTCAAATTTAAGGACCTAAAACGCTACACCGAGCGTCTAAAAGAAAGTAGAAATGCAACTAATGAAGAAGATGCTATGATTCTTGCTCATGGTGAGTTAGGTGGGCGCAAGGTTGTAGTCGCAATAATGAATTTTGCTTTTATGGGTGGGTCCATGGGACTGGCTCTGGGAAAAGCATTTCTTACCGCCGCAAGATTAGCAGTTTTGCAGGAAGCTCCCCTGATTTGTTTCACGTCATCTGGTGGCGCCCGAATGCAAGAGGGCATTCTTTCTTTGATGCAAATGCCCAGAACAGTAATTGCCGTAGATGAAGTCAAAAATGCAAAATTACCATACATTACCGTACTAACAGATCCTACTACTGGAGGGGTCACTGCATCATTTGCGATGTTAGGTGATATTGCTATTGCTGAACCTGGGGCAGTAGTGGGATTTGCTGGTGCCAGAGTAATAGAGGAAACTATACATGAAAAACTACCCGAGGGGTTCCAGAGAGCCGAATATCTATTAGAACACGGAATGATAGATCGGGTGGTGCATAGGCATCAAATTCGGGATGAACTTATTAAAATCACTAATCTTTTGATGGTCAGACGGTTAGATGATAATGTTATATCTATTAGCTCAAAACCGAAAAACGGAGTGAAAGAAAATCTAGACACACATCGCTCCAATGAAAGAAAAAACGACGTAACAGAAGAGCGGCCCGCTGCAGAGTAATAAAATATTAACTCGCCTAAATGATCTTCATCCGAAGATCATAGATTTATCCCTCGACCGCACAAAGACGCTTTTAAAAAAGTTAAACCATCCAGAAAATAAATTACAAACAGTCATTCATGTCGCAGGAACAAATGGCAAAGGTTCAACGATTGCCTTCATAAATGAAATTTGCGAAAGGGCAGGTTTAACAGTTAACCGCTATACATCACCCCATCTTGTCAACTTTTCTGAACGCATTTACGTTTGTGGTCAAAATATTAATGAACTCTCACTAACTAAAATACTCAGTGAATGTGAAGAAGTTAATGCTGGTGATCCTATCACGTTATTTGAGATCACTACCGCTGCCGCTTTTTTAGCATTTTCACGTACTCCCGCCGATGTTACCTTAATAGAAACTGGCTTAGGTGGTAGATTTGATGCTACCAACGTCATAGAGAAACCCACACTAACCATTATTACTCCTATATCAAAAGACCATGTCAATTGGCTGGGTCACACGTTAGATAAGATTGCATTTGAAAAAGCGGGAATTCTGAAAACTGGCGTTCCTGCTTTGATAGGCCCACAGCATGCAGATGCCAAGTTAGTGATTGAGGAACAAGCAAAAAAGTTAGGCGTAAAAACTATAACATATAGCCAAGACTGGGAGCTTTCTTCTTCACTGGGTAATATTTATTTAAGATTTGAGAAACTCCATTCTGTTTTCCCCATACCTTCCCTTCAGGGCGAGCATCAATTAACAAATGCCGCTACAGCAGCTATTGCAGCAAAATTAATTAAAAAATCTGAAATAAATGATGATGTCATTGGTGCCGGTATAAGGTCTACTGTTTGGCCGGGACGTTTGCAAAAACTTACCACCACCTCAGCAAAGTCGCTCCCAAATGGATGGTCCTTATGGCTTGATGGGGGGCACAACCCCGGAGCAGCAGAAGCACTTGCAACCTCTTTATCTCAATGGCAGCAAAAGCCTCTTCATATCGTATTTGCTTACATAAACAGTCGTGATCCCAAAGAATTTTTAAGGCCATTGGCACATTATATCAAAACGCTGAATGCAATTACAATTCCGGGCGAAGCATCGAGTATGTCTGCAAAAGAATGCAAACTAGCAGCTCAGCAATTAGGTATTACGGCAACCATTTCTAGTGACTTTATGGAAGCTGTAGAGAAAATTATAAAAGTATCGTCAAAACCCGGCCGTATACTGATATGCGGCTCACTATACTTAGTGGGCGCGGTGCTTAGACATGAACAAACGAAGCTTACCTAAAACGCAAACGTCACTTTTTAATTAAAAACCCAAATCAAATTGATTCTTTTATCCACTCTACAAGTTTGCCCTTAGGTAAAGCCCCCACCTTAGTAGCCATAACTTCTCCATCCTTAAAAATCATCAACGTAGGAATACCCCTTACACCTAATTTTGTGGGTATCTCAGGGTTTTCATCAACATTAATCTTAGTAACCGAGAGCTCTCCGTCCATTTCCGTCGCTATCTCCTCCAAAGTCGGACCAATTTGCTTACAGGGACCGCACCATTCCGCCCAAAAATCAACAAGAACAGGAACCTTTGATTTTAAAACCTCCGACTCAAAAGACTCATCCGAAATTGGTTTGCTGGGCATTTTTTTTCCTTTCACCAAATTAATAAACAAATTTAAGTATAAGTCCAAATTATGAATGAGAGACTTAACCGTCAAGCATCTAAATGATCAGAATACCTGTTTAGTAAAATATCTGGTAATGGCATTAAGCTAGGGGTGTAAGTCCAGAGTAAAGCACAATTAATCGGCCTATCAGGAAAAATTGAGTATAAAACCGCCCGATAAGATGACATTTGTCTCAAATAAGCTGGGGAGACATCTGCTAGTTTCTCCGGTGGTGGTCGGCTCGACTTATAATCAATAATCATAACTTGATCAGATTTTATCAAGAGCCGATCAACCTGACCGACTATATCTTGTGCACCTAGCCGGCCTGTAATTGTTACTTCAGAGCGGGAATCAGGACCAAATACTTCTTTAAATTGCGTATTCTCTATTATGTTCATTACTTCGGAGATATATTCCCTTTGATCTTCATGTGTTAGCTGATGAACAGGTTGTGCCAAGAAGCGACGGGCCACCTGTCTTCTTTTTTCTATTTGTATTCCTGGCAGTAGCTCTAACAATTTATGAATGATTAGACCCCTCTGAAAAAAATCAATTTTTCCATCGCCTATAGGAGATATAACCGACGGCTCAGACTCCTCAGAATGCGATGGAGACAAGTGTTGCGTGTAAGCTGCCTCTGGTTTTGGCTGTTTTTTTACCCAGTCAGGTAAACTTTCCTTAATGGTAGAAATTTCAAATTCAGTATTTTTGGCTTTTTGCAATTGAGGGTTTTCAAGCCGCCAACCGAGACCCTTCCACCCTTGAGGACAAATGTCACTTAAGTCAAATTCAAATTCAGAGCCAATTTGTTTTAGAGCTGATTCAACCAATTCATACCAGTTGCCACTAGCCGCACGGCGGAGCGTATTCCAACCACAAATATATAACCGATCCTCAGCACGTGTCATTGCTACGTATAGCAAACGACGATATTCACTATCTCTTATCTGTCGTGCAGCTAACAAAGCCTTTTCACATTGCTTTTCGAAATAACGACGACGAGGCGGCCATAAAATAATCTCATCCTCTGTCCACAAAAGTCTAGGTAACTGGCTCGGCACCTGCATACTGTCTGGTAAAAAGACAATCGGTGCCTGCAAACCCTTTGCCCCGTGCACGGTCATTACTCGAACTTCATTGCGGATGGCGTGTTCAAAATCACGCTTAACCTCAATATCGTTTTTATCGAACCAATTCAAAAATCCTTGGAGTGAAGGTGTTTGTGTACATTCGTAATTGAGAGCCAAAGTTAAAAACTCATCAATCGGATCATTAGCTTCCGACCCTAACCTTCCTATGATTTTTTTTCGCCCATTTCTCTTGCCAAGAATTTCTGAAAATAATTCAAATGGCGGTGCCAACTCTGCCGTCTCTAACAACGCCTTAAGTTCTTCAAAAGCAAATTTAAAAATTGGTTTTTCTTCATACCGGCAACACAATGTTTCCCATAAATTAGATTGCCCGCGATTGTATGCAAGCTCAAACAAATCGTCTTCTGAGAACCCAATCAATGGACTTTTCAGAACACATGCTAGATTTAATTCATCTTCAGGAAGTAAAAGAAAATTGCCAATAGAAACCAGATCGCGGACTGCCAATTGTTCGCTAAGGACCATTCGATCTGCCCCTGCGACCGGTAAATTTTCTCTTTTTAGTGCCCGAACCATTTTTTCAACAAAAGTCCCCCTGCGGCGCACTAAAATTATAATATCCCCCGCCCTAATAGGGCGATTTTTACTCTTTAATATTTCTCCTTTTTTTATCCAATTCTGGATTGTGGCCGCAATCCCCTCAGCAAGCTGGATTTGGGGATCATAACCCCACCGAGCTTTCACCGGAGGTGACCATGGTTCTAACTCCTGTTGCTCAATCGGCCCCACCGGCGGCCACAGCTCAACTAATCCCGCTTCACCATAACGCAGTGGTTCATGTAGAATTTTCTTTTCAGCCTCGGCTACACCAAGCTTTAAGGGTTCCGAAGCTAAAACCGCATCAACAATTTTCAAAACGGAAGATGTAGAACGAAAAGAAATATAAAGATTAACGTCTTTCCATGGCTTAGAAATCTCTATTGCCTTAGTCCGGAAATAACTTCGCATCTCCTCAAAGGCCTTCGGATCGGCTCGCTGAAAACTATAAATAGACTGTTTAGGATCACCAACTGCAAATATCGTTCGTTCTATCTTCGATGCGCCTTCCCCAGAAAAAAACTCTTCAGAAAGAGCCGTAATTATAGCCCATTGGTCTGGATTTGTATCTTGAGCCTCATCAATTAGGATATGATCAATACCACCATCAAGTTTAAACATTACCCAAGAAACATTGCCCTCTGCTTCAAGCAAAGAACGAGCCCTGAGAATTAAGTCATCATAATCAAGCCGTGCCCGTTCTTTTTTACATTTTTCATAAACTTCCAACAAAGAATTAATGATTGTAAGTATAGCAGCGGTCGCTTTACCAGTTACATTGGCCCGAACTCTCAGCAAAGAATGTTCAAGTCGTTTGGCTTCGTTTTCCAGATTTTCAGGTGCAGCTGAACATAGAGCTTTCGCTTCCTTATGCACCAGCCTTGCCCGCTTTTCTCCTCCTAAAGTAAAAAAAACTGACAAATAAGAGTCGAAAGTTTTTTCTCGCTCTTGAAAACTTGCTTCTATCCATTGCTTTATTTTTTTGCTGCTTTTTATATCGGTCTTGCTGCCTTTCGCCATTGCGTCGGCAGTTTTTCTTAAAGCATGAATATCAAAATTTGATTTCCTACAGGCATCTTTTTTTATAATAAATTCTGTTTCATCTTTAGAAATTCCTAATTTTTTATAAATTTGATTAATTAATAAATCCACACTACCAAAATGTTCAATCAGTCGACATAGTCTGCCTCTTTCTGAAATAAAATCACCCAAAAGTTTTTCAAAATCACTCTCTTGAATGTGTTTTGTTACTTCCTCTAAAGCCGATGCAAGCTTTGTTCCCAGAGAATTACGTGCCTCCAGCAAAACTCGAATCTGCGCTTCATTTTGGATTTCTTTTGCCTCGCGTTCATCCATGACCTGAAAATAGGGGGCTAAACCAGCTTCCAGAGGAAATCTTCCTAACAGTGATTCACAAAAAGCATGGACAGTTTGAATTTTCATACCTCCCGGTACATCAAGAACCTGTCCAAAAAGTTTTCGAGCTCTAAGCAGAATGTCATTTTTGGCTCTTTGGCCCATAAGAAAGTTAATGTTCTTCCTCAATTCAGTTTCATCTGCGATCGACCACTGAGCAAGAACCTGATTTATTCTATTAGCCATTTCAGCGGCTGCCGCGTTAGTAAAAGTCAAACAGAGTAATCTGTGGGGTGGTGTTCCAGAAAGTAAAAGAGCAAGAACCCTATCTGTAAGTACCTTAGTTTTTCCGGTACCGGCAGAAGCGGCAACCCAAACAGAGCGATTTGGATTAGCTGCTGGCCTTTGTTTAATGCTGGGATCGGTCTGTGGTTGAGCAATCAATTTTGTGCCCTTTCCACTGAAGACCACTCAAGGATGCGAGCAAGGTGGGCATAGTCAGACCATCCGGGGGCATGGGTTGGGTCGGGTTGAGACAAATAAGGTGTCTTAGGGTTATCAAATTGCTTAATAAGATCAGTTAATCCGTGTAAGGCCGCCTCAGCCAAATCCTCTATTTTTGTGCCTATGGGATGACGTTCTCCCGGTGGGTCTCCACCACCTATACGCCAGACCTCAAGAATTGAGACTTTAGCCTTCGTTATTTTCTCAAAACCTCCAGCCTCAGCGATAACGACTTCCAGCGGAAGCTGTGGCGAAAATCCGTGTAAAACATCCGAAGCATTCGGCGAGGCCCCCGTTTTATAATCTACTATACTGATAGTACCATCGTTTAGTTCATCGATGCGGTCGGCTTTAGCAACGAGTTTGAATTGACCATAATCAGACTGGATTGTAAGTGACCCAGTTACCTCCGTATGTGTGACATCGACAGTTTTCCTGTAATCCACTTCATTGACCGCAAACCAATCGATTATCCTCTCGTAACGTGGCCACCAAAAAGCCCAAACACTGGGATAAGCGAGCGCGTTGCCAAACGCAGCCATGCCAATTTCACGTAATACCTTAGAAACATCAAAAGGCATTTGATTTGGATAATCGCGTACAAATTTTTCTAATGCCTCATGGATCATTGTTCCGCGATCAGCAACACTCGGATCACCATCAATTTGGTCCAAAGGCCTTAAATCCAAAATATGACGAGCATATATTGCGTATGGATCCCGCATCCAAGCTTCAATCTGGGTTACAGACAACCTTCTAGGTCGGGCAGAGATTGGAGGGCAGGGAGAAGGGGCTTTGCACGGGTTTATTAAATTAGGATAATCAAGTGTTGATTGCCAGGTTAAAAGCTTATTACCTTTAATTTGCATTTGATCCAGAAACTTCCCCGATTTATCCGCCTCTTTTAGCACGTTGAAAAGGCGCAAAAGCCAGCGTGCTGGGACGGTAGGTGTTCCTGCGACGCGCTCCGCCCTAGTAATTAAAACCTCTTCTGAACAAAAAGACTGAACAAAGTCATGGGCACTCAACCCAACGCGCCGATCGCCCGACGGAAGACCAAATTGTTGGCGCATTGGACGGCTCATCCAAGGGTCGGCCCTAGATTCACTTGGCCAAACCGTTTCATTGAGCCCCCCCAGACACATCAAGTCCGCTTTTTGCAGTCGTGCCTCTAACAGACCCCAAATATGCAATCGAGGATGAGCTCCAAAACGTGGGCGAACAATTTTTGTAGTCATCAACAACTCTAATAAAGTCGGATAATCTTGGGGTAAAATAGCTGGAAAGGATTTTGCAGCGTCACGAAATTCAGTAATAAACGAAGCAGCTATTTCTCCATCATCGCCAGACCATAATCTTTCTGAACCCTTAATTTGATCCGTTGCAGCAAACTCTTCAACCAACTTCATATGGGTATCAATCAATTCTAAGAGTGGGACTGGGGTTTTTGATAAAAAAAGCTTCTCTAGGTTGGTGATCGCCATTTTCCAATTATCAAACCATTCAATCAAATCCTTTGTCTTTTTTCTCTTATAGTCAGTTTCTTGCGGGAGCCTACCTAATGCCACCTCAATCCCTCTAGACCCTGGACCCGGCCTCGGGCCTCTGAATACCAAACGCTCCAGTAACCTAACGTATTTTTGGAAGGAACCGGGATTAAGACCATTTGTTGCTAGCGGATGTTTTAGGAACGAGAGAAGGGGTATTGGTGCCAACTGGCTAGCAAAACAGGCAGCAGAGAGATTGAGATAGGTCCCTATGGGGGTTAATGAAAGGGACTGACCGGCCGAGTCATCGATTATAATACCCCAACGACTAAGTTCCGACGCCACACGCCGAGCTAATTGCCTATCAGGTGTTACAAGGGCTGCTGTTCGACCGGGCGTTTCTAGTACTTCGCGCATTGCCAGGGCAATAACTCCCGCCTCCTCTTGAGGAGACGGACAGGAAATAAAGTTCACATTAGACAGGGCCTCCTTTATATTAAATGAAGGTTTTACTGTTATATCCGCATCCGATGATGTCGTAGCAGCCCGAATCAAACGCACCCGATCAGGACTACAATCAGCGAAATTAGCATTTGACCAGGGCTTAATATCACAAGATTTTATTTCCAATAACTCGACAAGACGGGCCATCCCAAACTGCGGATGGGTTATGGGCAAATTATTCCGTTCATTCTCATCCATCGATAAATCGTAACCTGGAAGAATTACAGCTCCTCGGGGTAGGTTAGCAATAGCTACTAAAATAGAGGCAGTGGCAGGAATACTACCAGTTGATCCCGCCGCATAAATTGGACCTGAAGGTGGATGCCTACGCCAACTTTTGATTAATTCTGAACTTAGTATATTTCTACGTTTTGCTGGGTTCTCACACCCAAGAGAATTAAGAACCCACGGCCATTGCTCACTGATAATTCCCAGAAATTTTAATGTAAGTTGCCAATGAGTAGCATAATCTGACTCAACCAGATTAGGTAAGTTTGAGAAATCTAATTGTTCTGTTTCTACCTCTTCAAGCAGCACCACTAAGGACGATGCCAAACGAACGGCACTAGCGATTGATATACTTTCACTACTTTTTTTCTTCTCCGCTTCTATTATTAGACGGCTTAATGCAAGTAGACGATTGAAACTGGATATTGTTGGCAAAATATTCAACGAGTCTTTTAATCCCGACTGATCTTCCGAAATCAATAACTCATCCGCCGATTCTACTTCTCCTAGTGGTATGAGCTTAGGTAATAATAACCCACTTCCATCACCTTGGCGCAAAAATGCCTCGGCCAAACCTCTGCAGGCCCTACGATTAGGCAGATAAACTTGCACATCACTCAATCCTGATTTTTGATCGCCGTGACGATCCAAGAGACCGGCTGCAAGTATATCTAAGAAGGCAATATTTGGTTCAATTGAATAGACCGTTGAATCAAGAAGCATCTTCATCTTCTTTAAACGATTCCGATTCAAAAAATAACTCTTCGGCTTCGGTTAGACCTGAGGGGGTTCCTATATGATGCCAAGCCCCATCATGAATTATACCGAACAAACGCCCATTCTCCTGCGCACGATCATATAAAAAAGACAAGGGGAATGGGGTATTAGGTGTATCTATAAATAAGCGTGGGTGAAGTAACTGAATGCCTGTAAATACGTATGGCGCAGTATCAGATTTGAGAGACCGAGTTAAACCCATTTCACTATTTATATAATAATCACCAGATCCCTCATAACCCGTCGCCAAGTCTACTGGGTGAAGCAACAGCAACACATCCATTCTGTCATCTTGCCAAAAATGGGCCAAACGCGAAAGCGCGGGAGAGGATCCATCCTGCCAAGCGATATCTGCATTAACAACATAAAACGGATTTACGCCGAGACTATTTAGTGATGCCTTTACCCCTCCGCCAGTGTCCAATAACCTATTCTTTTCATCGGAAAAAAATATATCTGGTTCTTTTCGTGACTCTAGGTGACTTATTATCATGTTCCCCAAGTAGTGTAGATTGATTGTCACCGAACTAATATTAGCACTTACCAAATGGTCAAGAGCTCGATCGAGTAATGTCCTACCACCAAGTAAAACAAGTGGTTTTGGTTTATGTTCAGTGATTGGACGCATCCGCAACCCTAGCCCTGCTGCTAATACCATTGCGTGTTCGGGGTATACTTCTAGCACGACGCTGCTAATCCCTCCGGTATACACCTATATTTGGCGGGAATATTTTCATCTATCCATGTTTTCATTATAGACAATTCAGGGTGGTTGCAGGCATTTTCAAAGAGGCGCCATACCCGAGGAATGTGCTCAAGATAAACCATCTTTTTATCTCTGACACAAAGACGGGTGAATATCCCAATGACCTTGGCATGACGTTGTGCACCAAGAACTGCCATCGACCTCCGAAACTGATTAGGACATATATTAGGAAAAGCAGAGAGGTAATTTTTTTTGACAGATTCAGCAGTTTCTATAGAAACATCGCGCCTTGCATCCTCAATTAGTGATATTAAGTCATAAGTCACGGGTCCCACTACAGCGTCCTGAAAGTCCAGTAAACCGCATGCTGCAATTCCCACACGACCTTCTAATCGCATTAAATTGTCTACATGGTAATCCCGCAAAACTAAATTTTGAGGTACTCCAAGATCAAGACCAATAAGTTGGCGCCATTTCAACTCATATTCTAACTTTGACTTTTCAGACAATCGCCAATTATTAAAAGCAGGGACAAACCAATCCGTTAGAAGAGAAACCTCGGCAATAAATTTATTTAATGTATATTGCTCTAGATTATTTGGAACGGTTTGGTTCAAAGGTCTCGAATGTAAATCAATAAGAAAATCGGTCGCCAGCAGGTATAGTTTCTTTTCGTTTTCGCCAGCTGCTAATAAACTCGTAAAGGTATTTTCACCAAAATCCTCTAAAAGTACTAATCCTAATCCTCTGTTTGCGGCGAATATGGAGGGAGCACTATAACCTAGGGACTTAAGGTGTCGGGCAATCTTTAGAAAAGGGTCGACTTGTTCTAAGTCCGGCGGCGCATCCATTAATATTGCTCCGCGTCCCTTGTCCTTTAGTCGGTAATAACTTCGGAAAGAGGCGTCACCCCCCAATTTGATGCGTTCAGCATTAGACCAACCATTAATCTCAAGAAATCTTTGAATAGTTTTTTGTCTTTTACCCATTAAATACCTGGTCCAATTCTTCGCGCTTCCAAGCACCGGGGTTTTCAACATGTAAAATTCTGGTTTTGCTAGCATTATCCGAAGATAAAAACAGATTTAGCATATTAGAGGGTTGAAGTTGTCCAAGTCTGTCTGGCCACTCTACTAATGCAACCCCGTCAGTAAAAAGTTCCTCTAATCCCAGTTCAAAAATATCTGAAGGATGTTCAACCCGATAAAGATCAATATGAAAAATTTTGAATTTTGGGAAGTCATACTCCTCTATCAGTGTGAAAGTCGGGCTGGGAATTTCAAAAGTGGGCATACCATGCACTTCGATTAAGCTGTTAATAATAAAACGCGCAATAGTAGATTTCCCAGCCCCAATTGGACCGGATAGGCCGATAACGTCTCCTAACTTTAATCTTTGTGCTAGTCGCGCAGAAAAACTCTGCGATACCTCAAGATTCTTGAGGTTTATTGATAAGGTAAATTCACAATTATCAACCATTTCTATGGCTGCTTTTACTCTTCGATACCGAATCTCGCAATAAACAGTTAATAACGGTAAAAGTCAGGCTTGAATGGACCCTCTTGCGGTAAACCTAGATATTTAGACTGTTCTTCTGTTAATTCGGTAAGCTTCACACCAAGTTTTTCCAGATGTAATTTAGCTACTTTCTCATCCAGCTCTTTGGGAAGAACATAAACTTTATTCCCATATTTCTTACTATTATTCCATAGCTCTATTTGTGCTAGAGTTTGGTTAGTGAATGATGCGCTCATTACAAAGCTCGGATGCCCAGTGGCACAACCAAGATTTACCAAACGCCCCTCAGCCAGAAGAATTATGCGCTTACCATCAGGAAATTCCACTTCGTCAACTTGGGGTTTAACATTATGCCACTTATAATTTTTTAGCGCTTCAACCTGAATTTCACTATCAAAATGACCGATATTACAAACAATAGCGCGCTCTTTCATTTCTCGCATATGATCAAGGGTAATAACGTCGATATTACCCGTAGTTGTTACAAATATATCACCAGCTGCTGCCGCTTCATCCATAGTCGTAACTTCGTAACCCTCCATCGCCGCCTGCAATGCACAAATCGGATCGATTTCCGTCACTAAAACGCGAGCACCACTTACTTTCAGAGATTCTGCCGAACCTTTACCTACATCACCATACCCGCAAACTACTGCCACCTTCCCTGCGAGCATTACATCAGTAGCGCGGCGGATACCATCAACTAGACTCTCTCTACAACCATACAAATTATCAAATTTTGACTTTGTAACAGAGTCATTAACATTCATTGCCGGCACTTTAAGGGTGCCGTTTTTTTCCATTTCATATAACCTGTGAACCCCCGTGGTCGTTTCTTCAGATAGACCACGAATTTCTGCAAGGAGATCTGGACGTTTTTGGTGAATTACTGCCGTAACATCACCACCATCATCGAGTATCATATTTGGTTTCCAACCACCTGGACCTTCTAGGGTTTGCTCGATACACCACCAAAATTCTTCCTCCGTTTCTCCCTTCCACGCAAATACTGGAGTTCCCTCTGCAGCAATTGCTGCTGCGGCTTGGTCCTGAGTAGAAAAAATATTACAGGAACTCCACCTTACTGATGCACCAAGATCCGTAAGCGTCTCAATTAAAACTGCTGTCTGTATAGTCATGTGCAAACAGCCAACAATTTTTGCACCCTTAAGTGGTTGCAAATCAGCATATTCGTCTCGAAGAGCCATAAGGCCCGGCATCTCTGTTTCAGCTATTTTGATTTCTTTGCGACCCCATTCAGCAAGTGAAATATCAGCAACCTGATAATCTTTTGCAGAACCCATTTTAATCTCCTTAACTTTATAAATAGAAACTAACTTTTAAATCCGACCTATATCTCAAATACTTTGAACCAGAAAAATAACGCCGTATAACAATCAAACACACTTAAAGGCAATAGTATAAAAATTTGAACGTCATTCCTCATCAAAACATTTTTTTATAAGCTCCACTAGTGCATTGAGTCCCTCTTTCTCATCCTCACCCTGAGCGGTAATTAAAACATCAACCCCCTGACTAGCACCAAGCATCATCAACCCCATAATTGATCGGGCCGATACGCTTAATCCATCAACTTCCACCTTTATTTCTGAATGGAAATTTTCTGCCAATTTCGAGAAGCGCGCCGCCGCTCTGGCGTGTAATCCCCTCTTGTTTACAATTGTCACCTTTTTTTCGATCAAATTTTTACTCGATTTTTTTTATAATTTTGATCAAAAAACATTTAGTTATTTTTTTCGATCATTAAGTATTTTTGAAGCAACACTGATATACTTTCTACCAGCATCAGCTGCATCTAAAGCCGCATCCTTTAGTTTATGTGTCTGACGTGATCGCACCAACTGAATCAGCATAGGTAGGTTAACCCCGGCAACAACCTCAACAGAATTTTCAGACATTAAAGAAATAGCTAGATTTGATGGCGTGCCACCAAACATATCCGTCAAAAGAACAACTCCATCTCCATCTTCGACATTTTTTATTGCTTGGAAAATATCACGGCGACGCTTTTCCATGTCATCTTCCTCCTGAATACCAATAGCCTTTATATTGGTCTGCTGGCCGACAATGTGCTCCAAAGCATACAAGAACTCTTCCGCTAGTTGACCATGGGTAACAAGGACTATACCAATCATTGTTTTCTCTATGCTCCAGGATTTAGTTTTTCGATCCTTGGCAACTCACGGTGACTAAAATCAACGCGATTTCCAGTTTTCTGGAGCCATTTAACAAGTTCTTCTACAACAAATACTGACCGATGACGTCCTCCGGTACAACCAATTGATATTGTGAGATAACTTTTACCCTCATTTTTAAAGCGAGGTAGAAGTGGGTTCAACAATGCCTTTAATGATTCAAAAAAAGGCTTAAAATAGGGATCTTTTGCCACAAAATCGGCCACCTCTTGATCCATACCTGTTAATTCCTTGAGACTATCCTCATAAAAGGGGTTAGCTAAAAATCTTGCATCAAAAACAAGATCGGACTCTCTGGGAATACCACGTCGATAAGAAAAAGAAATAACGGAAATGAAAAACTTAATTTCCTCATCAACTGAAAAGTGCCCCGAAAGTATCTGTTTTAGATCATTAAGCGATAATTCGGATGTATCTATTATAAGATCAGCACGGTCTCGGAGTTCTAATATAGACTGCCTTTCTTTTAAAATTCCATCCATTACTGGACGATCGGCAGCCAACGGATGACGACGACGGGTTTCTGTAAAACGTCGTTGCAAAACATCATTATCGCAGTCTAAAAATATTATTTTCACACTGGATCCCGATTTTTTTTTAAGTGTGTCTAACACGCTAAAAAATTTGTCAATTTGAAAACCTCTAGTCCGAACATCTATACCAATAGCAAGCGGTCGTTCTACACCATCTACAGATGCAGCCAGCGTCGATAAAAATTTAAGCGGCAAATTATCAACCGCTTCATAGCTGAGATCTTCTAAAATTTTTAAAGAAGTTGAACGACCAGCTCCCGAGATACCGGTAATTAAAAGCACAGACTTCCGCATAGAGATTAACGGCGTAGAAGATATATTATTTGGTTTTTTATTTTTATATTCTGGTAACGTCATTTTTACGGACTACCATGACAGGAATTTTGCAATTTTACAGAAAGTTTATATTTATACCATTTAATTTACTAGATTTTTCAACAAAGTGCGTATTTTAATAGGAGAAGAAATATCAAAGGCATACAACCGATATAGTGGCAATCTATGTCCAAAAATTATACAAGAATCAGTCTCTGGTAGGCGTGGAATATTTTCCCGATTTTCCAAATCAATAACCAACTTTATTGTAATAGCCTTTAAAAAAGGAAAATCAAAAATACCACAACCCCTGATCTCGATTTTGCCTGCGATTTTATTGTGGCTACTACCCAACAATTCACCGTCAATACTCTCCAGATAAACCTGGTCATCCGCTACGAGGATAGCACCTTCGTCAATTAATCTAAGCGCAAGATCTGACTTGCCACTGCCGGATGGACCCCGTAAAAGAATCCCAAATTGACCTATTGCGACACAACTAGCATGTAAGAATTTCATTAATTATTCTCAGCAAGCTGGCAAGCTGACTACAAAACATGCGCCCATAATTTTTCCGTTTGAATTTTTTAAATTCTTAACAACAATTTCACCACGATAAGCAGCAATAATCTGCCGCACCATGCTGAGTCCTAATCCCGAATGAGTCCCAAACTGTTCTGATTCGGGCCTCTCGCTATAAAACCTATTGAATATCTTTTCTAGGCTTCCCTCTCGTATTCCTGGTCCTTGATCCTCAACAGTGATAAAAATGTTTTCGTTATCCCGCCTAACTTTAACCTTTACTTCGCCATTGGGTGGACTAAAAGAAAGAGCGTTATCAAATAAATTTTTAAATACCCTTTCTATCGGTCCCCTTTTCCCCAAAACAGTATATGGTCCAGTTCCATTTTCCACATAATGAATCTGGTTTGTGAAGGGACTACCTGATTGGGACACCTCAACTAATGTGGCCAAAAGTGGGTCGAGATCAATTATTTCATTCTCATCACGGGATAACTGAGCATCTAGCCGAGATGCTTCCGAGATCTCGGTTATTGTGCGATCACAGCGAATTATGTCATCTTTGATTATTGCCATTAGCTTTCGTTGCTGCTGAGCATCATCAATACGAGCAGCTGTTTCTGCAGCACTTAGTGCAGACGTTAAGGGGTTTTTTAGTTCATGAGAAACATCGGCAGCAAATCTATCTATAGCGTCCAAACGCTCTGACAACGCAGCAGTCATTGCATTCAAAGCCTCGGCAAGATCCCCTATTTCGTCATTTCGCCCCTGAAATTTTGGCAATGCTTTGACTTGACTAGGTGTGGTTCTAACGCGGTCAGCCGAAGTCGCCAAACGACGCAGTGGACGAACGATCGTGCCACTTAGATAAAAGGATAAACAAACAGTGACACAGAGTGCTACCGCAAAAATAGACAATATTAATATTAGATAAGCATGAATTTTTTCATCAATTTTCTTGGCATCATGTGTAATGAAAACAACACCTATAACTTTTTTAAAACGTTGTACTGGAACCGCAACGCCGATTAAAAGTCTACCAGACTCATTAATACGAATTTCGGAACTTGGCTCTCCTGAAAGGGCACGCTCTACTTCTCGATAATCTCCAGCTCGCTGATATGCATTTTCCTGATAAAGCGGCAGATTACGGCCAGGCTCCAAAAATATCATCTCCAACCATTTTACAAAAATCCTAAATGTATCATTATCTGCAATTGGTGGTAATTCGACTTTTATTACTGTAGCACCCTGAGGGCCTAAAAGACTTTGGCTATCAGCCATTAAATAACCATTCCCGTCAAATAACCTCGTTCTATCCTTAGTGCGCTTGACTAAACGCCGTAGCATCGGTGAGGCGATTGATGGCTCCAACGCCGTTGAGCCATTAAGCCGAGTTTCATAGGCACTCTCCGCTAGTGCAGCCGATATCATTTCTCCTTGGGTAAATAACGATTGTACCTTGGTTTCGATCAAGTCCTTCTCATAGCGACCTTGATCAAGAAGCCCAATAAACAAAATTGCGAGAGCAAGGACGTTAACTAGCAAAATCCGAGACGTTAAGGGTGAGAATAATCCGCGCCGATTAATTTTCTTATTTTTTTCTGCGGACTGAGAACTACTATGATTATCAGCAGAATTCTTAAAGCGTGCCCTATTGAAGCCCCATTCCATTTACTTTACAAATCACTCTTCTCGGTAACGGTAACCGCCACCATAAAGAGTCTCGATTGGGTCGAAATCAGGATCAACAACTTTAAATTTTTTACGAATTCTCTTAATGTGGCTGTCAATCGTGCGATCATTAACATAAATATCCTCCCCTAATGCCGCATCCATTAATTGATTTCGATTTTTAAAAATACCGGGTCTTGCTGCTAATGTTTTTAAGATAAGAAATTCTGTTATGGTGAGTTTTACAGCATCACCCTTCCAAGAGCAAAGATGTCGAGCAGTATCCAATTTTAAGTTACCCCTAACGATTGGAGGCTCATTATCAACACCCTCTAGAAACACTCCCGAACGATCATGACGTCTTAATAATGAACGGATTCTCTGAAGCAGCAATTGTTGTGAAAATGGTTTCTTAACATAATCATCTGCACCCACCCTAAGGCCTAATATTTCATCAACTTCATCATCCTTAGAAGTAAGAAAGATTATTGGTAGGTCGCTTTTTTTACGAAGACGCCTCAAAAGTTCAATCCCATCTAGTCGAGGCATTTTTATATCGAGGATAGCCAAATCTACAGGCTGGGCTGAAAGGCCATGAAACGCCGCCTCTCCATCCGTGAATGTCTTTACCTCATAGCCCTCTGCTTCAAGTATCATTGTTACTGATGTCAAAATATTTCGATCATCATCAACCAATGCTATTTTATGCCCCACAGGAACTCCTCCAAATTCATAATCATTAAACCCCAAATTCATTCTGCTTCTCCCAAAATTTAGTTCAAGTCTTAATACAAACTCTAAATCAAGCAGAATTAGGGCAATAATAGGAAAAATTGCCTTTTTTGATTTCATAAAAAAATAAACGTTCTCTATAACTTAATGAAAAAAAGTCCAATGATGAGACTTTTTTTGCTCCGTTTTCATTTAGCAACTATTATACCCATTATACTTTTTAGCTATTTATTTAATTATTATTGTTTGAACTCTGGATAGATTAAAGAATATGCTTTTATTTTTTTGATTCGGTTTACCGCACTTCATGAAGCGAGTGTTAAACAAACGTAAACACATAAACCCAAAAAAAACTGCGATAATTTGCCTTAAATACTCCTGAGTTGGAGAGTTGCAGTAGCATGCTTGTAAGGTTATGTTTGAAACAAGAAAACGTTTGGGGTATAGACGCACAAAATTAAATTTAGAATTGCTAAAAATTAGTCTGACGAGAAAAATTCAGGAGTGAGTTGTGGGGAATATTGGACCTTTTATAAGTAACTTCGGTATCAGCAATCACGGGTTAAGTGCAACCGGCTCAGTGCATTGGAACCAAACCGCACCTCAGCTTTATGAAGCAGGCCTGCGCAGAAAAGAGGGTGTGCTATCCATTGATGGGGCATTCGTAACTAAAACCGGTGAATACACTGGACGTTCTCCAAAAGACAAATTTATGATTGAAGACCCCTCCATCCAACAAGACGTTTGGTGGGGGCCAGTCAATCAGCCACTCGGGGCCGATAAATTTTCGATCGTTCATAATCGCATGATGAGTTATTTGAAAGATAAAGAGGTCTTTGTCCAAGATTGCTATTGCGGTGCAGATCCTAAATACCGGTTACCCGTGAGGATTATTACAGAAAACGCATGGCACAGTTTGTTTGCTCGTAATATGTTTATACAACCGGCCAACGATGAACTTGCGTCATTCACACCGGAGTGGACGGTAATTCAAGCACCCGATTTCCATTCAAACCCTGAAACAGATGGCACCAACAGCGAAGTCTGTATTCTTGTTAATATTCCAGCAAAAACTGTTCTTGTTGGAGGTAGCCATTATACTGGAGAAATAAAGAAAAGTATCTTTGGTGTAATGAATTGGATTTTGCCGGCGATAGGCGTCATGACAATGCATTGCTCTTCAAATATTGGTTCGAATGGGGATGTTGCTATTTTCTTCGGACTTTCGGGAACTGGTAAAACTACTTTGTCCTCGGACTCAACTCGTACAATGATTGGTGACGACGAGCATGGCTGGTCGGATAACGGAGTTTTCAATTTCGAAGGTGGTTGCTACGCAAAAACTATCAATTTATCAGCTGAAGCTGAACCAGAAATATACACGGCGTCCCGACGATTTGGGACCATTTTAGAGAACGTGGTCCTTGACCCTGTTACTCGAATTCCAGATTTCGATGATGGATCGTTAGCTGAAAATGCCCGCTCTTCATACCCGATTGATTACATGGAGAATATAAGCGACTCCGGGATGGGAGGACATCCAGACAATATCGTAATGTTAACAGCAGATGCGTTTGGTGTTTTACCTCCAATTAGTAAAATGACACCCGAACAAGCTATGTATCATTTTTTATCAGGATATACTGCAAAGGTGGCGGGTACAGAGCGCGGCATGACATCGGGAGCTGAAGCAACCTTTTCAACTTGTTTTGGTGCACCGTTTCTTCCCCGTCATCCAACAATATATGCAAAAATTCTTGGAGAACGTATTGCCAAACATAAGTCCAGTTGCTGGCTGGTTAATACCGGTTGGAGTGGGGGTGCATATGGAGTTGGTAAACGGATGAAAATTGCGCATACCCGAGCCATGGTTAGGGCAGCTTTGGATGGAAAGCTGGCCTCAGTTGGCGTGGCAGCAGACCCTAACTTTGGGCTGCTGGTTCCTGAAGGGTGCCCTGACGTGCCTAGTAACGTACTCGCACCTCGTAACACCTGGGACGATAAGGGAGAATATGACAGTACGGCACAGCATTTAGCCAAACAGTTTGAAGAAAATTTCAAACAGTTTGAATCTCATGTCGATGACAACGTTAATAAGGCAGGTATACACGCAGCAGCTTAAAGTTATTATTCCTCAAGTCTTACCGCGTTCTGAAGCATTGATCAAAATTACAGGTCCAAGGCCGGCAATAATAATTGTTACCGCTGCTAATGCTGATTCCTCAAGTAATTCGTCTTTTGCAAACTGGTAGACGTAGGTAGATAAGGTTTCATAGTTAAAGGGTCGCAGCAGAAGTGTCATTGGAAGCTCCTTCATAACATCTACGAAAACAAGAATACCTCCGGCTAAGATTGATCTCTTCAGAAGAGGAGGTCCAAGTGTCACCATACTATTTGAGAAACCTCTACCTAAAACAAAACTTGCGCTCATTATATTTGGTGAGAGTCGATTTACCCCAGCAGTTATTGCTCCATGTCCAACTGCTTGAAAACGGACTACATAGGCTAATACCAATAACCCGATGCCACCTATCAAAATCCCATCAGATACCCCAATTTTGGATCCCAAAGCATCAACGCTCCCGGCAAAGGAGACAACGCCGATTGCTAATATTGCGCCTGGGAATGCGTAGCCGAGCACTGCAACTGTTGAGAGACCCTTCAAAAAGGGGTGTCTTTGATAGGTTGTAGCCAATACCATAAAAATTGCTATTCCCATCACTAAAGCCGCGGCTACTGAAGATAAAACGAGAGAATTAAACGTAGCCGAGATCAACGCATCTAAATTCGTAATGGACAGACCTTTTAATATAAAATTTATCAGAACCCCGACGGGTATTATAAATCCCAGAAAAATAGGACAACAGCATAGGAAGGCGCAAAGAAAAGCGCGGCCACCTTTTACGTCCAATGCAGATATAGTTTTTGCACGTCCACTAGTATCATTGAATCTTTGACGACGTCTTGCTGCTCGTTCGATAACCACTAGTGCCAAAATGAAAATGAATGCCATTCCTGCAATCTGCGCAGCAGCCGTTAGGTTATTCATGCCCAGCCAAACGTTGAAAATTCCCAAGGTCAAAGTTTCGATTGCAAAAAACTCTACCGTACCGAAGTCTGAAAGGACTTCCATCAGTACCAA